>JAFLSI010000189.1 GCA_022511025.1 Rikenella sp. | reverse complement strand
GGTCTCTGCTCTCGCTGGCAGCGTCGGTTCTGAAGAAAAAGAACCAAAAAGACTTCCGGCGATACTGCGTATCGCTATGTCTATCTCGGCCTCATGTTTGTTCTGTTTGGGGTGCCTTTCTTTCAAGAAAGGGACCGTTCTCTCGAACCCAGCGAAAAACCGAGCGATCAATGTTCCGTCCGGACGATGTCGCGCAACGGAATCGCCTGAAAAGTCATCTGCGCCGCACTGCCCTCGTAGAGAATCCCCACCGTTTGCGGGTCGATCATCGTCAGACAAGAGTAGCCCCAACCCGGCTCCTCGTCCAACAGAAGTTCGTTTTGCGGCAGCCAGGTCAATCCGTTGTCCAAGCTCGCCTTGATCGTGATTTTGGCCCGTGTTTTCGTCGTGTCCGGGTTCGAAAAGAGGAGCAAATCCCGTCCGAGAACATTCTCCGCCGCCGGCACCCGGATCAGACTCGCCATGCAGACCGGTTCGCGCAACGCGTGGCACGAAGTCGGATGCTCCTCCCACGTGCGCCCCATATCCCGCGTTACACAGACCGCCCGGCTGCTGCCCCCGTTGCGCCGCATGTTCAGCATCAACACCCCCGGCTCCAGCTCCACCACCTGAGACTCCGTCGTATTGACAAAGGCCGGCGTACCGATCGTCCACGTGCGGCCGTTGTCCCGGCTCCAGACGATCGAAGCGAACGGCATGTGCGTCGAATCGGTCCACTGAATCGGAAAGACCAGCGTACTGTCCTGCATCACGATACCCCGTCCCGGCCCCTGCAGGATCAGGTGCCAGGTCGGATCCTTGATTTGTTCGGTGATGTTCGCCGGTTCGGACCACGTGCGGCCGTCGTCGTCGCTGTGGACCAGCAGCACCTGCCCCGTCTGTTCCTCCGGGGTCATCGCCCGATTGCGCGAAGCCCACCAGCCGCGGCCGCCTCCCATTCCGTGGTTCCACAGCGCCATCACCCAAACCCGTCCGCGCAACGGGTCGACTAAAATCGACGGGTCGCCGGTCCCGTTCTGCGACCGGGGCAGCGAACCGTACGACGTGAGATCCATAATCCGCCGCATCGGTTCCCAGCTCTGCCCTCCGTCCGTACTGCGGCTCAGACCGACCTGTACATCCTCCTGCAGGTCGATGTTGTTGTGGTTCCGCACATCGTAAACTCCGAGGAGCGTCCCCTTCGCCGTGGTCGCCAGCCCGGGTATGCGGTAGGAGTGCACCCCGTCGTCCCCTGCCGTACGTACGGCCACCGCCGGCCGATGGCCGTCGGCCCGGTGTTTCGGGTCGAGCGAAGCGAAGCGTCCGCCGCCGACCGCCACCCGAACGAGCGAGGGGGCAAACTTGTGCGTCAGCGGTGTATTCGCCGCAATCGACAAACTGACATAAAAATAGTTGGCCCACGGAAACAACGGCTGGTCGAAAGCGAGCGTAACCGTCCCTTTGCGCTGCTTCGCCACGGCCGTATCCTGTGCCAGCAGCACGGCATAGGCCGGATGGTCGAAAATGCGCTGTCCGCCGGCATATTCGTCGATAGCATGCGTCAGCCCGGACGAGGTCGTCCGGGAACCCAACATGGAGGTGGTACCGGTGTAAAAGACCCGCACGGCTTCGATATAGGGCAAATCCTGTTTCGGAAAATCGATTGTCAGACCGGTCAGCCGCTCGCCGTCGCGGGTCGGCGTTACACGGAGGTCGAAGATGATGTTGTTGGCCCGCCCTACGACGACCGGGATCGTCGGTTCATGAACCGATACGGTCTGAGCGGCGACCGATGCGCACGCCCCTCCGATCCAGACAAGCAGCAAAAAAAATCTCTTTTTCATTATGACAAAGTTAATCGTACTATTCTTTTGAATGCCCGTTCTTTGGTAACGGGAGAGAACTGTTCTCTTTGTGAACAAAGAGAACCAGAAAAACTT
>JAFLSI010000188.1 GCA_022511025.1 Rikenella sp. | reverse complement strand
CTCGGGCCGGGCAGGCCCCGCGTGCCCGCGGCGGGCAAGGGGCAGCCTCTACCCCAAGTAATCATGCCGGACGCTAATCAAACCGCAACGACGCACAAAACCCTAAAGCCCGCTCTACTTCCGCAAAAACTTTCTCGGCTTGACCATATTTTCCGGCCGCAAAACATGATCCAACTCATCTTTCGACATCAAGTTCCGCTCCAGCACCAAGTTGTAAATCCCCTTGCCGCTCCGCAACGCCTCTTTCGCCAATTCGGTCGAAGTCTCGTACCCTAAGTAGGGATTCAGAGCCGTTACCAGCCCGATGCTGTGGTAAACCATATCGCGACACCGCTCCTTGTTGGCCGTGATCCCCAGAATACACTTCTCGCGCAGCGTATTCATCCCGTTCACGAGCATCACGATCGACTCCAGAATACTGTACACGATGATCGGTTCCATCACGTTGAGTTCCAACTGCCCCGCTTCGGCCGCCATCGTAACGGTCAGGTCGTTCCCGATCACCTTGTAGGCAATTTGATTCACCACCTCCGGGATCACCGGATTGACCTTCCCCGGCATGATCGAAGAACCCGGCTGCATCGGCGGCAGATCGATCTCGTTCAGTCCCGTTCGCGGACCGGACGACAACAAGCGCAGGTCGTTGCAAATCTTCGACAGTTTCACCGCCATCCGTTTGACAGCCGACGAGTAAATCACGAACGCCCCCGTATCGTTCGTAGCCTCGATCATATTCGTGGCCGCCGTTATCGGCAGTCCCGTAATCTCGCGCAAATACTGGATACAGATCTGGCTGTACTGCGGATCGGCATTGATTCCGGTTCCGATCGCCGTGGCCCCCATGTTGACCTCCAACAGCAGTTTGGCATTCTGTTCCAGCCGGTCGATCTCCTCGGCCAAGTTCGCCGCATAAGCGTCGAACTCCTGTCCCAGCGTCATCGGCACCGCATCCTGCAACTGCGTTCTCCCCATCTTAATGACATCCGCAAATTCGATCCCTTTGGCATGGAACGCTCCGATCAGCTCCCGCAGCGAACCGATCAAATCCTGCGTCTGGTAGATCAACGCGATCTTCACAGCCGTCGGATAGGCGTCGTTCGTCGACTGCGAATGGTTCACATCGTTATTCGGATGGCAGTACTGGTATTCGCCGCGCCGGTGTCCCAAAATTTCCAACGCCCGATTGGCTATCACTTCGTTGGCATTCATGTTCGTAGAGGTTCCGGCCCCTCCCTGCACCATGTCGACGACGAACTGCGAGTCGAGTTTTCCCTGTTCCACTTCGTGGCAGGCCGCGATAATCGCGTCGGCCACTTCCGGTTTGATCTCGCCCAGATCGCGGTTGGCTTTCGCCGCGGCCTCCTTGACCATGGCCAGCGCCTTGATGAAGTAGGGGTACATGCACAACCGCACCCGGCTGATATGAAAATTGTCGAGTGCGCGCATGGTTT
Source organism: Rikenella sp. (assembly GCA_022511025.1). Classification (GTDB taxonomy): domain Bacteria; phylum Bacteroidota; class Bacteroidia; order Bacteroidales; family Rikenellaceae; genus Rikenella. The sequence goes on along the minus strand of JAFLSI010000188.1, from coordinate 521 downwards.
GCACACCGAAATAGTACTCTTCGGGTATCTCCAAATCGCCCAACAGGTCGTGTTCTTTCCGAGTCTTGCCGGACAACGGCATTTTCGTTATATCCATCGGTCGGTAAGTATTTATGGTCTTTTGTTTCGCATTTTATCCCCCGTCTGTTCCTCTGGGTCCTTTCTGTTTGCAAAGTTAAACTTTATTGCGGTTTTTGTCCTGCCGGTCCGTTGTAAAATCGAATCGGTCCGAACTGGAAAGAGTTTGTATGATATCGAGGGGTCTCGCTGTGGGTGCGGTGCGGAGGTATAGCCTCTACTTTGATTCGGCCTTGCATTTTGAAAGTTGCGACCTTTGGGTTAGGCGGGCGGGTGTTTTATTGGCAGCCTTTACCCCGATTCAGGCCTCCGCTGCCGGGGGCTTCGGCCTGTCCACTCCGTAGGAGTGGTGGAGGCACAGTGTTCTTTTCATTCGGGGGTGCGGGCCGACGCCAGCGGTGGAAGCAACAAGCTCCGCCGAAGTTGCGCCCCGCCGCGCGGGG
>JAFLSI010000187.1 GCA_022511025.1 Rikenella sp. | reverse complement strand
AGTTTTTCTGGTTCTCTTTGTTCACAAAGAGAACAGTACCCTCCCGACATCAAAGAACAAACGCAGCAAAAAGTAACAATACAGATTATGGCAAAACAGATTATATTCGACACCGACGCCAGAGAACAACTCAAGTCAGGCGTAGACGCATTAGCCAATGCAGTAAAAGTAACCTTAGGCCCGAAAGGTCGTAACGTACTGATCGACAAGAAATTCGGTGCACCTCAGGTAACCAAGGACGGAGTCAGCGTGGCCAAAGAGGTAGAATTGGAAGACAACGTAGCCAACATGGGCGCTCAGCTCGTAAAAGAGGTAGCCTCGAAGACCAACGACGACGCCGGAGACGGGACGACCACGGCAACCGTTTTGGCCCAGGCCATTATTTCCACCGGGATTAAAAACGTAACCGCCGGAGCCAACCCGATGGATCTCAAGCGCGGGATCGACAAAGCCGTCGAAGCCGTAGTGGCCGATTTGAAGAAACAGAGCCAGAAAGTCGGCGACGACATCAGCAAAATCGAACAAGTCGGGACGATTTCGGCCAACAACGACTCGGCAATCGGCAAGTTGATCGCCGAAGCGATGAGCAAAGTGAAGAAAGAGGGGGTAATCACCGTCGAAGAGGCGAAAGGGACCGAAACCCATGTCGACGTAGTGGAAGGGATGCAGTTCGACCGCGGATATATTTCGCCCTACTTCATGACCGATCCTGAAAAGATGGAGGCAGACCTCGAAAAACCCTACATCCTGATTACCGACAAGAAGGTTTCGACCATGAAAGAGCTGTTGCCGGTGCTGGAACCGGTGGCACAGAGCGGTCGGGCGCTGTTGGTCATTGCCGAAGACGTCGACGGCGAAGCACTCTCTTCGTTAGTGCTCAACAAATTGCGCGGCACGCTGAAAATTGCAGCGGTCAAAGCTCCGGGCTTCGGCGACCGGCGCAAGGAGATGTTGCAGGACATCGCCATCTTGACCGGCGGGACCGTAATCAGCGAAGAGACCGGTTTGAAACTCGACGGCGCAACGATCGACCTGTTGGGTTCGGCGGAAAAGGTAACGCTGACCAAAGAAAACACGACGATCGTCAACGGCGCGGGCAAGAAAGAGGCGATCAAAGACCGGGTAGCTCAGATCCGCAAACAGATCGAAGTTTCGACGTCGGACTACGACAAGGAGAAATTGCAGGAACGGTTGGCCAAATTGGCCGGCGGGGTGGCTGTACTCTATGTCGGGGCGGCGACCGAAGTGGAAATGAAAGAGAAGAAAGACCGGGTGGACGATGCGCTGGCAGCCACGCGGGCCGCTGTAGCCGAAGGGATCATTCCGGGCGGCGGGGTGGCTTATATCCGGGCTACGCAGGCGCTCGAAAAGCTGAAAGGCGAAAACGAAGACGAAACGACGGGTATTCACATCGTGAAACGGGCGATCGAAGAACCGTTGCGTCAGATCGTAGCCAATGCGGGTGGCGAAGGTTCGGTCGTGGTCAACAAAGTCAAAGAGGGCAAAGGTGCTTTCGGGTACAATGCACGTACGGACGAATACGAAGATATGTTCAAAGCGGGTATCATCGACCCGACGAAGGTGGCCCGGGTGGCTCTCGAAAATGCAGCTTCGGTGGCATCGATGTTCTTGACGACTGAATGCGTGCTGGCTGACATCAAAGAGGAGAATCCGGCTCCGGCCATGCCGAGCGGAATGGGGGGTATGGGCGGCATGATGTAATGCCTTTCTGAACAAGGGGTACCGACCCTTTTGTTACTACGCTATCGGGTCTATCGGCTTTCCAGCCGATAGACCCGATTTATTTTCCCCTCTAATCGTTATTTATTTTGACTGCATTCAAGCTCATGGATACCACAACTGTCGTACCGTTCGTTACGCTTTATTTGCAGTATCTCCCGAAACAATACAAACAAGTCGCAACCCAAGAATAATTGCCGGTTCGGCAAGTCGGACGCACCCGTTGGGTGTTGTTTTATTGGCAGTCTTTACCCTTATTCGGCCTCGCGCCCACCCCCCCGAGCGGCTTCGCCGCTGGGCGCAGAGGCCGGCGATCCTTACGGATCGC
>JAFLSI010000186.1 GCA_022511025.1 Rikenella sp. | reverse complement strand
TTCGTTCGTCCCCACGCTCCCCGGCTCGATCGCACAGAAGTCCGAGGTCAAATACTCATCGCCGCTTGCATCGAAAAAAAGTATTTATTAAGAGCCCGAGTCTTGCTATTCCAACTTATCGGAGAGTTCCCGAGATTCACCCTCCCTAAACTCCGACCGGAACGGCAACCCAATCATACGACCGGCGACAAACCGAACAACGGCACATTCCCATCCGCAACATCCCGTTCGAAAGTTTCCGAAAGAAAGGCCCCGATTCGTGTGCAAAAAATCGCACGTTGCACGATGTTCGAAAACATCGGTTTTTTGCCGCAAAACGACAGAGCTGTTTATCGCCATTTTCGCCTCCGAAAATCCGGTTTTCCGGAGCGGATGATTTGCACACAAAATGGCCCCTTTTTCGGGGCGAACTGCTCCGGTCGATTCATTACAATCGGGAGTCTCTATTGTAGGATTGTTCGATATTTCTTCGGATGGGGAGGAGGGGTATCGTATCGGAGCGTTTTTCGGAGAAGGGGTATTGAGGGGAATTCTAAGAAAAGTCCGATTAGCAAGACTCGGGCTCTTAATAAATACTTTTTTTCGATGCAAGCGGCGATGGGTATTTGACCTCGGACTTCTGTGCGATCGAGCCGGGGAGCGTGGGGACGAACGAAGGGGTCTTCTCGCCCCGGAACTTCCTGAAGGTTTCGTCGTGGATGAATACGCCCGGAGCCGAATCGGTCGAGAACTTCTACTTCTACGGGTATTATCCGCAGAAGACGGCCCCGGCAGCGACCTATTCGGACGGAGGGGTACAGTTGGAGGTACCGGCGGCACAGACCGGGGAGTTCGGACAGGCACAGATCTGTTCATCGGGGAAGGTGTCGATGAGCCGGGAGGAGATCGTCAAGGAGAAGATGGTGCGCTTCACCTTCGCTCCGGTGACGTCACTGATCCGGTTGCGCCTGACTCTGTCCGAAGGGACGGATCCGAGCATCACGGAGGCGTACATCAAGCAGGTGATCCTCACGGCGAAGAACAGTGCATCGAACCTGACGGGAGATTGCAAGCTGGATTTCGGGCAGGGGAAACTCGCCTCGACCGAATCGGGAGCTGCGACGCACAAGCAGATCACCGTGACGCTTCCTTCGCCGGTGAAGATCACGCGGGACAAACCGGGCAACGCCTACATCGACTTCGTGCTGTTGCCCACGGGTGCAGGTACGGGCACGATCGAGTTCGATCCGCGTCTGCCGGACAACACCAAGCTGACGGTCAACCCGCAACAATCGCCCGAGGAGGGCTTCCGGGCGGGCTACCGCTATCTGCTGGACCGTTCGGTGACCATCAAGCTCGATGACAACTCGGACGATGCGAGCTATGTCGACGGCGGGAATGCCTGGGACAACGACATCGATCACGACGGCTTCTACATCGATGCCGGCTACGCCTGGTAATTTTTTATTAACTGGCACGGATCGCAAGCTCGGGAAGAGATTTCGAACGGCGGCACGTATCGGTTAGTAGAAAACCAAACCAAGGCAGGTAAGTAAGCCAACGGGTAGAAACAGCGTAACGAAAAAGAGTAAAAGCGCAAAAGGGAGGCATGCGCCGCACCGCAGAACGGGGCAGGATGTGTGCAAATCGGGTGAAAATGTGTGCAAATGATGTGTGCAAATTTTCGCAGCGAACCGGGAGCATCCGAAGGGTGTCCGAACCCCCGAAAAAAGGGTGGTCACGGAACGGACCGGACAAGGTCCCGGAAACGGGACGGATCGGAGCGGTGCTCCCCACCCCCGACGGTGATTAGCAAGATGCCCCCTCTTAATAAAAGTGTTCGATTCTTCGCCGAAGATGAGAACCGTGGATCAGACGAAAACTAAACAACAACACAACAACGATGAAAAAAGGAAATCTTTATTGCGCAGCGGTGCTGCTCCTGTGCATGGCATGGGGTGCCGGCTGCACCAAGGATGCGGGTCTGGACTTCGATCCCGCTACCGCCGACGGCGGCAAGTACACCCTGCCCGCCATTACGGCAACGTTCGATGCTGGCGAAACGCGTACCTCGCTGGGTACCAACCAGGTCGTCAACTGGTCG
>JAFLSI010000185.1 GCA_022511025.1 Rikenella sp. | reverse complement strand
CGACTCTTCGAGTCGGACGCGTTGCGTCTTTTGTTGGCCGCCTTTACCCAGCGTCGGGGTTGCAATCAAAAGCGTCGAGCATTGCGACTCAAAGAGTCGTCGGCCTCCGCGGTGCCGCTGGGCACTCCAACCGGGAGTTTGCTTTGCCTTAGGGGTGGGCGCAAGGCCGAATAAGGGTAAAGGCGGCCAGTAAAACACCCGAAGGGTGCATCCCACCCCCAATGGAATAGAACGAATGGTTGAGCAGTTAGGCAGTGCGGCCCCCCTGAAAGGGAAAAAAGTCGTTATACCTCGCGGACGCTACAAAACCCGCGGTATCGTGTTGCACTCGATGAAATACGGCGAGCGGAAAATGATCGTACACATTTTTACCGCCCAGTACGGTCGACGGAGCTACCTCGCCAAACTCAACGCACACAACAGCGGACGGGGATTGTATCAGCCGCTCTTCGTGTTGGACTTCGATGCCTGGGCCGGGCGGGGCGAACTGCACCATATCGAACAGCCGCAGCTGGCTTTTCGTCTCGCCGAACTGCCCTTCGATATTGTCAAGAGTACGATCGCCCTGTTCCTGTCGGAGCTGCTCTACCGATTGATTCAGGACGGAGAGGCCGACGGCGGATTGTACCGCTTTATCGAAGAGTCGGTGGCCGATCTGGACGGCATGGGAGACGGAGTCGCCAATTTTCATCTGTGGTTCTTGGTGCGGCTCACCGAGTATATGGGATATGCTCCCCGGGACAACTGGCAGGAAGGCTATTCGTTAGACTACCGAAACGGGACTTACGTTCCGGAACTCCCGACGCACACCTTGGCGATGCCTCCGGCGGAGGCGGCTCTGTTCCGTCGGTTGAACGGCAGCATGGCCGACGAACTGGCGGCGGTCGGCCTGTCGCGCGAACAGCGGGTCTCGATGCTGGAGCGGCTGACGGATCTTTACGGCTTTCATACGGATGCCATTTACAACGTCAATTCATTGCGCATCCTTTCCGAGATTTTTTAGCGCTGCCGGGGTCCGGAGCGATTGCTGAAAATTCGTCCGGCCGGTATTGCATTTTAGAAATAAAACACCTATTTTTGCAATAGGGATTAATACAGTGTGTAGAAACACGAAATATACGAACCCATGGAACTCAAAAAATCACCCAAAGCCGATCTGGAGAATAAAAGAAGCTATTTTCTGGAAATCGGGATTATCGTGGCTTTAGCGGCCTGTATCGCCTTGTTCAGCTGGAGCCAGAAAGAACGGAAGATCGAAATTCCGGTCGAAGAGTTGGTCGTTGTCGAAACGGAGATGACCGAAGTTACCGTACAGGAGGACAAACGGCCGCCGGCACCGATGAAAACGCAGGCGGTGGTGCTTTCGGACTTGCTCAACGTGGTGCAGAACGATGCCAAGATCGAACAGACGATGAACCTGCTCGACTTGGACGTTACGAATGATTTGGCCGTGGATGTCGGAAAATTCGGGGGAACCTACACCGGCGGTGAAGAGGAAGTGGAAGAAGAAGATATCGTGATTGTCGCCGAAAAGATGCCGAGTTTTATGGGGGGGGATGTCAATGCGTTCTCGCGGTGGTGCAGCCAGCATATCAAATATCCGCCGATGGCTGTCGATAACGGTTCGCAGGGAAAGGTTACGGTTCAGTTCGTCGTGGAACGGGACGGCTCGGTGAGTCGGGTTACGGTGTTGCGCGGGGTGGACCGGTATCTGGATGAGGAGGCGATTCGGGTGGTGAAAAGTTCGCCGAAGTGGCAACCGGGAGAAAACCGGGGGAAACCGGTGCGGGTTTATGTCAATGTGCCGATTGTTTTCGCGCTGGAATAGTATAGTTGGCGGACTTGCGGTGCAGCGGCGATTTGTCGCATGACCCGGTAAAAGGACTTTAGGAATATCGTGCAGGAGATTTGTTTGAATCTCCTGCACGATTTTGTTTTATCGGTGTAGCATCCCACCGGGATGCGTGCTGAAGTTTCTTTGGTTCTTTCTGTTCACAACCGACGCTGCCAGCGAGCGCAGAGACCGCTTGGGGTCTCTGCCGAGCGGCGAGGAGGAAAACAAGCGCAGCGCAGTTAAAAAGAACAGTACCCT
>JAFLSI010000184.1 GCA_022511025.1 Rikenella sp. | reverse complement strand
GTTTTTCTGGTTCTCTTTGTTCACAAAGAGAACAGTACCCTCCCGTCGCCAAAAACAGCGTAAACAGTGAAAAAAGTCATGATCGATTATATCGAGCGGTTTGGGCGATACATGGAAGTCGAGCGGCGTTGTTCCGCAGCGACCGTTGATATATACTGTCGCGATTTGCGTCAGTTCGAGGCATATATGCAGGCAAGCCGCAGTGTTGCAGAGTCCGGAGAGTCGGTATTGGATCCCGTCGCAGTGCAGTTGGGCGATGTCCGGGGTTGGGTGATGCGCGACGTCGAAGCCGGGATCGCCGTCGGCAGCGTGAATCGGCGCATATCCACCCTTCGGTCGTTTTTCCGGTATCTGATGCGTGAAGGCATTGTGGAGCAGAACCCCGTGCGCGACGTCAAAGCCTTGCGAAGCGGTCGGCGGTTGCCCGCCTTTGTGGAGCAGAGCCGGATGGCACAGTTGGTTCGCGTGTTGGAAGAGCCCTCCGAGGAGTTTTCCGTCGAGCGGGATGCCTTGGTCGTCCTGTTGCTTTATGCCTGCGGACTGAGGCGTTCCGAGCTGGTCTCGCTGACCCTCCAGCGCGTCGACCTCGCAGCGCAGACCGTGCAGGTGATGGGCAAGGGAGCCAAGGAACGGATCGTACCGCTGCTGCCGGCAGTGGCCGCCCGTTTGGAACACTATTTGCAGTTGAGGGCCGGAGAACAGATTTGTCCCGGCGCCGAAAATTGCCTTTTTTTGTCCGACAAAGGCCGCGGGCTGACCGCCATGGGAGTTTACGGGATTGTGCGGGCGTACCTTTCGTCGGCAGGGGTGCAGGGGAAACGGTCGCCGCACGTGCTGCGCCACACGTTCGCCACCCACCTGATGCAGCACGGCGCGTCGGTGCGGGTGGTGCAGCAGCTGTTGGGACACGCCTCGTTAGCGGCGACGCAAATCTATACCCACAACACGATCGAATCGCTCAAAGAGACCTACAACCACGCCCATCCGAGGGCGGGAAGAACGGATAAAATGAAAGATTAATAAAGGATTGCAGTTATGGACATTCGGATTCAAGCGGTGAAATTCGACGCGGACCAGAAATTGATCGATTTCGTCCGGCGCAAAGTGAGCAAATTGGATCGCATGATCGACAACAGCACGGGGGCGGAGGTTACGCTCAAACTCGACAAGGACGACGAGGCGGGGAACAAGGTGGCGATCCTGCGGCTGGCGGTTCCGGGCAATGAATTGGTGGCCGAGCGCCGCAGCCGGTCGTTCGAGGAGTCGGTGGATTTGTGTGTGGATGCGATCAAACGGCAAATCGAACGGTACAAAGAGCGGTAGAACCGTCCGGGCCGCAGCCTGCGGCCCGGACAAAAGGAAACATTCTCCCGACAACCGACAACCGTTCAGAACGGCAGATCGTCGGCATCCGGCGGCAGCTGTGCCGCCGGACCGGTCGGCTCGTTCCGCTTTCCGTCGGCTCCGTGTCCGCCGTGCGGCTCGCCGGAACTGCTTTCGCTCCGCCGCTGACCGCCGCCGAGCAAACGAATCTCGTCTGCGAGAATCTCGATCGCGTACCGTTTGATACCGGTCGCCTCCTCGGTCCACTCGTGCGACCGGATCCGACCTTCGACGTAAACCTGACTCCCTTTCCGGATGTATTTCTCGGCAAAATCGGCGCGACCTCCCCAAAGCATGACGGTGTGCCACTCGGTGTGCTCACGCCGCTCGCCGCTCGCCGAGTTGTAAATCCGCTCGGTGGTGGCTACCCGCAACCGGGCCATCTTCGTGCCGGTCTCCAAGGCTCTGACTTCGGGGTCGACACCGACGTTCCCGACCAAAATAACTTTGTTTATCATCTTTTTAGCTCGCTTGATTCTCCTACTAAGATAAGGCTTTTATTCGCTCGCTTGACTTACTCTCCCAAAAAAATCCTATCTTAGCGCAAATTAGCTACTTAACCGTTCTGTTTTTTTGCTGTTCGTTCTTTGGCGACGGGAGGGTACTGTTCTCTTTGTGAACAAAGAGAACCAGAAAAACTTTAGGCGATACTTGCGTATCGCTGTGGCCGCCTCGGCCTTATGTTTGTTTTGTTCTTGGGTCGGGAGTAATGGCGCGCGTGGGTGAAGAAAACTCCTTTAGCGCGCC
>JAFLSI010000183.1 GCA_022511025.1 Rikenella sp. | reverse complement strand
GGCACTCAAAACCCAACTGCTGACCCGGGAAGACGAAGACAATCCGGTGCTGTTCCTGTTGCGGTAAAAAACAAATCCGGGTGGAACCATACAAAACGGTTCCACCTATTTTAGCACAAAATTATGGCGAGAATAACTATTGTTTCAATCTGGAGTTTGTTTTTCTTGCTCGTTCATTCGTGCCGGCAGGTCTCGAATCGTACGGACGAATTAAGCGTTATTGAAATGAATTCTTCCGCCAAGGCACCTGTCTCCCGTTTATTCCGGCAGATCGATTTGGTACCCTTGGAGACTTGCGATTCTTCGTTAATCGGGATCGCTATAAAACGGATCGAACGAAAAGCAGACCGGCTCTACGTGCTCAATCACATGAACACCCGGGTCAACCTGCTGTGTTTCGATACGGTCGGAAAATTTCTTTTCCGGATCGATCGTAACGGGAATGGTCCCCAAGAATACACCTATCTGGGAGATTTTTTCATCGAACCGCAGCGGGAACAGCTCGTACTGATTGCCGAAAGTGGACACTTCCTGTATTTGGATTTGGACGGAAATTTCATTGCGTCTCGGAGGATCCAACGAGGATATTATGCCAGACAAACGGTTGCCCCTGAAGATGCTCCGTTCTATTGGGCTTTTAATGATGCTCAGGAATATCCATTGGGAATAGACTTGATCCAGTTGGATACAGCCACCATGGAGATCGCAGAGACATTTTCATCCAGCGACATTTTTCCGAACATTCTTTCTTCGCCGCTGGCGACCTGCGGAGCGCAAACTCTATATTACCACCTCAACGATACGATTTACGACCTCGGTAAAGAGGAGAAAAAGCCTCTCTATCGAGTCCGCATAGGAAAAAAACAAGAACTATGTAAACAAAAACTTCCTTCCCTCATAGCCAAAGACCCGGTCGGATATGTTGCGCAGATGGGGAAATGGTTTCAGGAGGGAGATTTTATCATGGTTACTCACATAGGGGCGACTCCCTCCCTGTTGTTCCTTTCTGCCTTCAAACAAGATCCTCTGCAAAATCAAAAGCTGCAAGCCCAAGCATTCTTTGCGATTTACGATAAATCCACCTCACAGACATATAACTCCGACAATCTAAAATGGGATCTTTTGGGACTCGAATCAATTGCAGATGTCGAATTGATCGGTTGTTCCGAAGGTGTTTTGTATGGGTGGTTCAGAAAACCGTTCTCGGCAGCGGAAAAAGAGAAAATAAACGCAAGTCCGCACTTACCTCAAGACACCAAAGACAAACTGCTGCGTCATACCGAGGAAGACAACCCCATTTTATTTATGCTGCGATAAAACTGTACAATGAAACGAAAATTAATCTGCCGGTTGGCACCGTTAGTGTGCCTGTGGGGTTGTGCGCAGCCGGTCGACGAACGGGATTTTCGGACCGCCGTACTATTCGGGCGTATGGTGCAAACGGTTATCTCCCCGCCGGTCCCAACAGCCGTGCTACGTATTTTCCGATAATGTCGAATTCGATGTTGACGCGTGTCCCCGGCTCGATCCGGTGGAAATTGGTGTGTTCGTGGGTATAGGGAATGATCGCCACTTGAAAAGAACCGACCGCGGAGTTAACCACGGTCAAACTCACGCCGTTGACAGCTACGGACCCTTTTTCGACGGTGAGGTACCCGGCTTGCCGAAGCGGCTCCGGAACATCATAGGAAAAGGTGTAGTACCAACTCCCGTCGGCAAAGTCTACGACCTCGCAAACGGCGGTCGTATCGACGTGCCCCTGCACGATATGTCCGTCGAGCAAAGCGTCCATCCGCATGCTCCGCTCCAGATTGACCCGGTCTCCGATGCGCAATCCGCCCAGATTGCTCTTTTCCAAGGTCTCACGAATGGCGGTTACGGTATAGGTCTGTGTCGGGGCGTCGACGGCCACGACGGTCAAACAGACGCCGTTGTGCGCTACGCTCTGGTCGACGTGCAGCTCCGGTGCAATCCCGGCCTGGAGGGTCAGGTGAAGGTTCTCTCCGTCGCGCTGGATCTGCACGACGCTGCCGATGGTCTCTACAATTCCTGAAAACATAAACTTGTGTTTTTGTTTTTTATTCTTTGTGTGCCGGGGTATGGAACCGTTCTTTTTCTGAAGAAAAAGAACCAAAAAGACTTT
>JAFLSI010000182.1 GCA_022511025.1 Rikenella sp. | reverse complement strand
TCGACTTTGCGCGAGCAAAGCGAGATGAAATTCCCGCGGGCGACGGACCTTACAGTCTTTTCGTGGACCGCAGCCTGCGGGGAACGCAACGGGAAGTTGCGGGCCTCCGCGGGGGGAGGCTGCGGCCCGCCCGACTCTTTGAGTCGGAGGGTAGAGACAGCCAGCAAAACACCCAACGGGTGCGGGTCAGCCTCCCCCATGCAGAAAATGCCCCTTACTACCTATCCATGCCTGTGTCTACCTGTAGACCGGGAGCGAACATAACGAAGAGCGCTACTCTCGCCCGGTCCCCTCCTGACAGTCGCCGTTCTCCGCCACCTGAACCACCTCGATCCCGGCCCGCTCCAACAGTTCCACCCCGTCCCGCGAGTGGTACGCATCGCAAAACACCACGCGCCGTATCCCCGCCTGAATGATCAACTTCGCACACTCGATACAAGGCGAAGCCGTTACATAAAGCGTCGCTCCCAACGAACTGTTGTTCGACTTCGCCACTTTCGTAATGGCATTCGCTTCGGCATGCAGCACGTACGGTTTGGTCAGTCCCGTCGCCTCGTCTTCGCACACATTCTCGAATCCCTGCGGCGTACCGTTGTACCCGTCCGAAATAATCATCTTATCGCGTACGATCAACGCCCCCACCTGCCTGCGGACACAGTAGGAGTTCTCGGCCCAAATCCGGGCCATCCGGATGTAACGGCTGTCTAACAGCCGCTGCTTCTGTTCCTGATATCCCATAAAATACATTGGGTAATATGGAACAGTCCCTTGCCGGGAAAGCAAAGGGACTGTTCGCTGTTATTCGCAAACCGGTGTCGAAACACCCGTCGGGACTATTCGTCCAGCAGGATTTCGAGCATCTTGATCGCCGAATTCATAACCGGCGTCCCCGGCCCGAAAATCGCCGCTGCTCCGTTTTTGTAGAGGAAGTCGTAGTCCTGGTGCGGAATCACGCCGCCCACGACCACTACGATATCCTCGCGTCCCAACCGTTTGAGTTCGGCCACGATCTGCGGCACGAGCGTCTTGTGGCCGGCCGCCAACGAAGAGACGCCGACGATGTGCACATCGTTTTCCACCGCCTGTTTCGCCGCCTCTTCCGGCGTCTGGAACAGCGGCCCCATGTCCACGTCGAACCCGATGTCGGCATAACCCGTCGTAACCACCTTCGCTCCCCGGTCGTGTCCGTCCTGCCCTAATTTGGCGATCATGATTCGAGGCTGGCGCCCCTCCTGTTTTGCAAAGCGTTCGCACAGCGCCTTGGCCTTTGCGAACTGTTCGTCGTCTTTCACTTCTGCCGAATAAACACCTGAAATAGAGCGGATCACCGCATTGTACCGGCCTACGACCGCTTCGCAGGCATCCGAGATTTCGCCCAGCGATGCCCGCACTTTCGCCGCTTCGACCGCTAATTCCAGCAGATTGCCCTGCTTGGTTTTCACGCATTCGGTGATCGCCGCCAGCGCCCGTTTGACCGCCGCTTCGTCGCGGTTGGCACGCAGCTCCTGCAGCCGTTTGACCTGCGACTCCCGAACCGCCGTGTTGTCCACAGCCAGAATGTCGATCGGGTCTTCTTTTTCCAACCGGTATTTGTTCAGCCCCACGATGGTCTGTTCGCCGGAGTCGATCCGGGCCTGGGTCCGTGCCGCTGCCTCTTCGATCCGCATCTTCGGTACGCCGGTTTCGATCGCCTTGGCCATCCCGCCGAGCGATTCCACCTCTTCGATCAGTGCCCATGCCTTGTGCATGATCTGGTTCGTCAGCGACTCTACATAGTAGGAACCTGCCCACGGGTCGATCCCCCAGCAGATATTGGTCTCCTCTTGGATGTAGATCTGGGTGTTCCGCGCGATCCGGGCCGAGAAGTCTGTCGGCAGGGCGATCGCTTCGTCCAATGCGTTGGTGTGCAGCGACTGGGTGTGTCCCAAGGCTGCCGCCATCGCTTCGATCGCTGTCCGGGCTACGTTGTTGAACGGGTCCTGCTCGGTGAGCGACCAGCCGGAGGTTTGGCTGTGGGTTCTGAGGGCGAGCGATTTCGGGTTCTTCGGGTTGAAGCGGCTCACGATCTTGGCCCACAGCATCCGGGCTGCCCGCATCTTGGCGATCTCCATGAAGTGGTTCATGCCGATCGCCCAGAAGAACGACAG
>JAFLSI010000181.1 GCA_022511025.1 Rikenella sp. | reverse complement strand
GCGGGCCGACGACTCTTCGAGTCGGACGCGTTGCGTCTTTTGTTGGCCGCCTCTATAGCGCTTGACGCCGGCGGAAATTGTTCCGAGCAGACTAATCGGCTGGAGTGCCCAGCGGCACCCCTCCGCGAGGGGGCGGCGTCGGGCGCGCGACCCGCCGGGTCGCAGAGAACAGCGCAAGGCCGAATGGAGGGGCAGAGGCTGCCAATAAGACACCCAACGGGTGCGGGTCAGCCGTCCGGCGCGAAGACACGAGCACCGCCAAGTGTCGGAGCCAGCCGGTGGGGGGCGGCTGGCCCGAGCGACCGGAGGTCGCAAAGAGCAGCAAGGCCGAATAAGGGCAAAGATTGCCAATAAGACACCCGAAGGGTGCGCCTCCATCCCGCGCGGCGGTGAGCACGATTCGGAATAAATAGTTTAACGCATTGGAAGTACGAGCCAAGAAATATTTGGGTCAGCATTTTTTGACCGATCAGACCATTGCCCGGCGGATTGCGGAGTCCTTGGAGCCGGAGACCGCTGAGGGACAAGGCGGAACAGACGTGTTGGAAGTAGGGCCGGGGATGGGCGTGTTGACACAGTATCTGCTGCCCGCATACGGCAACCGGCTGACCGTGGCGGAGATCGACGGAGAGAGCGTAGACTACCTGCGGATTCATTATCCGGAGTTGAACATCATCGAAGGCGATTTCCTGCAAATGGATCTGGCCCGACGCTATCCGCACGGCGTGCGAGTGATCGGGAACTTTCCGTACAACATTTCGTCGCAGATCTTTTTTAAGGTGCTCGATTGCAAAGAGCAGGTGCCTCAGGTGGTGGGGATGGTCCAGCGCGAAGTGGCCGTGCGGATCGCCGCTCCGCCGGGAGGGAAAGACTATGGGATACTCAGCGTGCTGTTGCAGGCCTGGTACGACATCGAATACCTGTTTACAGTGCCTCCCGGAGTGTTCAATCCTCCGCCGAAAGTGCAGAGTGCGGTGATCCGGCTGCGGCGCAACCGTGTCGAGCGGTTGGATTGCGACGAAGAACTCTTTCGGCGGATCGTCAAGGCGACCTTCAACCAGCGGCGGAAGACGATCCGCAATTCGCTCGGTTCGGCCTTTCCGGCGGTGCGCGAGGCCGTGGCCGGCGGGCGGGAGCCGCATCCCTTTTTCGGGTTGCGGCCGGAGACGCTCTCCGTCGCCCAGTTCGTCGAACTGACCCGGTGGGTGATGACCCTCCTGACCGCATAAGTATAGTAGGGGGCAGAGGCTGCGGCGTTTCTGCAAAAACAAAAAAAGAGTACAGATTAACAGACAGATGATGGAGAATCCGTTAGAGATCCGGTCCGGCGACGAGCCGATGCGGTTGTGGACGCAAGACCTCGTTAAGAAATACAAATCCCGAACCGTGGTGAACGGCGTTTCGATCGACGTCCGGCAGGGGGAGATTGTCGGTCTGCTGGGGCCGAACGGCGCCGGGAAAACCACCACTTTCTACATGACCGTCGGACTGATCAAACCGAATGCTGGTCAAATCTATCTCAACGACTTGGATATTACCAAAGAGCCGGTTTACCGGCGGGCGCAGTTAGGTGTGGGATATCTGGCCCAGGAGGCCTCGGTGTTCCGGCGGCTGTCGGTCGAGGACAATATCAAGGCTGTGCTTCAGATGACCGATTACAGCAAGGAGTACCAGCGGGAGCGGATCGAATACCTGATCCGCGAGTTCAGCCTCACGAAGGTGCGGAAGAGTCTCGGTCAGCAGCTTTCCGGCGGGGAGAGGCGGCGGACGGAGATTGCGCGGGCGGTGGCGATCAATCCGAAATTCATCCTGCTCGACGAACCCTTTGCCGGGGTCGACCCGATTGCAGTGGCCGAGATCCAGTCGATCGTGGCGTCGCTCAAGGAGAAGAACATCGGCGTCATCATTACCGACCACAACGTCCACGAGACCTTGTCCATTACCGACCGGACCTATATTCTGGTGGAGGGCAAAGTGATCCGTACGGGGACGGCGGAGGAGTTGGCGGCGGATGAATATGTGCGTCGGGTTTATTTGGGGCCCGATTTCGAGTTGCGGAAGGTTCGGAAGTGATTCTTGGGGGCGGGGTAGAGGCTGTCGTAGCATCCCGTAAGGGATGCGTGCTCAAGTTTCTTTGGTTCTTTCTGTTCACAGAAAGAACAGTTCTCTCTGAGGGTATAGGC
>JAFLSI010000180.1 GCA_022511025.1 Rikenella sp. | reverse complement strand
TGCCCTCGGGCCGGGCAGGCCCCGCGTGCCCGCGGAGGGCAAGGGGCAGCCTCTAACCCCAAAGTCCACAAAATCCCCAACGGACCAACGCGTCCCCCTCCGGCCGAGCCCCACTCCGCACCACAAATTTACACTTTCTTTCGAAAGTGCGAGCAAGTTTCGCCAAGTACAAGAAAGTCGACGGGTTCCCCCTCCTCCGGAAAGAGATCGGGAAACCCGTCGGCAATTCCAACAAAAAGGTACCTGTATCGACAACAGGTCAAGTATAAATACAACCTCCGGCCACTATTTGGTCGGCTGCGGTCCTGCCGCTACCAGCGCCTTCCCTTCCGCATTGTCGGTGTATTTTTCAAAGTTCTTCACGAACCGGCCCGCCAAATCCTCCGCCTTTTTGTTCCATTCGGTCGCATCGGCATAGGTGTCCCTCGGATCCAAGATCTTCGGATCGACACCCGGCAGCGCCGTCGGCACCTTGAAGTTGAACACCGGGATCATCTTGGTTTCGGCCTTGTCGATCGAGCCGTCCAAAATCGCATCGATAATCCCGCGGGTATCTTTAATGGAGATCCGCTTTCCGGTACCGTTCCAGCCGGTATTGACCATATAAGCCGTCGCCCCCGAAGCATTCATCCGCTTAACGAGCTCTTCGGCATACTTGGTCGGGTGCAGCGACAGGAATGCCGCCCCGAAACAAGCCGAGAAGGTCGGCGTCGGCTCCGTAATGCCGCGTTCCGTCCCCGCCAATTTCGCCGTAAAGCCCGACAGGAAATAGTATTTGGTCTGTTCCGGCGTCAGGATCGACACCGGCGGCATCACCCCGAACGCATCGGCCGTCAGGAAGATGACCTTCTGAGCCGGACCCGCTTTCGACACCGGTTTCACGATGTTTTCGATGTGGCAGATCGGGTACGACACGCGGGTGTTCTCCGTAACGCTCTTGTCGTTGAAGTCGATCTTTCCGTTGGCATCGACCGTTACATTTTCAAGCAGCGCATTGCGTTTGATGGCGTTGTAAATATCCGGTTCCGACTCTTTGTCGAGGTTGATGACCTTGGCATAGCATCCCCCCTCGAAGTTGAAGACGCCGTTGTCGTCCCAGCCGTGTTCGTCGTCCCCGATCAGTTCGCGTTTCGGGTCGGTCGACAGCGTGGTTTTCCCCGTCCCCGAAAGACCGAAGAAGATTGCCACATCGCCGTCTTTCCCTTTGTTGGCCGAGCAGTGCATCGATGCGATCCCGCGCAGCGGCAGCAGGTAGTTCATCATCGAGAAGATCCCTTTCTTCATCTCGCCGCCGTACCAAGTCCCGCCGATAAGCTGCATCTTTTCGGTCAGGTTGAAAGCCACGAAGTTTTCCGAGTTCAACCCCATCTCTTTCCAGTTCGGGTTGGTGGTTTTCGAGGCATTGAGCACGATGAAATCCGGTTCGCCGTAGTTTTTGAGTTCTTCTTCGGTCGGCCGGATGAACATGTTCTTCACGAAATGCGCCTGCCAGGCCACTTCGACAATGAACCGCACTTTGAGTCTGGTGTCCGGATTGGCCCCGCAGAAGGTATCCATCACATACAGTTTCTTCCCGCTGAGTTCCTCGGTAGCGATCTTCTTCAGCTGTTCCCACACGGCCGGCGTGATCGGTTTGTTGTCGTTCTTGGCGAAATCCGATGTCCACCACACGGTATTCTCGGTCGTGGCATCTTTGACGATGTACTTGTCTTTCGGCGACCGCCCGGTAAACACGCCGGTCATTACATTCACCGCCCCCAACTCCGTATCCACGCCTTTTTCGTAACCGGTCAGACAACTGCACGTTTCTGCTTTGTAAAGTTCTTCGTAAGACGGATTGTGGATGATCTCCTTCACGTCTTGAATGCCGTACTTGCTCAGGTCGATTGACATAATATGGTTGTTTTTAATGGTTTATATTCCGAAATCCTCCCGCCCCGCGGGTCTGGACAAAGATAATCATTTATTTGAATTGTTAATCGTTTCACAGTCTGTTTTTCCGATTTTCTGCGAACTTTTTTCAATACCTTTGCCTTGTTAACCGTTCGTTTTTTGTTGTTTTGTTCTTTGGTGTCGGGAGGGTACTGTTCTCTTTGTGAACAAAGAGAACCAGAAAAACTTTAGGCGATACTTGCGTATCGCTATGGCCGCCTCGGACGTATGTTTGTTTTGCTCTTGGGTCGGGTTAAGGGGGCACAAGGGGT
>JAFLSI010000018.1 GCA_022511025.1 Rikenella sp. | reverse complement strand
TACTGCGTCGGATTTTCGGGGTATTTGTCCACAATCTCCTGCATCGACCGCTCCCAACGAATCGTAAGTTGCTGCCCGGTTTTCTTTCGGATATAAGTGATATAGCCGTTCGACAAGTCGCGTTTACGCAGATAGGCAAGGTCGACAAACGACATACCCCGTAGGTAGAACGAGAACAGAAACATATTGCGGGCATAGTCGAGGTCGGGTTTGTCTGTCAATTCTAATTCCTTAATCCGCTTAATCTCTTTGAGTGTTATCGCCCGTTTGGCGGTTTTGTCCACGCCGGTATATACTCGTCGGAATGGGTCTACTTGTTGCGTTAGCCCATCCTCGACCGCACGATTGTAGATGCACCGCAGAATCCGCATATAAAAGGAGGTGGTGTTGCGGCTTAAATTATTCGACCGCATATAACTCTCATACTGTTCGACCATATCCGCATTGAGCATATCGAAATACAAATCCACTCCATTGCGGAATTTCATAAAGCTGCGTAGCGTCTGCTGGTATGTTTCGCTTGTGCGCACCTTACCGAGTTTCTTCATTCGCTCCGACTGGCGGCGCATATACTCAAAGACGGTTGTCTTGTCCGATGTAGATTCTTTGTAGCGACGGATTATATCATCGGCGGTATATGGTTTGCCTGAATCTTCAAACGATTTGATAATCTGCTCCAACTTCCGCCGCTCCCATGCAACTTTGTCGCGGATTACCTTCAAAACTTCATTTCTCGATGCCGAGAAGAACGGGAACTCTTTGACAATATCTCCACGCTGTTTATCCCATTCATATTCATAGATATGATGGTCTGTTTTGACCTGCTTAACCACACGCTCGTGAATCACCTGAAAATATAACGCACCCTCTTTGGTGCTATCCGTATGCGCCCGGAACTTTAATTTGATTGTTGACATAGAACTTGATTTTACTAAGTGTCTCCCGCAATGTATAGCCCTCTTTGCCGTTCTGTCATTTCGATTGGAACCCGATACGAACTAAATTGACCCGGCCGCTTCGTAATCCCCGAAAATATCCCTACCTTTGTATAGCTGCGGCCGATGGGACGGGCGCCGTTCGACGAGCCGATCCCTGCACGGAACGAATCACAACTTAACAACGATACCATGCAACAATCAATCGACACTTACAACTTCGCAGGCAAGCGGGCGATTATCCGCGTCGACTTCAATGTGCCGTTGGACGGCGACTTCAACGTAACCGACGATACCCGGATCCGGGCCGCGATCCCGACCATCAAGAAAGTGCTGGCCGGAGGCGGAGCCGTGATCCTCATGTCGCACCTCGGACGGCCCAAAGGGGTGGAAGACAAATACTCCCTCAAGCATATTATCCCGACCGTCGAAAAACTGCTCGGTCAGCAGATCGACTTCGCCGGAGACTGCATGGGGGCGGATGCGGCAGCGAAAGCGGCGGCGCTCACGCCGGGCGAGGTTCTCTTGCTGGAAAACCTGCGCTACTATGCCGAAGAAGAGGGGAAACCGCGCGGACTGAAAGAGGAGGCTACGGACGAAGAGAAAGCCGCTGCCAAGAAAGCGGTCAAAGAGTCGCAGAAAGAGTTTACGAAAAAACTCGCTTCGTATGCCGATGTTTACATCAACGACGCATTCGGCACAGCACACCGGGCGCATGCCTCGACGGCACTGATCGCCGCTTTCTTCCCGAACGACAAGATGTTCGGCTACATCATGGAGGGGGAATTGAAAGCGATCGACAGCGTGCTGCAAGCGCCGCAGAAGCCGTTCACGGCGATTCTGGGCGGGTCGAAAGTCTCGACCAAGATTACGATTATCGAATCCCTTATGGAAAAGGTGGACAACCTGATTCTGGGCGGAGGGATGACCTACACGTTCATGGCGGCCCAGGGAGGTAAGATCGGGAAGTCGATTTGCGAAAAAGACCAGTTCGACACGGCCTTGGCGATTATCGAAAAGGCGAAGAAACTGGGGGTAAACTTGGTGCTGGCCGACGATGCGCGATGCGGAGACGATTTCAGCAACGCGGCGAACGTGAAGATTTGCCCGGCGAACGACATTCCGGACAGCTGGGAAGGGATGGACATCGGGCCGAAAACCGAAGAGAAATTCCGCAAGGTGATCGAAAATTCCAAAACGATTCTGTGGAACGGACCGGTGGGCGTTTTCGAGTTCGACATCTTCTCCAACGGGTCGAGAGCCATTGCAGAGGCCATCGTAGCGGCTACGGCGAAAGGGGCCTACTCCTTGATCGGAGGGGGGGACTCGGTGGCTTGTATCAACAAGTTCGGGATGGCTAAGCAGGTGAGCTACGTGTCGACCGGCGGGGGAGCCTTGCTCGAATACATGGAGGGCAAGGTGCTGCCGGGGGTTGCGGCCATTCGGGAATAGCCGTTTCCCGAACCGCTGCTGCGGGCAGGACTGTACCGCCAAGAGGCGCGACAAACGACGAACGGAGGGGAATTCCCCTCCGTTCGTCGTTTCCAAACAAGGCTGCCGCAGTATCCGCCCCCACCCTCTCAGTTAACTCCCGGGGTCATTTCCCGATACAATGATACTCGAAACCATTCTCTTTCAAATACTCGCTCTCGTAGATGTTCCGACCGTCGAGAATGAGCGGGGTCGACATGGTTTTCTTCAATACGGAAAGGGAAGGCACCCGGAACTGGTTCCACTCGGTAACCAACAGCAGGGCATCCGAATCGACCGCCGCTTCATACATGTCATCGCAGTAGACCACCACCTCACCGATCCGCCGACGGCACTCCTCCATGGCAATAGGGTCGTACACCTTCACCACGGCCCCGGCCTGCAGCAGTTTTTCTATAACGACCAGCGACGGAGCTTCACGCATATCGTCCGTCTCCGGCTTAAAGGCAAGCCCCCAAAGCGTAACCACTCGTCCGTGCAACCGACCGCCGTATCTTTTCGACAATTTGTCGAAAAGAATGCTTTTCTGCCGTTCGTTTACCTCCTCCACCGCCCGGAGGATTTTCATGGAACAGCCGTTCTTCTCGGCCGTTTTAATAAGGGCTTTGACATCTTTGGGAAAGCACGAGCCACCATATCCGCAGCCGGGATAAAGGAACTTCCGGCCGATACGCATATCCGCCCCGATCCCCCGGCGGACCATATTGACATCGGCTCCGACCGACTCACACAAATTGGCGATCTCGTTCATGAACGATATACGGGTGGCCAACATGGAGTTCGCCGCATACTTGATCATCTCTGCCGAGGGAATATCGGTGAAGATCATGCGCTCTCCGCTAAGCATAAAAGGCTTGTACAGACGGGTCATCACTTTGCGGGCCTTTTCGCTGTCCGTACCCACGACGACCCGGTCCGGCGTCATAAAATCTTTGATGGCTGCCCCCTCCTTCAGGAATTCAGGATTGGAGGCCACGTCATAGAGAACATCGACGCCTCGTTTGGACAATTCGGCCTGGACCGCCTCTTTCACTTTCTGCGCTGTACCTACCGGGACCGTCGATTTCGTAACCAAGAGGGTATATTTGTGTATGTTCTCTCCGAATGTTTTGGCAACGGCGAGCACATATTTCAGATCGGCCGATCCGTCTTCGTCGGGAGGGGTTCCAACGGCGGAGAAAACGACCTCCACTTCATCCAGCACCTCGCGCAAATCCGTCGTAAAATGCAACCGACCGGCGTCAACATTATGCCGCACCATTTCATCGAGTCCCGGTTCGTAGATGGGTATTTCCCCCTGTCTGAGCCGAGCGATTTTCTCTTTGTCTATATCCACACATGTAACATGGATGCCCATTTCGGCAAAGCAGGTACCCGATACCAGACCGACATACCCTGTACCCACGACTGCAATATTCATGTTTCAGCGTTTTAAGAACATTTCATCCGGCAGCGACAAAAGATATTTTTTCTTATCCTTTGCACTGAGTCCTTTGGTATTTGTATTGTATTTCAGGTTCCTCTCTATATACTCCGAGACGGTACTGATTTTACGGGCAGGCACCCCTCCCCACACCTCCCCGGCAGGAACGGACTTCGTTACTACGGATCCTGCGGCAATCAGCGAACCCGCACCGATCGTAACCCCGATATGGCGCGCCCAGGCTTCCGGACTGCGCAGCCTCCAAAAAAGTGTTCCGATCTTTTTGTAAATCATAAATGATAATAGGATTTGAACCACTCGACCGTTCGGTCGATACCCTCCTGAAGCGGGGTGGCGGGTTTGAACCCAGTCGCGACGGTTAACTCGGAGGAATCGGCGCAGGTCCGGTAGACATCTCCCGGCTGCATGGGGAGAAATTCTTTCTTCGCCGTCCGCCCCGTAGCCCGTTCGATACAGGCGATATAGTCCATCAACCGGGTGGGCTGCTGGTTCCCGATGTTGTAGATCCGGTAGGGTGCGGGCGAGGTGGCCGGATCCGGATTGATTTCGTCCCACGCCGAATTACCTTCCGGAATCCGATTCAGCAGGCCGGTTATCCCCTCCACAATGTCGTCGATATAGGTAAAATCGCGCCACATGTCTCCGTGATTGAACACTTTGATGGGACGATCGTGCAGGATGGCATCGACGAACAGAAAAGGCGACATGTCCGGCCGGCCCCACGGTCCGTACACCGTAAAGAAACGCAGGCCGGTCGTCGGCAGATCGTAGAGCCGGGAATAGGCATGCGCCATCAGTTCGTTGCTTTTTTTCGTCGCTGCGTACAGACTCACGGGGTGGGCGATCGCATCGTGTTCGGAGAACGGCACCTTCCCGTTCAGACCGTAAACGCTGGAGGAGGAGGCATAGATCAGATGCTCGACCCGGTGGTTGCGACAACCCTCCAGGATATTGATAAAGCCGTCGATGTTGCTGGCAATGTAGGAATGGGGATTTTGAATCGAATACCGGACTCCGGCCTGGGCAGCGAGGTTCACGACTACCTCGAACGCTTCGTTGGCAAAGAGCATCTGCATCGCCTGCGTATCTTCCAGATTCATCCGGATGAATCTCAACGCGGGATAGGTCTCCGACCGGGTGAATTTATACCATTCGACCGATTCCCGAACGATACCGAGGTTAGCCAGTCGATCGTATTTCAACTCTGTCGCATAGTAGTCGTTCAGATTGTCGACTCCGACGATTTCGCACCCTCCCTCAGCGACCAGTCTGCGGCACAGTGCAGCTCCGATGAATCCGGCTGCCCCGGTTACAAGAATTTTCATAAGGAAGCCAACTTTGAATGGATGGTATCGTAGAGAAACAATACCGGGAATTGAATCAGGACGTTATACAGCCGCTTCGCCATTCCCTTTTCCTTGTACAGTCTGTAAAAAGCCCGAAGATTATATTTGTCGATCCAGGCCGGATAATAATGAATCTTATGGGTCGTTTGGTGCAAAAATCCTCCGCAGGTAAAAGCTATTCCGTCGTATCCTGCATCGCGCAAGTCTCGCAAAAAGCGCTCTTGCAGCGGGGCTCCCATTCCGACAACGGCATAGCTGTAGCCGGCCTCGACAATACGGTGGATCACGGCTTCTCTTTCCTGCGGAGATTCGAAATACCCGTTTCTGTAATACGGGATATCGATGTTCGGATAAGTTTTCGCTATTTGTTCGATCGTACCGGAAATCTCCTGTTCTTTTGCACCGACGAAACAGATATTCCGGTTGCCGTGGTCTCTATTCAGGTATCCGAAGTGCTCTTTTGCCATACTCGACATATCGTAACTGCGCCTCTGCACCCTACGCCCCCACAAGAGTCTTATAAACAGGCACATCAAAAAGCCGTCCACGAAGATGCCGTCGAATGAATCATACAGTTCGGCCTGTTTTCTATAGATATGATAGGAATACGGATTGATAAATGTGTAGATGCGTCTCGGCCGGGTGAAAGTTACCTCCGGACAGTAGTTGCGGTCAGACTGTTCGATTCGATTGATAAGCTTTCCGATACGCATCGGTGTATAAATCCTTTAGGTTATGAACCATCGATTCGGCGTCGAAGCCGGCCGCAGTCAATTTTTCGATCGCCTCATCCGAGAGGGTTTTCCTGTCTCCGCCTGTTTTCAGCCGACCGACAATGGTTTCGGCCCATGCTGCCGGCGTGCTTTCGAGCGATTCAAAATGCACCAGATCCGTTGCCGCCGATTCACGGGTAACCGTCGACGAAACCGTGGAGAACAATCCGGAGGCTTGCCACTCGACCACGACATTGGGCAGGCCTTCGTAAAGAGAGGGCAAAATCATATAGTCCATCATCAGCAACCGCTCCTCGATTTTGTCGGTCTCTCCTGCAAATGTAACATTATTTTCCAATCCGTTCTGCTCGACCAACTCCTTAATATTTTGAAGCATGGGGCCGGTTCCTGTCAGATACAGATGGGCGGAGGGGAGGACGGATAGGATTTCTCGGAAAACTCGGATCAAAAACGGGTGGTTTTTCTGTTCGTTGAATTTTCCGACATGACCGATTACGATCTTATCTTCCAGCGACTCGGCCAACCGGAGTGCGGTTCGTTGTCCATCGTCAAATCTAAATCGATGCAAAAATTTACCGTTATGAAGTATTTGGAACGGTTGACGACCAAACAGCCATTTCCCGGCCTCTTCTCCGCAAGCGATCCTGAGGGTGGTAAGCCGCCGGAACAAAGGTCTCAACAAACGGTCCAACCTGTGAAAAGAGGATTGGGTATTACGAGAATGAGCGATCCGGATTTTAACACCGCCGATCCATGCAGCCAGTAACTCCAGACTCATGATGGCACTGCTGCCATTGACATGGACGATGTCATACCTGTTTTGTCGGATCAGCCGAACCAATCGTCCTATATAACGGAGCGGGGATTTGATTCTGTCGGGAAGAAGATGGGTTCGGAAAGCGAGTTGCTCGAATCTTAATATATATTCTTCTTCACTTAGGGGTTTGGGGGCGGCAAACTCGATCGAAATATCGCCATCGGAACGAAAGGCTGCACAAAAATTGAGCCAAGATGCCGTAATTCCGTCTCCCATGATTCCACCGGTGATGATATTCAGCACTTTCATGATAGGATCTTCTTTGCGTTATTTTGTTTTTCAACCAGATATAAGGAATATTGCAGACCTTGGACCAAATAAAACAGTTGAGAAGCTCTCACCTGATCCGTAATCGGGGTACTCATCCCGATGATGAAGCTGGAGATGATCCAAATATTGTTGGCCATCGAAAAGTTGCGGACCGCTCCGCTACCGGCTAACCGGGCTGTTTTGGCGGAGACATACAGAAAATACAGCATCAGGCCCAGGTAGATCATTACCCCTCCGATGCCCCAGGAAGAGAGATAATACCCCATCTGTATTTCGATTGGTCTGGAATCCCCTTTTTGAGGTCCCACTCCCAAAAGAGGATTGTGTTCAAAGTTTTTCAGAGTATGTTCCAACTGCGAATTGCGAGTGGTCAGCGATCCGTCCTCGGCCGTACCGGTTATACCGGCAATCAATTTTTCAAAATTTGCGAATATCTGCTCCACGATGGGGATTTCCATCAGGCGTATCAAGTAAACGGCGACCGCCACCGCCAATAACGTAACGGCTATTCTGCCCAACGCCTTGCTCATACTGTTCCTGCGGAAATAATAGAGAAGCAGGGCGACGGCCATGGCCAGCATGGCCGACCGGCTCCCGGTCAGCAAGATGATCGAAGCGAAAAGCGGCACTAATATTTTTACTTTATAATCGAAAAACAGGACGAGTAGCATTCCCCAAATCAAAGCGAAAGCATAATTGTAACAATAGGCGAATGTTCCGGAAAACCGGAGGTAATTAAAGGAACCCGGCGTCAGATGCGTATACAACTTGAGGATTTGCACTCCGAGAGGGGTAAATTTCAATACATCCAGCACGGAAAGGCCTATAATCAACCCGATCATAAAGTGGGGGACATACTTCAAATCGGATTCTGCCGAGAATAAACTGTACGCAATGGAGAATGACAGCAAATAGATGATCGGCCGAGAGAGTTCGGAAAAGTCGCCGATATGGATCGTGGAAGGAACGAAACAGGTGTTTTGCGCCAAAGACAGACCATACCAGCCGAGCAGAACGGCGAAAAGGAGCAGAATCGTTTTCGGGACGATCAACGGCCGGCGATGAAAAAAAGTCAAGGCGCAGCCGATTGCTAAGACGAGCAGGGTATAGATCAATTGGCCGGCGGTGATACCTCCCGTACCCAGGACTCCCCAAAATGTCGGTGCCAGGAGTATCGTTAAAACGAACTGATTAACAGGCAGCAGAAAAGTCTGGATTTTCAAACGATTATCGGAAAATGTGGTTACTAAACAGCGCGATATAATCGTTTTTGTCCGCAGTCAGAAAAGGGAATCTTCAGAATCGGAACTCGATGACCTAAACCTTACGTTGCAGCAGGAAATCCTGTTTTCTCTGCTCGTATCATCCGATTACGATCGATACGGGAAAAATACCTTGGAGGAAAATAGTCAGTATCCGGTCTCTGTCCAACCATGTCTACTTGAGCGGGTCCCTCCATTTTCAATCTGCATTCGAAGAGATTTAGTGGCGTAGGATTTTACATTTGATCTGGCTGGCAATCTCCCGCCAGGACAATCGTTTCCGCAGTGATTTGGCAGACTGGACGATCGCATAATCGGGATCGCAGAAGATCGAACGCCGGTAAGTATCCCACCAGTCGGTATAGGCGAAGGTGAAAGCATTCCATGGCTTGGGGCCGGCATAATGGAGGATGCAGTCCGAGCCTCGCACATAGTTCGCCACGTCGGCCGACGACCCGTAAAAATCACGAAACAAAGGATGTCCGTCGAGGTACATTTCATAAAACGTAGGCGTAAGACAGTAGCGCGGAGAGAGAGGCTTGATACGCCCTTTGCATACGATGTTGATCATATCCTGATCCTGAAACTTGAACCTGCGCTTGGCCAGTTCCAAAAAGCGGGGGCGCAGGTCCAGTTCCCGCTGGAGCTTGGAGTTGATCACCAAGAAACCGGCATTGAAGTACTCGTTCGGATCGACGCCGAGACGCCGGGTATAACGGCCTGCACGCTTACTTTTGCGGAAATTGATTGCCGGAATGGCGGCAACCAAAAAATCATCTATGTTTTGGTCGAACACCTCCGACAGGGAAATGTGAAAGATCACATCCACATCGGAAAAAATAATTTTGTCGTACTGAGGCAGCAGCCACGGGATCAGCAAACGATAGTAGGTAGCCGTCGATATTCCCCGAATCTGGAAACTATCGGCAAATTCATTACCGGTGGAGATGAAACCGATTTTGTGTGCTCCATGCCGCCCGACCTGTTCGGTTAACTGCTTTTTATCGGTCTCCGTTACATCATCGCTTATGAGGATATGGATGTCGTAGGTATCCTCCGCTTGGGCCGACTCGATCAGCGACAGCAGGCAGACGCCTGTCTGCATAATGTAGTTATGGTCCGTCGAAAAGACGATTGGAATCACAGGCATGGATTAGGGCTAATAATTGGTTACTATTCCGACCGCATCCGGGATATTTTCTGCATGAGTGAGATTCAGGTTTGTCCACAGCGGATCCGGAATCATGAAGTTTTCACCGTAGTGGGCCGACAGATAGGCCTCATAATTCGCCGGAACATTCATCAACCGTCCGCACATTTCCATCCGGCCGATTCCCGTCCACGGCAGCCAAAGACGCCGAGGCTGTTTGAACATCACCGTTTTGCCGTTTTCTATGACATTGCCTACGAAATCATGGGTGTAAATCCGGTCGGTTTGCGAAGCGTGTTTGTGGAATATAAACAGATCGACCAGACAATGTTCGTAAAGGAGACACACTTCGAAACCCGGTATTTCGCCCCGTTTGGAATAGATGTCGATTCGGCGATAGAGCCGGAATCCGGCCTGAAGCAGGGTTTCTAACAGGTCGTCGGAAAATTCCTCTTCAAAAATCGCCACATCGATGTCGTCGTCGTGTCCGAGGAAGCGGTGCTCGCGGACCGCCCCGAGCAGGGTGCCGAATGTCAGCCAATAACCGATACCTTGCTCTTCAAAGATGTCCACGAGTCTCTCTATTGCCTGTCTGCCGGCATTCTTGAATCCTTTTTCGGTCCGGCGCAGCAAACGCATATATTCCGGATTTTTCATCCAGCGGTATCCGTTCAAGAGGTGTCGGCCGAGACAACTTTTTTGTAAAAAAAGCTGAATGGCTTGTTTACTGTTTCCCATATTTGCCATTGGTTATTGTCTGAAGAATTTGCCTGTAGGCCGGTGTTTTGAAAAGGGCCGAAATCACAACGATACAGAACAAATCGGCTAAAAAAGAGAGGATCAGTCCTGCAACGGCGGACCGGCAAGAGGTGATGATCAGAAAAGCGGCGGTCAGTCCGGGGATATTCAGCAGCACGTATTTGAACACATCGCACAATTGACGGAGCATGGAATAGGCAAGCACTTTCTGGGCGGAATAGGTGTTGATCGTAACGGCGATGGCTGCATACACAGCCTGTCCAAGAACGATACCCCGAAATCCGAACGGCAGCGAGAGCAGCAGGATCAAGAATCCGATCGGTTTTTTAACGACCTCTAACTTAAAAATGAGTCCGGTGTGGTTGGTCGCCTGCAACAAATTGAGATTCAAGGTCGTGATTGGGTCGAATGCCCACACGAAGCAGAGAATCTGGAACGGCATCACAGCTCCGGCCCATTTTTCCGTCCAGATCGAAAGGATGAGGGGGTGTCCGACAACGGCCAGATAGGCCATGACAGAGATCGCCGTGAAAGCCGTTACATGGACGGCTTGGACAAACTGTGTCCGCAGCAACTGCCGGTCGTTCTGGTATTCGGAAAATATCGGCACGGCCATTTTCTGTATCGTACTGTTCAAGATACCGGCCGGTTTCTGCGATATGGTATTGGCGTTGGAGTAATACCCCAAATCTTTCAGCCCCAGATGCTTGCCGATAATGAACGAATAGAGTTCGGTATAGACGGTATTGATGATCCGGGTTCCGATCATTCGGCTTCCGAACGCCCAAAGGTATCGGGCGGAATCCCGATCGAACAGGAAACGGGGCCGCCACTTGCCGACCACCCAGTAACAGCCGTTTTTGATCGTGGCCGAGACGATGAACAGAACCACCAACGCCCATACACCGAAGCCTTTGAAAGCGAAAAGAAGGGCGACCAGCCCGGCTGTGATCTGGGAAAAGAGGGCGATCAGGCAGATCTGCCGCATGCGATAATGGCGCAGCAGGATCGAATTCTGCACCAGCCCGATGGCATTGATTATGATCGAAAGCCCCAGAACACGCAGGGACCAGACCAATATCTCCGACTCAAAATAACGACTGATCGCCGGCGCGGAGAAGAACAAAACCAAGTACAGGAGAATACTGGTCGTTAAATTGAACCAGAAAGCGGTGCTGTAATCGACTTCGTTGCTGTCGGTTTTCCGGATTAGTGCATTGATTACACCGGCTTCGATGAATATATTGATGAAATTGATGAATATCAGACAGACTCCGATCGTTCCGTATTCTGTCGGGGTAAGGATCCGGGCCAGGAACAGGGAGATGACAAAAGAAGAGAGTTGTGTCAACAGGGATTCGGCGAAGCTCCACACAATCCCTCTTTTCTTCTGTAGTGTCGTAGACATGGACTGCTAAAGACTCTCTTTGAGTAACTTGTAAGTAATATTTTGCGCTATGTCCGTAACGACACAGCGACTTTATTTCACCCTTCCGGATTTTACTTTATAGTCGTAACTCTCCAGCCCGAACCGACGGGGATCCGACCGGTAGCGTTCCAAGACCTCTTTGAAGATCTCCTCGTACTGCGGGATGTACAAGGTTTCGTGCCGATACATCCGACCGAGGATCTCCTCCGCCAACGGTCCAGTCTGCGACAGGTCGTTCGAGCCGCCGTAAAAGCGGGTTCCCTGAATCGAACCGGGCGAGACCTCCAGTATTCGGTTGCGGGTACCGCTCTTTTCCAGTTCGACATTCACACTCTCGATGAATCGGTGCAGAGCGGCTTTCGAAGCGCTGTAGATCGAGAAAAACGGCGAGGAAATCATACCGCTGATACTGACCATCACTGCACAGTAGAAATCCTCGGTCTGGGAACGGATCCGATCATACAGGTGGCGGATAACCCGCATCGGACCGATCGTGTTGACCTGAAAGGTGTGTTGAATCTCCTCTTCGTCCGTGTTTTCAAACAAGGCCAAACGTCCGAGTCCGGCCGTGATGATCAAGGTGTCTACTGCGGGCATATGATCGAATAGCGTGTAGTCTTCGCTGAGCAGGTCGAACGGAACGAAATGGTATCGGGTCTGGTTCGGGTTTGCAAGCGCCTGTCTGTCAGTGGTTTGTTTCCTGCCATAGGGGGGGGTAAATTGCTGTCTATCAACAACATAGATATTATCATAGCCTCTTAATGCGGCTACGATCGACAAACCGATCCCATTGCTTCCTCCGACCACGATCGCATTTTTCATGAGAGTTCCAATCGATTATTTGAAACAATATCCGCCACTGACCTCGATGACCGAACCGTTGACAAAGGCATTGTCAAGGCAGAACAAGACGGCCGGCGGCACTTTTTCGACAAATATTTTCCCGAATTTGCTGCGGTTTGTTTTTCTGCCATGGGGTTTCCACGAATCCGGGAGCCACTGCATTGACGGTGGTTCCACTTCCGGCAAACTCTTTCACCAAATTTTTCGCCAGAGCGTGGACGGCCGCTTTGCACACGCCATAAGGCAGGGAGGTGGCATGAGGCCATATGCCCATGGCGCTGCCGATAAACAGGATGCGGGAGTCCGGGGCAATCCGGTCGTACAAATCCCGAATCAAATAGAAATGGGAATTGACCGATACACACATAACCCGTTCCCACTCCTCGTCGGTCAGCTCCATCGCAGGTTTTCTGACGGTCAGTCCGGCATTGCATACGATGCAGTGCAGGGTCTGCTCTTCCTGTCTGATCTTTCCGACGAATCGGGCAAAAGAGGATTTGTCGGACTGGTCGGCCTGCTCGATGCAGAAATTTCCGGCCCGGACAGCGGAGAATCTCCGGTGTGCCTCGTCGGCCGCCGGTTTGTCCGTGGCATAGTTCGTGTAGACGAAGTACCCTCGTTCGAGCAGTTTTTCGACGATACACCGGCCGATTCCTTTGGTTCCGCCCGTAACTACGGCTACTTTCCGACTCTCCATCAAATCGTTGTCAATGCGCGTTTCGAACGATAGGCGGCAATGATATCCGCAATGGCCGCCGATTCGCTGCGACGCAGTCTGTGTGAACTGAGACGCCCGCCGACGATCATCGAGACGAACTCCTGCAGTTCATACCTCAACCCTTCGCCGGCATAGGTGTAAAAGTATTTTTTATTGAGGTTCTGGTCTTCGTACCGGACCTCAAAAAATTCGGTTTTCCACCACGGTGCCGGGACATACACATAACCCTGTGTCCCGGAGATCACCAAGTTGCCCTCGGTTTTGACGCCCAGTCCTAATGTGATGCTCGAAACGGCATGAGGGTAGTTGATAATCCCTTTGGTGAAGATGTCTATACCGTCTTTCATCTTGGAATAGAACTGAATGTCGGTATATTCCTTCCCTAACAGTTTGATGATGGCCAGCAAGGGAAACGGGGACAGTTCGGTCATGCTGCCGCCGGCCTGCTGCGGGTCCAACTCGCGCAGATGACCCTCCACCAATTTGGAGAGCGAGGCACGCACGTCGACCACCTCTCCGATGACTCCGCTTTTGACCAATGTTACCAAATGGTTGAATGCGGGACAGTGGGCCGTTTTGCTGGCCTCGAGCAAGACGAGGTTGCGCGATTCGGCCAGCGCATAGAGTTCCCGGGCTTCCTCTCCGGAGAGTACGAGCGGGATTTCGCACAGCACATGCCGGCCGGCCGACAGGGAATCTTTGATATACCGGTAGTGGGTCAGATGCGGCGAGGCGATATACACGGCGTCGACCTGCCGGATGAATCGACTGAAGTCGGTGTGATATTCTTTCAGGGAAAACTGCCGGGCGAATGCTGCGGCCTGACTTTCATCCGGATCGAGTACCGAACAGAGGTCGATTCCGCTGACATGCCGGCTTTCAGGAATAAACCGTTTCGCGATGCGGCCGCTCCCGATAATGCCTAACCGGTAGATTTTCTGGCCTTCGGAACGCAGCTGGGTAGAGGAAATATTCTCGGTGCGTGGCAGGTAGACCACTTCGCAAAATTCACGCAGATAATCGAACTTGCCTTCCCAATCGGATCCGATCGCGAATATATCGACGTTGTAACGCTGTATGTCGTCGATTTTCTGCCCGATATAGTCCTCGATGATGATTTCGTCGGCATAACCGGTTTTGCGAACTGCCTCGACTCGCTCCAGAACATTGTTCCGGACGTTCAGTTTGCCCCGCTCCCGGTCGAAGCTGTCGGAAGTAACCCCGACAATGAGGTAATCCCCTAAGGCTTTGGCTCTTCGCAGCAGATTGATATGCCCCTGGTGGAGCAGATCGTAGGTGCCGTATGTGATTACTTTTCGCATCGCATAGCGCAGTATTCGGCTAAGGTTCGCCCTTCATAGCCGAGTTCGGCGGCGTGTTCGAATACACGCCGCATTTTGTCGAAAAAGATCTCGACCGAATGGCCGGTTTCGTTGTAGGGACTCCCTCCGGGCATCAATTCCGAACTGTGGATCATAAATTCGAGATAATCGACCGGCTCGACGTGCACCCGATTCATCAGCCAACGCATGGCTGCCACGGATTCGAGAGCCGGTCTGAGCCAGACGCTACTGCCTTTCACGAGGGTTTTGAGTCGGTATTTCCAACTGCCGGTCAAGGGCACGCGGGTGCGGCGAACCGTCATGGGAACCTCCAGCACACCGCCAATCACCGAGGGATGCTCGGCTGCATGCGAGTAGTCGCTCCCTCCGCAGGTTACCCCTTTGGATGCGGCCCAGGAAATAAAGGGGGTGCAGGAGCAGTCGACCCGAATGCCGAACTCTCGGAGGAGGTCGAAATAGGCTGCATTCATCGCCCAGCGGCCGGCCCGGTGTGAGACGGGCTTTATCCCGAACTGCCGTTCCAGCAGCGAATGGATAACCTGGAATTTTTGGCGCATCACCGTCTCGGGATATTCGATCAGATAGGGTTGTCCGTCGTAGGGGCCGGACAGGTCGTGCTGCGGGGGATTGTTCCAGGCATGGAGGTGAACGCCGATCTCACACCGTTCGTCCCGGAGCCATCGGCCGGCTTCGGATACGAATACCGGCGAGTTGGCCATCTCGAAGTTGGTGAGGTAGACGGGCTTAAATCCGAATTCGTCGCACAGTGCCTGAAACCGGGGGATGTATTCGGCATTCCGGGTGGTGATTTCGTCTCCGGCCTGAAAGTTCCAAAGATTGTCTCCCTCGGTGTCGACCGTTATGATAAATGATTTTTTATCCATGTCGTGTTGCACAGCGCTCTGTCCTCCGGACTTCCGGAGGTTTACAGGGAGGCCGGCGATTTTTTGTCGGAAACTTTCATGACTAAACGCGGATCGACGCTGACTTTCCATTCGATGCCGTTGCCGTCGGGCAGCAGCAGCCGGTAGAGCGTGTTGCCGCTGCGGTCATTCTTTTCGGCGTCGAACTGCCCGGCCCGCCCGGAGAATATCCCTCCGATCACCTCCACCCGGTCGCCCGGAGCCAAAGGAATCGTACCGACGGGGAAGGCCTCGGATCCGGCAGCGAATGCTCCGATAGCGGTTTGCAGCCGGTCTATCTCTGCCTGTGGAATGGAGGCATACGGACAATCCGTGTCATGCCCCTCTTTGTATCCCCAGGCCAGATCGCCCAAGTTTCGGAAAAAGGTGCCGATTTCCGAGTCCCGACACTTGAAATAAAGCAGTCCGCTCACCACGGGCCGTTTGCTGAACACCACTTTGTTGCTCGCTTTCTTCGCTATATTCTGGAACGGGTAGTAGATATCCGACAACGGAATCCGGACAGTGCTTTCTATTCGGTCCTGAAACTGTTTGAAACTTGTTCGGGGACGGAGTTGCATGGCATACCATTGAATCGGATCGTCCGTCAAGAGCGCAATGACCCGGTTTCGGATACCGGCTCGCTCCTCCGGTTCGGTTTCGACCGGGGAAGAGAGGGCGAAAATCGGGTTGAAACGGGGTCGGCGCCCGGCACAACTCACGATCCGGGCAGGGGAGAGAGCACATCTCAATGCAACCGTACACCACAGGTCGAGCGCCAGATCGCTGTACAAAACGGCAGGCCGGATGTCCACGGAAGAGAGGGCCTCCTCGAAGAGCTGTTTCACATTCCGGAGCAACTGGTTCGGTGTGCGCCGGGATTGTTCCAGCGGGAACAGGTATTTGTTCTTCGGTCTGGCGTACCGGTCGACGATTTCCCGAATGGCCGGGTGGGTCTCCCGACAGTCGTTTTTCTTCCATGCGATGATCTCGTCAAAGGAGAGACCGCCGCAAAACAGAGCGAAAAGGACGATATCGACAGACAACCGATGCCGCTCCGAACCCTGGTGGCGGGCATAAAACATTTTCTGCAACTTCTCAACGAGCTGCCGGTCCGGTTTGATGTCAAACAGGGCGGTCGGAAGATTCCGGATTCGGGTCTGGACGGCACGGAATGCGTCGCTGTTCTCCGCCAAGCCGCAGCCGACCGCTTTGCCATAGAGCGAAGCGAGATTTTTCAGATAAAATATCGCGGTCTTCAAACTGTATCCTTCGGCAAACAACCACGCGAGCCAATCCAAAAGCAACTGCCGATCGATCTCGTCAAAACATACGGTTCGGCCGTCGAGAAATCGCTCGAAAGCGGCCAAGGCCTGTTTCAGGCTGCCCGCACTTTTCGGGTTGGCTGTTTCCCGGACTTTGACCCCGAAAAATCCTACGGCATCATGAAAATCAATATTCTGATTTTCAGTTTTTTGGTGCATTATCTCTTTGGTTAATACGCCCAAAAATCAACACAATACTCCTCGGCCCCCTGCCGTTTAACAGAGGTGAATCGAATGGGGGCATACCGATACTTCAGCCCGTTAATAATCACGTTGTCTTTTGCAGGTAAGGTGGTGATTATCTCTTGCGAAGCGTTACAAAGTTAATGAATTTGAAAGAAAATCAATGCTCGTCCGGTAATCTTACGAAAATTGCTTTCGAGCAGCACACAATCCGGTTTTCGGAGGGGTCGGGAGAGCTGGATTGATTACAAATTCAGGGTCGGCGGAGAAAACAGATTTTCTCCGCCGACCCTGAGCGTATGCGCCGACAAACCGGCGAAACCGCCGGTCAGAACGGCAGGTCGTCCACCTCGTCCGCCGAAGTCGGCGAAGTCGACGGAACCGGCTGTGCGGCCGGCTGCTGTACCGGTTGTGCTGCCGGTGCCTGCGGCTGCGGCGAGGCTGTCCCTGCGGCCGGATAGGAGGCCGAAGAATACCCCCCCGACATCCCGGCCTGTCCTTCAAGACGGCTCATCCGCCATGCCCGAACCTCGGTGTACCAGCGGCCGTTGTACTCGCGGGATTCCACATTGGCACTCAACGCTACCCGGTCGCCCGGCCGCAGCGTAGCGGCATCCGCCGCCCGGTCGCCCCAGAATCCTACGCACAACTTCCGGTTGAACTCGCCCGGCAAATCGAAAATCACATCCTGTTTCTTCCACTCGCCGCGGGCACTCTGGCCCGTTACCAACGGCAAAAGCATGTTGACTGTTGCTTCAATATCCATATCGCATCTTATTTTTTATTGAGACCTATTCATTCGGCGGTGTCGAGAATGACGATCTTCTCGATCGCATCGCCCGGCCGGATCGCGTCGATCACCTCCAACCCCTCGTAAACCCGACCGAAACAGGTGTGCACTCCGTCGAGGTGGGCCGTATTCGTGCGGTTGTGGCAGATGAAAAACTGCGAACCGCCCGTGTTCCGCCCTGCATGCGCCATCGACAGCACCCCCCGGTCGTGATACTGGTTCCCGCCCGAAGTCTCGCAAGGGATCGTATAGCCCGGTCCGCCCGTACCGTCGCCTTTGGGACAGCCGCCCTGGATGACGAAATTCGGAATGACCCGGTGAAAAGTCAGTCCGTCGTAGAATCCGCTCTGAGCCAGCCGGCAAAAGTTTTCCACGGTCCCCGGAGCATCCTGTTCATAGAATTTCACCTTCATCACCCCCTTCTCGGTGTGTATTTCTGCTGTTTTCATGGGCATGGATCGGTTTGTCTGCGTAAAGGTAGCGTTTTTCCGCCGAATGGCAAGAGGGAGACAAAAAAGCATGAGCCTCTGAATTTTCGTCGGTGGCAGACGTTGGCGGGGGTGTCTGCCTGAAAAAACAAAGACTCATGCGAAAATGCCGTATGTTCCTCCTCCCCATCGGAGAGGACCGAACGTTGGGACAAAGGTATGAAAAAATTTGAGAACAACAAAAAACGGCCGAATTTTCAGCTGGTTTTCACCGCCTCTTTCGTCCGGTCCGGCGGAGCAGCTCGCCGATCCACAAAACCGGCGAGGTTCCCGCTGCGATCAACCCCCAGTCCCGCAACGACAAAGGAGTTACCCGGAATACTTCTCCTCCGAACGAAACGATCAACACCTGCCCGACGACGATCAGCGCCGCCACGGCTAAAAATCCACCCTCCCGGCCCAGACCGCAGAACGCCGACCGACCGCTGGCATAAGCCTTGGCGTTGAACATGTTCCAGAACTGAAGCATCACGAAAACCGTAAAGAAAACCGACAGCCCGTACAGCGTAATGCCCCCGTCCGTCCGTCCGAGGAGGCCGAGCAGAACCAAGAGCGCCGCTACAAACCCGCCTCCCGTCCAGAGAATCGCCCGTTTCATGGAGGGCGTGATGATAAATTCGTCCGCCGGCCGGGGCGGGTGCGCCATTTCGCGCCTGTCCGGCGGCAGCGAAGCCAGCGCCCCGGCCGCAAAGGTGTCCATAATCAGGTTCACCCACAGCATCTGCGTTACCGTCAGCGGCAGCTCGAAACCGAACAGAGAACCCAAGAAGACGATCGCCAGCGCCGCCACGTTGATCGTCAGTTGAAAGAGGACGAACCGCTGGATGTTCCGGTAGACCGACCGCCCCCACATCACCGCGGCGGCGATGCTCGCGAACGAGTCGTCGAGCAGCGTAATGTCGCTCGCCTCCTTCGCCACCGAGGTCCCGCTCCCCATCGAAAGCCCCACGTCGGCAAAGTTCAGGGCGGGGGCATCGTTCGTCCCGTCGCCCGTAACGGCCACCACTTCGCCGCGCCGCTGAAGCAGCTGCACCAAACGCTGCTTGTCCATCGGCCGTGCGCGCGACATGATCTTAATCTCCGCCGCCCGCTCCAGAGCCTCTTCGTCCGACAGCGCCTCCCACTCGACACCGGTGATTTCATTGCGCGGCCCGTCGGCCGACGGATCCCACAGCCCGATCTGCCGGCCGATCTCGCGCGCCGTGCCGGGCGTATCTCCCGTAACGATTTTGATCGCAATTCCGGCCGCCATACATTCCGCCACGGCCGCCGGCACATCCTCCCGCACCGGATCCATAATCGCCGCATAACCCGCCCAAGTCAATCCCCCCGCAGCCACCAACTCCTTGAGCCGTTCGCCGTCGCTCGTCCGATCGTCCGCTTCCGAGGCCTCCAACACCCGGTAAGCGAATCCGATCGTCCGCATCGCCTGACTCTGATAACCGAGCAGCCGGTTTTCGATCTCTTTCCGCTGCCCGTCGTCCAATCCGCCGCAAAAGCCCAGAACGAACTCCGGCGCCCCCTTGACGTACAACAGGATCTGCCCCTCGAAACCCGCTGCGGCCGACCGGACAACGGTGGCCATATACTTGTGCCGGGTCGAGAAGGGCAGCTGCGCCACCACCTCTGCCGCATGACGCAACCCGGCATAGTCCCGGGCGGGAGAGAGCCGGTCGAGCCACAAGAGCAATGCCCCTTCGGTGGGATTTCCGAGGGGTTGGGGACGGGCCGGGTCGTCTCGGTTCAATTCGGCGGTCGTATTGACGGCGATCCCTTCGTAGACCACTGCCTCGGGCGCACCGAATCCGAAGTGGGCGGCTTCGACGCTCATCCGGTTGCGGGTCAGGGTCCCGGTCTTGTCGGTGCAGATGACGGTCGTGGCTCCCATCGTCTCGCAGGCGTGCATCTTGCGCACCAAATTGTTGCTCCGGAGCATCTTCCGGACCGACAAGGCCAACGCCAAGGTTACGGCCATCGGCAGTCCTTCGGGTACGGCCACCACGATCAGGGTTACGGCCACCATGAAGTGGTTGAGTATCCGCCCGGCGGCGTCGATCGAAATCCACGACCCGGCCGACAGGGGATTGACGCCGAACAGCAGTCCGGCTGCGGCAATCGCTGCGAAAACGAGCAGTCCGAGCACGAACCAGAATCCCCATCCGAGTTTCCGGAGGGCTGCCGGCCGTTCTTTCGGCCGGCCGGCGAGTTCGAAGGCGTCGTACACGATCGGCATCCACACCTTGACCAAGGCTGTTGCGGCGCCGGCCAGCACGGCGCCGAGCAGTCCGATTTGTCCTGCGGTAAAGAGGCTGCGCCCGGAAAAGATGTCTTTCAAAAACAGGGCGAAAAAGGTAACGGCGGCCAATACGAATCCGACTACGCCGATCAGTTTGGCGAGCCGTTCGAGCTGCCGGCCGAGGGGGGTGATCTCGTCGGTTTGCACGGTGGCCTGCCGGGCGACTTTCCCGAATTCGGTGGCATCGCCCACCCGAATGACGCGGGCTACGCCGTGCCCGTCGACAACAGTCGTCCCGCGCAGCACCCAGTTCGCGGGATAGGTTGTTTCGGTGTCGGCGGCAGGGGGTGCGCTCGCTGTGCTCTGCACGCTTTTCGCGGCGGACAATTCGCCGGTGAGGTTCGATTCGTTGACTTCGAGCGAGACGGCTTCCAAAAGTTCTGCGTCGGCGGGTATCTCGTCGCCGGTCTCGAGCAAAATGATGTCGCCGACGACGATCTCGCGCTTCCCGACTTCGCGCACTTGCCTGTCCCGAATCACGCGAACGGGGGTGTCGTCGTTGACTTGATTGAGCAGGTCGAATTTCCGGGCGGCGTCGACTTCAAACCAAAAACTGACGCCGGTGGCTAACAGAATGGCGCAAAAAATCCCGATGGTCTCGTAATATTCGTCGTTCACAACCGAAATCCCTAACGACAAAACGGCGGCGACTAACAAAACCCGTATCACGGGATCGGAAAATTTCTCCAAAAACAACTTCCACAAAGGGGTCCGGGGGGCCGGACTCAAATTGTTGCTGCCGTGCTCGGCCCGACTCGCCTCAACCTCCTGCGTACTTAATCCTTCGTGTAACATAGAACAATCCGTTTTTTACGCTCGTGTTTGGAACAGAAGAGAACTGTCCTTATTTGAGAACAGAGAAAACAGCGTTTTTATATAAACGGGGGCCGACGCCAGCGGAGGCGCAACTCCGCCGCGTCAGCAAGGAGAGGTTGCGGCCCTCCGCCGGGGGTGGCGTCGGCCCGCCGCGCCTCGCGGC
>JAFLSI010000179.1 GCA_022511025.1 Rikenella sp. | reverse complement strand
CCCGAAAGTCTTTTTGGTTCTTTTTCTTCAGAAAAAGAACGGTTCCAGCCGGCACAAAGAACGAAGCAGCAGAAAAACGAGTGGATAAAAATAACAAAAAAGGAGAAAACCGATGAACGCATTAGAGCCACGGATTGTATGGAGTTTATTCGATCAGATTACAAAAGTGCCCCGTCCTTCGAAGAAAGAGAGTCGGATACAGGCATTTATTGAAGACTTTGCCCGTCAGAACGGATTGGAATACCGTCGGGACGAGAAAGGGAATATCGTCGTGATACGTTCCGCCGCACCCGGTCGGGAAGAAGAACCCGCCTTGATTTTGCAGAGCCATATGGACATGGTTTGCGAGAAAGACTCCGATGTTCGGATCGACTTTGAGCGGGATCCCATCGAAGCCTACGTCGACAACGGTTGGGTCAGAGCCCGCGGGACGACCCTCGGTGCCGACTGCGGGATCGGGATGGCCTTGCAGATGGCCGTGTTGATTGACAAGAGTTTGCGCACGCCGAAGATCGAAGCCCTGTTCACCGTCGATGAAGAGCAAGGGTTGACCGGTGCGATGAATCTCGGCGACGGCATGTTGACCGGCAGCCGGATGATCAATCTCGACTCCGAAGACGAAGGCGAATTGTTTATCGGGTGCGCCGGCGGGATCGACACCATCGCCACCCTGACCTGCCAGCCCGAAGCTATACCCGCCGCGGAGCGCTATGCTTATCGGACGATACGCGTTTCCGGCTTGCACGGCGGCCATTCCGGCGACGACATCGAGAAAGGCTTCGCCAACTCCAACCGCCTGTTGAACCGGATTTTGTGGAACCTCACGAAAGCGAGCGGCCTGCGCCTGTCCCGTTTCGACGGCGGGAACCTTCGCAACGCCATTCCCCGCGAAGCCGAGGCCCAAGTCGCGATACCCCTCGGGCAGTTGGAAACCGCCGAACAGTTGTTCCGGCAGCTGGTTGAAGCCATCGCCGATGAATTTCGCCACACCGAGCCGAACCTGAGCATTACGATCGAACCGCTCTCGGAGGTTCCGGCCACGGTACTTCCCGTTGCAGCGCAGCAGCGGTTGCTCGATCTGCTGTATGCCCTGCCTCACGGCGTGATGGCGATGAGTCAGGCCATTCCGGGATTGGTCGAGACCTCGACCAATCTGGCCTCCGTGAAGATGCCGGCCCCGGGGACGATCGTGATCACCACCTCGCAGCGCAGCTCCGTGGAGAGCGCCAAACGCGACATAGCCGATCGGGTAGAGGCCGTGTTCGCCTTGGCCGGCGCCGACGTGCACCATACCGACGGTTATCCCGGTTGGACGCCGAATCCCGACTCGCCTCTCGTGCGCACCGCCGCCGGGATTTACCGCGAGATGTTCGGCACCGATCCGAAAGTCAAAGCCATCCATGCCGGATTGGAGTGCGGTCTGTTTTTGACCCGGTATCCCCATTTGGACATTATCTCGACCGGTCCGACCCTGCGCGGCGTCCATTCGCCCGGCGAACGGGTCGAGATCGCCAGCGTCGCCAAAGTTTGGGACTATCTGAAACAGTTGGTGGAGCGCGCTTGATTCGGCATAGAATCGAAAAACGTTTTGCAAATAAAAAGGTAAAGCGATCGGGCCGGACCCTCTTGCTCTCCACCCGATCGCCCACCGGTTTGGTTCCGAAACGGTTAAATTCGTAAAATCCTTTCGTAACCGGCGCCGGACATACGGTTTGCATTCCGTTCGGGGAGGGTCCGGCGGACAAAAAAAGCAAATTCGTGAAAAAAAGTTTTTTTATATCGGGATAGAGTCCTATATTTGTCCGTAGTTAGGAGTGGACCCTAATGAGAACTCAAGTCAAAACAATATTAACCTTTTTTCAACTTAAATTCTTTTATATGAAGAAAATTAGACTGTTAACATTGTTGGTCCTCGGCATGCTCATAGGCGGAGCCGCCTATGCGCAGAGCCGGGTGAGCGGCGTTGTCAAGTCTGCTGAAGACGGGCAGCCGCTCGCAGGTGTAGTCGTACAAGTCAAAGGCACCTCGGTGGCTGCTTTGACTCAGGCCGACGGTTCTTACACCATCAACAACGCATCGGTGGCCAACGGTACGCTGATGTTCAACTACGCAGGGATGCGTAAACTGGAGGTTCCTGTAGCCGGGAAATCGACCATTAACGTAACCCTGCAGCCCGATGCTTTGGAGGCAGAAGCGGTAACCGTAACGGCTTTGGGGACGCGCAAGCA
>JAFLSI010000178.1 GCA_022511025.1 Rikenella sp. | reverse complement strand
CACCGCGTACGGTCATGGAATGCGCAAGCATTCCCGAAAGTCTTTTTGGTTCTTTGTTCTTCAGAAAAAGAACGGTTCCAGCCGGTTCCAAAACACAAACAACAAAGAACGAACGATTAAATAGCTGTCGAAATGGAATACGATGAGAAGAAGATAGCTCAGATCGCACAGCACTACAGAGCCATTTTAGAGTTGCTCGGCGAAGATCCGGAGCGCGAAGGGTTGTTGAAGACCCCGGAGCGGGTGTCCAAGGCCATGGCATTTATGACACAGGGGTACGAGCAGGATCCGATTCAGATTTTGTTATCGGCGAAGTTTCGGGAGGAGTACAAGCAGATGGTCGTTGTGAAAGACATCGAGTTGTATTCGTTGTGCGAGCATCATATGGTTCCGTTTTACGGGAAAGCGCACGTCGCCTACATTCCGAACGGTTTCATCACCGGTCTCTCCAAGATACCGCGCGTCGTGGACTGTTTCGCCCGGCGGTTGCAAGTGCAGGAGCGGCTGACCGTGCAGATTCGGGACTGCATCCAGGAGGCCCTGAATCCGTTGGGTGTAGCCGTGGTGATCGAGGCCAGCCACATGTGCATGCAGATGCGCGGCGTCGAGAAACAGAACTCGGCCACCACGACCTCGGCATTCACCGGCGCTTTTCTGACCCAGATACAGACCCGCGAAGAGTTCATGAACCTGATCGCGCACAGACTCAGATAATCCAAAGTTAACACCCAGACACACACCCATTTGATCCTATGAGCGGATTTTTCGGTTGCGCCTCGCGGCGCGAATGCGTCAACGACGTTTTTTACTGCACCGACTACCATTCCCACCTCGGCACGAAACGCGCCGGTCTCGCCTTTTACAACGGCGAGAAATTCATCCGATCGATCCACAGCCTCGAAAACGGTTACTTCCGCAACAAATTCGAAGACGACCTGCCGAAGTTTGCCGGATCGTGCCTCGGGATCGGCGTGATCAGCGACTTCGAATCCCAGCCGGTAACCGTAACCAGCCACCTCGGCCGCTTCTCCGTGGTTACGGTCGCCCGGATCGAAAACATGGAGGAGATCGCCGAACGGCTGTTGAACGAAAATGTCCACTTCGCCGAGCTGTCGGGTTCGGAGATCAACCCGACGGAACTGGTAGCCATCCTCATCAGTCAGAGCCGGACATTCAAAGAGGGGATCGAAAACGTGCAGCGGACGGTCAAAGGGTCGTGTTCGATGCTGATCCTGACCGAACACGGAATTTACGCCGCCCGCGACCGCTTCGGCCGCACACCGGTCATTATCGGGAAGAACGACTTCGGTTATGTGGCGGCATCGGAAAGCTCCTCTTTCCTGAACTTGGGATACGAATATGTGAAAGATCTGGGGCCGGGCGAGGCGGTGCAGCTCACGCGCGACGGAGTTACGAACATCCTTGCGGCGGGGGATCGGATGCAGATCTGTTCGTTCCTGTGGGTTTACTACGGCTATCCGTCGTCGTGCTACGAAGGGATCAATGTCGAGGATGCGCGGTACCGGTGCGGGGCGGCGATGGCGGAGCGGGACGGAGAGGTCGAAGCCGATTTTGCAGCAGGTATTCCGGACTCCGGAGTCGGGCATGCCATCGGGTACAGCAATGCGCGGCGCATTCCCTACAAACGGCCGTTCGTCAAATACACGCCGACATGGCCGCGCAGTTTTATGCCTCAGAATCAGGACATGCGCGACTTGGTGGCGAAGATGAAACTGCTGCCGAACGAGGCTTTTACACGCGGAGCGAAGATCGTCTTCATGGACGACTCCATCGTGCGGGGGACCCAGCTCAAAGACAATGTCGTGAAACTCAAGGAGGTAGGAGTCGAGGAGGTGCATATGCGGATTGCATGTCCGCCGTTGGTCTTTCCGTGCCGGTTCCTGAACTTTTCGACTTCGCGTTCGACGTTCGACCTCTATGCGCGCCGGGTGATCCGCGATTTGGAGGGGACGGACAAACTGTCGGACGAAACGCTGGCGGAGTATGCGGACGACAACAGCGAAAAACATCGCAAAATGGTTGAAGTGATGGGGCAGCAGTTGCAACTCACTTCGCTGAAGTTCCAGCGGTTGCAGGATGTGGTGGCTGCGATCGGATTGCCTAAGGAGCGGCTTTGCACCCACTGTTGGGACAACAGCAGCTATGTGGAGTAGGGGGGTAGAGGCGGCCAGTAAAACACCCGAAGGGTGTGCGGGTCAGCCGCCCGGCGGGATTTGTTCCGAGCAAACTAATCGGTTGGAGTG
>JAFLSI010000177.1 GCA_022511025.1 Rikenella sp. | reverse complement strand
TAAAACACCCAACGGGTGTGCGGCGCCAGCGCAGACGCAACCGAGCGAAGCGAGGTATTGCGGCCGGCGCAGGGGGGAGGCTGCGGCCCGCCCGACTCTGTCGAGTCGGAGGTGCTGCATCTTTTGCTGGCCACCTTTGCCAGCATCGGGGTCGCAATCGAAAACGATGAGAACCGCATCCCCCCGCCCCTGCGACAGGCCGCGATCATCGGTTCGCCAGACTACTCATCCCTCTTTTTCGCCTCCTGCCAGAGCGCCTCCAGCTGTTCCGCCGTCAAATCTTGTAACGCCTTTCCTTGGGCGATCGTCTCTTCTTCCATGTAGCCGAACCGGCGGATGAACTTT
The DNA here is from genome assembly GCA_022511025.1 of Rikenella sp. Taxonomy (GTDB): domain Bacteria; phylum Bacteroidota; class Bacteroidia; order Bacteroidales; family Rikenellaceae; genus Rikenella. Next base: position 1,946 of record JAFLSI010000177.1, on the reverse strand, counting down.
CGGTTCGTACGTTCTAAGGCCAGATCCGGATTCACCCCGTATAAGCGCGCCGCATTGACCACCGAAAAGAGCAAATCTCCGAACTCCGCCTCTATGCGATCCGGATTTTTCGCCCCGATTTCCGTTTGCACCTCTCTGATCTCCTCCCTCACCTTGTTCCAGACCCCCTCCCGTTCCGGCCAGTCGAACCCCACCGTCGAGACCTTTTGCTGGATGCGGCACGCCTTGGGTAGTGCCGGCATACCCTTCGGCACCCCCGACAGAATCGTCTTGTTGCCATCCTTTTCCCGTTGTTTCAGCGCCTCCCAGTTTTGCACCACCTCCCCCGCATCGGCCACCGCCGTTTCGCCGTAGACATGCGGATGGCGGTAGACCAGTTTTTCGCACAGCGCCGTCGCCACATCGCCGATGTCGAAACAACCCTCCTCCTGCGCGATTTTGGCATAAAAAACCACATGCAGCAGCAGATCGCCCAACTCCTTTTTAATGTAGAGCGGCTCTCCCCCCACGATCGCATCCATCAGTTCGAAACATTCCTCGATCGTAGCGTTTCGCAGCGAAAGCATCGTCTGCTCCCGGTCCCACGGACACTTCTCCCGCAGTTCGTCCATGATGTCTAACAGCCGCCCGAAAGCAACCAATTTTTCCTCTTTGGTATTCATGTTTTGAAAGGATTGTTTCGTGCCGGATCATTTCCGTTCGGATGCCCTTTCCCGATATTGGCGCCAGACCGAAGCATTGATTTCGGCCCATTCGCCGTATCGTTGTTGTTTTTCGCGGTTGTGCGCCAGCCCTCCCAGCAGGACGTGGAGCCGGTATCCCGTTTGGAGCAGGAGGTAGGCCCGCCGGGCATACCCCTTGCCGTACATTTTGGTGTAGTAGAGGTATTTGGTTTCGAGCAGCCGTTCGAACTTGAGCCTCGACACCTTGCACGACTCCCCGCCCAAGTGGACGATCCGCGCCTGCGGCACCGACCAGATGCCGAATCCCGCCCGCCGGAGCCGCACGCACAGTTCCATGTCCTCGTAGTACATGAAGAACTCCGGGTCGAACGGCTCCGCCTCCCCCAAAGCCGCCCGCCTCACCATCAGGTCGGCCCCCGAAATGTAGCCCACCTGTTTCGGCAGTTCGCCGTAGTTGAACCACGTTTCCGGCGGCCAGACCCGGCGTTTGATGCCGTTCGGCAGCAGCGAAACCCATTCCCAGCCGAGGCCGTGTACCGGCGAGAACGACTGCGCCGGCGTCGTGCCGTCCGCTCCGTAGAGGTTTCCCCCCGCCGCTCCCGCCTCCGGCCGCTCGTCTAAAAAGCGGGTCAGAATCCCCACCGCATCGTTGAGCAGCACCGTATCCGGATTGAGAAAAAAGAGGTACTCCGCCCGTCCGAAACGCTCCTCCAGCAGCTTTACTCCCAAATTGTTGGCCCGTCCGAATCCTAAATTTCCGTCCGCCACCGCACAGACCGCTTCCGGAAACTCTCTCCGCACCATCTCCACCGAACCGTCCGTCGATCCGTTGTCCACCACCGCCACCCGCACCGTTTCATCCGCCGTGTGTTGAAAAAGCGAGCGCAGGCAGTTCCGCAGCAGCAGGCACGTGTTGTAACTGACGATAATGATTCCTGTCCGCATTTGTTATCGAATTGAGAATAAGAGCCGTGCAAAGCTACGGAAAAAATAGATTCAAAAAATATTTGCAAAATCGGAAAAGCCCTTTACCTTTGCCCCGCAATTGCCGGAACGGGCCGTTTGGCGGAGGGGCGGCAAAGGGGGGAGGGGTGAAAGGGGCGAGTGAACGGAGGGAGGGGGGTGAAAAAAAGTTTTGGCGGATTGAAAAATCGAATTTATCTTTGCAGTCCGTTTCGCCCGAACGGCGGAGCGGAAGAACGATAAATACGTTCTTTGAAGTATTGCAGTGCAGCAAAGAAAAGAGGAGAGAGGAATTAAAGG
>JAFLSI010000176.1 GCA_022511025.1 Rikenella sp. | reverse complement strand
GTTCTCTTTGTTCACAAAGAGAACAGTACCCTCCCGACACCAAAGAACAAAACAGCAAAAAACGAGCGGATAACAGAAAACAAGTAAGTTTATGGAAGAACAGGTACGGAGAGCATTGGAAGTATTGAAGCGAGGAGGGGTAATTTTGTATCCGACCGACACCGTATGGGGTATCGGTTGCGACGCCACGGATTCGGAGGCAGTAGCCAAGATTTTCGCCCTCAAGCAGCGGGACGAAGCCAAAAGCATGATCGTCCTGCTCGATCGGCCCGAACAGGTTGTCCGTTGGGTTCGGGAAGTTCCAGCGATCGCATGGGAGTTGTGGGAGGCCGCCGAGGGAGCGGAGCCGCTGACCTTGATCCTGCCCGGCGGCAAAGGATTGGCCCCGGGTTTGCTGCCTCCGGAGGGAAGTGTTGCGATCCGGTTGGTGCAAAACGAGTTTTGCCGCCGGTTGATTCACCGTTTGGGGCGTCCGTTGGTTTCTACATCGGCCAACATCAGCGGGGAGGAGGCTCCGGCAAGGTACAGCGAAATTTCTGCCGCGGTTCGGGAGGGGGTCGACTGGGTGGTCGATCCCTCGATGGAGGAACCCAAGGCGACGCACCGGGCTTCGTCCATCATCCGGCTCGATGCGCAGGGCGGCTTTACGATCCTGCGGCGATAGAGGAACCGGTCGTTTTCAGAAAAGAAGTTCACCCCCGGCGGCGGGCCGCAATTCTCGCAATGCTCGAATGCGCCTCCGCTGGCGCCGGCCCGAAACATAAATTGACAGCAGTTATGATAAAGACACCGATTCAGCTTCGATTCAACGACATCGACATACAGGGGCATATGTACAACGGCCAGTATCAGCATATCTTCGACCTCGGGAAAAACGAATACTTCGAGCGCGTGCTCGGCATCGAACAGATGGACGGCAGCCAGACCGTCGTAACCGCCAGTTCGACCACCAACTTTTACGTGCCCGTAGGGATGAAGGACCGGATCGCCATTCACACCCGTGTCGAACGGGTCGGCACCAAGAGCATCACCGTTTTTCAGGAGATGATCGACCTCGACACCCGCTTGGTGAAGGCCGACAGCCGGACGGTATTAGTGGGTTGGAACGCCTGTACGAAAGAGAGTTTCGCGATTCCGGCCGAGTGGCGCGAAAAAATCGAACGCGAAGAACGGTTTACCGAATAAAAATGCCTACCTTCGCGGCGGGAAAACAAACGGAAGTTCAATCAATTTTCAACCCTATGGGAGACGATCCCGGTGAGAATTACTGCAGTATCCTACCTGAACACGCTGCCGTTCATCTACGGCATCGAACAGCGGGTGGCCCCCTTTTCGGCGGGACGGACAGCGTCTGCGCAGCCGGAAACGGAGCGGTCGTTTGCTGAGGGGGAGGGTATTGCACTGACCCTGCGGGTTCCGTCGCTCTGCGCGGCGGATGCGATGACGGGAAAGGCCGATATCGCTTTGGTGCCGGTGGCGGCAATCCCGCAAATTCCGGGCTTTTCAGTCTCCTCTTTTTCTGAAACGGCGGCCGAATGTTCTTCGGCCCGATTTACGCCGCAAATTGTTACGGATTTCTGTATCGGAGCCGAAGGGAGGGTCGATACGGTCGTCCTGCTGTCGGATACGCCGATCGAAGCGGTGCGGCGGATCTACCTCGACGCCCATTCGAGAACCTCGGTGCTGCTGGTGCGGGTGCTGGCCGGCGAACATTGGGGAATCGAACCGCAATGGGTCGACTGTGCGGACTGCACGACCGATTTCATCGACCGGAAACGACGGTTGGAACATGGAGAGGCAATCGTGGCGATCGGCGACAAGGTCTTTGCCTTGAAGGCGGCGTATCGTTATGCCTGCTGCTATGACTTGGCCGAGGAGTGGGCGCGGATGACGGGGGGGCTGCCTTTCGTTTTCGCGGCGTGGGTGGCGTGCTCGCCGGCGGGAATGGCTTTTGCGCCGACGCTGAACGAGGCTTTGACCTACGGGGTGGAACATGTCGCGGAGGCGATTACCAAAACGGTCAACCGCTCGGGAAATTTCGATTTCCAACCGGCGTACGACTATCTGACTCGATCGATTAAATTCGATCTCGATGAACGCAAACGAATGGCAATGAGGCTCTTCTGGGAAAAAATCATATCGCCCGGCTGACTCGACACTTTTTCTGTAACTAATTAATCGTTCGTTTTTTGCTGCTTTGTTCTTTGGTGATGGGAGTGAACTGTTCTCTTTGTTCACAAAGAGAACCAGAAAAACTTTAGGCGATACTGCGTATCGCTGTGGCCGCCTCG
>JAFLSI010000175.1 GCA_022511025.1 Rikenella sp. | reverse complement strand
GGGGGGGTGGGCGCGAGGCCGAATAGATGGGTAGAGGCGGCCAATAGAACACCCGGAGGGTGCGCCGTAGGCGCCGCGAGCCGCCGCCACCCCGCGCGGCGGGGAGCCACTTCGTCGGTGCTCGTGGCTCCCTCCGCTGGCGACGGCCCGCACGCCCCAAAGGACCTCAATCAAATCAGCGATCCGTAAGGATCGCCGACCTCTGTGGTGCCGCTGGCCCGAGCGACCGGGAGAGTCGCAACCTTGGTATCCGGACGGAGGCGACCCCAAACAAAACCGCGCGGGGAGACCGACAAAAAAATTGGAAAAACGTTTGTTTTGAGAACGAAATACATTTTTTTACTCATCCTGCTTGTCGTGCTTTTTGTCGCCGATTTGGTTGTCGGATCGACCGGCTTGTTGTGGCCGTTCGGCGACCGGTATGTAGCAGGAGGAGAGATTGCCCGGCGCATTCTGCTGGATTTTCGGCTGCCGAAAGCCCAAGTCGCCTGGTTGGCCGGAGCCGCCCTCTCAGCCAGCGGCCTGTTGATGCAGACCGTTTTCCGGAATCCCTTGGCAGGCCCTTACGTGTTGGGCGTCAGTGCCGGTGCCAGTCTCGGAGTCGCTTGTTTTCTGTTGGGCCTGCCGATGGTCGGCACAGTCGGCATAGCCCGCGATCTCGGAGTGGCTGCGGCTGCGTGGATCGGAGCCGCAGCGATTCTGACCCTCGTGATGATCGTTTCGACCCGGATACGCGATATTATGGCGGTGTTGATTCTCGGCATGATGTTCGGCAGTGCGGCATCCGCCTTGGTCGACCTGCTGCAATATTTCGGTAACGAAGCGGCACTCAAAGGGTTCGTCGTCTGGTCGATGGGGAGCCTCGGCGGACTCGCACCGGGTCAGCTGCTCGTTATGGGACTGTGCATTGCAGTCGGTTTGTTCGTCGCAGCCGGGATGATTAAACCCTTGAATCTGCTGCTCTTGGGTGAAAATTATGCACAAAGCATGGGTATCTCGGTCGGGCGTGTACGCTTGGCGGTTTTTCTGGCCACTTCGCTCTTAGCGGGGAGTACGACCGCTTTTTGCGGACCGATCGGGTTTGTCGGAATTGCCGTGCCGCACATCGCCCGCATGCTCTTTCGGCGGGCCGACCACCGGATTTTGCTGCCGGCGTCGGTATTGATCGGAGGCAATATGATGCTTTTCTGCGATTTGGTTTCACAGCTGCCCGGAACGGGGATGATTCTGCCGGTGAATACCGTAACGGCACTGCTGGGGATTCCGGTCGTCGCAATGGTCGTGGTGAACAGTAAACGGGGGAGGATCATGTGATGCTGCTGGAGGTGCAAAACTTGACGGTCGGGTATGCCCGGCGGAAAGAGAGGGAGAGGCGGTTGATCGAAGGGTTGTCGCTGATCGCTCCGGAGGGGCGGGCGATCGGTCTGCTGGGACGCAACGGGATGGGTAAAAGCACCTTGTTGCGGGTACTGGCCGGGGTGCAGCGGCCGATCGAAGGGCGGGTGTCGGTCGGCGGAGTCGACTTGGCGCATCTGTCGGCCCATGATCGGGCCTGCCGCATCGCTTTCGTAACGACCGAACCGGTCGCAACGGCCCATTTGCGGGTGCAGGAAGCGGTGGCTATGGGGCGGGCGCCTTATACGGGCTGGTTGGGCAGTCTGTCGGCAGAAGATCTCCGGCGTGTGGACGAATCGCTGGAACGGGTCGGCATGTCGGCGTTCGCTGACATGCCGCTCGACAGCCTCAGCGACGGCGAACGGCAACGCGTGATGATTGCGCGTGCCGTGGCGCAGGATACGCCGATCGTTCTGTTGGACGAACCGGGCGCTTTCCTCGACCTGCCGAATCGTTACCGAATGGCGCTGTTGTTGCGCCGTCTGGCGCACGAAATGGGCAAGACGGTGATCTATTCGTCGCATGACTTGTCGACGGCGGTGCAGCTCTGCGACCTGCTGTGGCTTCTGACTCCCGGCGGGATTGTGGCGGGTGAACCGGCGGAACTGCTGCAAAACGGTACGGTGGATGTATTGTTCGACGACCTGCCGATCCGTTGCTTGCCGGATGGGGTGATCCGGTTCGATCGGTTAGAGGATCGTTTCTAATGGGGCGGTTTGGTCCGGTTGGGGTTTTTGTGGACTTTTGAGGTATAGTCAGCGGTAGCATCCCTTTTTAGGGATATGTGCTAAATTTTCTTTGGTTCTTTCTGTGGGTAGAGGCTGCCCGGTTGGAGTGCCCAGCGGCGTCGGGTCAGCCGTCCGGCGCGAAGACACGAGCACCGCCGAGTGTCGGAGCCAGCCG
>JAFLSI010000174.1 GCA_022511025.1 Rikenella sp. | reverse complement strand
CCCGGAGGTTGCAATCAAAAGCGTCGAGAACTGCGACTCAACGAGTCGCCGGCCTTCGCGCCCAGCGGCGAAGCCGCTCGGGGGGATGGGCGCGAGGCCGAATTAGGGTATAGGCTGCCAGCAAAAGCCACTCCGCAGGAGTGGGCAGGCCGAAGCCCCCGGCAGCGGAGGCCTGCAAGCTCTCCCCGCCGGCTCCGGCCCGCACTTTCGACGGCCGTTTGGAGTAGAGGCGGCCAGCAAAACACCCGAAGGGTGCGACTTTTTCATCCATTCACCCGCAGCGACCATGAAAAAGAGACGTATCTTTGTGGAGAGGAGAGAGAAGATGAAATTTTTGATTATCCATAACCGGTACAGCCGGGCCGGCGGCGAAGAACATGTCGTCGCCTTTCAGCGTCAGTTGCTGGAGCGCTCAGGACACCGCGTCGTCGTCTACGAACGCTCCCACGACGAGGTGCGGCGGTGGCGTTTCGGCCGGTTCGCAGCGCTCTTTTCCGCCCTCTGCAACCGGCGGTCGGTGCGCGACGTGCGCACCCTCGTTCGGGAGGAACGGCCCGACGTAGCCATCGTCCACAACCTGTTTCCCGTCGTTTCGGCCGCCGTGCTGCCCGTGCTGAAGCGGAGCGGCGTGCGTGTGCTGATGACCCTGCACAACTACCGGTTGGTCTGCCCGACCGGACTGTTCTACACCCGCGGCCTCCCGTGCGAACGGTGCGGCCGCGGCGGGCGGGAGTGGAACTGTCTTCGGAATCGGTGCGAAGGCTCCGTGAAAGGGAGTTTCGGTTACGCCCTGCGCGGGTGGTGGAGCCGGAAGCGGGGCTATTTCTCCCGCAATGTGGATCGGTTTCTCGCCTTGTCGGCGTTTCAGCGCGACCGGCTGAGCGGTTACACGGGGATTCCGGCCGAACGGTTCGCCGTGGTGCCGAACGGAATCGACCCGGCTGCCATGCCGGAGCCGTCGGACGAGGCCCGGAGGGCAGGGCGCCGTTATATCGCCTTTGCCGGACGGCTGAGCCGCGAAAAGGGGATCGACCTGTTGTTCGAGGCGGCGCGCCGGCTGCCTGAACTCGAATTTCGCGTAGCCGGGGAGCGGGCTGAAGGGTATGAACTGCCGGACATCCCGGCGAACGTCCGGCTGCTTGGGCGGCTCGACCGGCGGGAATTGGCCGATTTTTATACCGGCGCGGCGGCGGCGGTGCTGACCAGCCGGTGGTACGAGGGATTCCCGTTGGCGGTGATCGAAGCGATGTATTACGGGACCCCGGTTGTGGTGCCGGAGTGGGCGGGACTGCCGGAGATCGTCGGAGGAGGGCAGTGCGGCGCGCTCTATGCACCGGGCGAGGCAGCGGCCTTGGCGGCGGTGCTGGTGCGGCTGACGTCCGATCCGGAGCGGGCGGCGGCTATGGGAGAGCGGGGGCGTGAACGGGTAGCGGAGCGGTACAACGCGGATTCTTACGGCCGGGCGCTGCTCGAAATTGCTCGGGAGGAGGGAGGCGACCCGGCGAAAAATGAGGTTCAACGCTGAAAAAGATATGAAGTCGCACAAAAAGATGGTCGTTTTCACCGGCGCGGGGATGAGCGCCGACAGCGGCGTTTCGACTTTCCGCGATGCCGACGGACTGTGGGAGAACCACCGGATCGAGGATGTCTGCACGGCTGAAGCGTGGGCGCGAAATCCGGCGCTCGTACTGGAGTTCTACAACGCCCGCCGCGCGCAGTTGGACGAGGTGGAACCGAATGCCGGCCACCGGGCTGTGGCCGGGCTGGAACGCTATTTCGACGAGGTGGTCGTCATTACCCAGAATGTGGACGACCTGCACGAGCGGGCGGGAAGCGGACAGGTGGTGCATCTGCACGGCGAGTTGCGCAAGGCGCGCAGCGAACGGGATCCGAACCTCATCGTTCCGGCCGGAGGGCCGACCCGGTTGGGCGATACGGCTCCGGACGGGGCGCAGCTGCGGCCCCACATCGTCTTTTTCGGCGAGGCGGTGCCGGAGTACGAACGGGCGCTGAGGATCGTCCGGGAGGCCGATCTGTTTTTGGTGATCGGCACCTCGCTGGCAGTCTATCCGGCGGCGGGACTGATCTACCAGTTGCGTCCGGAGGTGCCGGTCTGGTTGGTCGATCCGCGTCCGGCGCGGGTCGCGATCCCGAATCCGTTGACGGTAGTCGAGGCGGGAGCGGCTGCCGGGGTGCCGCCGTTGGTGGCGGAGATTGTCCGCCAGGCCTGAAAAACCTTGCGGCCGCTTTTTCTGCAAAGAAAAAGCGGCCGCAAGTCGTGTGACACCGACAGGACTCAAACCTGTAACCTTCTGATCCGTAGTCAGATGCTCTA
>JAFLSI010000173.1 GCA_022511025.1 Rikenella sp. | reverse complement strand
CGCACGACCCAGAGGGTCGTAATCTTCAAACGAAAGGCCGAAAGAGAGGTAGAGACTGTCGGCAAATACCCGCACCTTTCGGGTCTTTTGTGGCCCGCCTGCCTTAAGAAAGAACGAATTTACCAATACAGGACAGATGATACGAGCCATCTTTTTCGACATAGACGGCACCTTGGTCAGCTTCTCCACCCACCGCATACCCGCCTCGGCAGTCGATGCACTGGCACAGCTGCGCCGGGCAGGGATTAAACTGTTCATCGCTTCGGGGCGCCATCCGGCCGATGTCTTTTCGGTCGTCGATTTCCCGTTCGACGGGTACATTGCCTTGAACGGCGGGTATTGTTCCGTCGGGCGGGATGAACTCCTCTTCCGGAGTGCGATCGACCCGGAGGACATCGAACGGTTGATCGAATGGCAGCAGGGGCCGGAGCCGTTTGCCTGCGTGCTGGCCGGCGAAAACGGCCTCTGTCTCAACTTCGTAGACGACCGGGTCGATCGTGTGCGACAACTCGTCGAAACCGGCAACCCCGCTCCAGTCGTGCCGTTCGGGGAGTGGTGCGCTACGGCCCGAAGGGGAGTACAGCAGTTGATCGCCTTTTTCGGGCCGGAACAGGAACCGAATTTGATGCAGAATGTATTGCCGAACTGCCGTTCCATGCGTTGGAACCCGCTTTTCACCGACATTGTCCCCGCCGGAGTGAACAAAGCCGCCGGAATCGACCGGCTCTTAGCCCGCTTCGGCATCGGATTGGACGAAACGATGGCATTCGGCGACGGCGGAAACGACATCCCGATGCTGGAGCATGTCGGACTCGCGGTAGTGATGGCCCATGCGGCGCCGGAGGTGAAACAGGTGGCTGACTACGTTACGGCCGCCGTGGACGACGACGGGATTGCCCGTGCGCTCCGACACTTCGGACTGATTGAATAATGGGCCGATTTTTCGGAATTTATTTTCTATCTTCGGCTCGATAAATACGATACGGTTATGACAAACAAACGGATGCGGATTTTGGGGGGAGCGGCCGCAGGGATCGTTGCAGCGTGGTGCATGGCCTGCGGCCCGGTTTCGACGGCTCGGGAAGCAGTGGCGGATTCGTCCGAACTGCGTGTAATGACTTTCAATATTCGCTATGCGAACCCGGACGACGGACCCGACCACTGGGACAACCGCCGGGAGGCGGTGGTGCGCATGGTGCGGGAGGTGCAGCCCGATGTGATGGGGATTCAGGAGGGGTTGGCCCGGCAGGTCGCTTTTCTCGACTCGGCGCTCGTAGGGTACTCCTACGTGGGGGTGGGGCGCGACGACGGGGCGGAGGCGGGTGAATATGCCGCGATCTTTTACAAAGATTCGCTCTACAGACCGGTGGAACAGGGCCATTTCTGGCTGAACGAAACGCCGGACAGAGCGGCTTTGGGGTGGGATGCGGTGTGCATCCGCATCGCGACGTGGGTGAAACTCGAGGAGCGGGCTACGGGACGGGAGTTCTTGATTTTCAATACCCATTTCGACCATGTCGGGGTCGTTGCACGGCGGGAGAGCGCCAAACTACTGCTCGAACGGGTGCAGGCTTTCGGCGACTCGATCCCGGCGGCGATCATGGGCGATTTCAATTTCCCGGTGTCGGATCCGTCGTTGGCGCCGCTGATGCAGGCGGAGTCGTTCTGCGAAGCGCGGCAGGCGGCGAAACGCAAACCGCAGGGAGATTCACTCCCGGAGATTACCTACCGGGGTTTCGGGCATGGAGAACGGGGGGAACGGATCGACCACATCTTCTGTCAGCGGTTCGTGCCGGAGTCGTACGAAATCATAACGTCGGGCTACGGGGTACGTTATCTGTCGGATCATATGCCGGTGCTGGCGGTCTTGCGATTTTAGCGGGTGCGGTTCTTGCGGAGCCGATTCTTTGGTCGGACGCGGTGTATCTTTTGTTGGCCGCCTTTACCCAGCGCTTGACGCCGGCGCGGAGACACGAGCACTGCCGGTGGGGGGCGGCTGGCCCGCGCGACCCGGAGGGTTGCAACCAAATACAGCGAGAATTGCAATTCATAAGGATTGCCGGCCTCTGCGCCCAGCGGCGAAGCCGCTCGGCGGGTGGGCGCGAGGCCGAATGGAGGGTAGAGGTGGCTGGCCCGAACGACCCGGCGGGTCGCAAGTGTCTTGTGGATCGCAGCCCGCGGAGCGGCCGATTGAGCGATGCGAGATTTCGGCCCTCCGCCGGGGGAGGGCTGCGGGCCGACCGACTCTTCGAGTCGGAGGGTAAAGGCTGCCAATAAGAGACGCTGTGCCTCCACTCCGCAGGAGTGGGCAGGCCGAAGCCCCGGCAGCGGAGGCCTGCAAGCAGTCCCCGC
>JAFLSI010000172.1 GCA_022511025.1 Rikenella sp. | reverse complement strand
GTGCCGCTCGGCACCCGAAACGGGCAGCCTCTACCCTTACAAGCCTCTACCCCTACAAGCCTATACCCCCCAGAGAAAACCGCCCTCGGGCCGGGCAGGCCCCGCGTGCCCGCGGCGGGCAATAGGCCGCCTCTACCCAACAGTCCTCCCCAAACCCTCGGCAAACCGCAGCAAAACTTTCACCAGCAAACCAACCGGCCCCTCAACTATGCTCGATCTTATTGAGCATCTTGACCGTCGCCTTGATCGCCGCCACCGTCTGGTCCGCATCCAGCCCCCGCGTCTTGAACCGTTCACCCTCCTGCTCCCACGTAATCAACGTCTGTACGAAAGCATCCGTCCGTCCTCCCGGCGGTATGCTTACCGAATAATCCGCCAGAATCGGAAATTCGCGTCCCAGCTGCTCCTTGTAGATCGCCCGCACCGCCGACACGAACGCATCGTACTGCCCATCCCCCGCCGAAGTCTGCTGGTAGGTCTGGCCGTGAATTTCGATCTTGACCGTCGCCACCGGCCTCAGCCCCTGCGCCACCGACAGCGAATAGTTGAGAATCCGCACCGCCTCCGCCACGCCGTCCCCCGCATTTCCCAGCAAGTCCGAAACGATATACGGCAAATCCTCCGCCGTAACAATCTCCTTGCGGTCGCCCAATTCGACGATGTACTGCGTTACCCGCGTCATCGACGCCTCGTCGAGTTCGATCCCCAGCATCTCCAAGTTTTTGCGGATATTGGCCTTTCCGGAGCTTTTCCCCAGCGCATACTGCCTCGTCCGCCCGAAACGTTCCGGCAGCAGGTCGTTGAAATAGAGATTGTTTTTATTGTCCCCGTCGGCATGAATCCCGGCACACTGCGTAAAAACATTCTCGCCGATCACCGGTTTGTTGGCCGGAATCCGGATTCCGGAATAGCTCTCGACCACCGTAGAGACATGGTTCGTCCGGGCCTCGTTCACCGACATATCGACCTGCAAATGGTCGTGCAGGGCCGCGATCACGCTCGACAACGGCGCATTCCCGGCCCGTTCGCCGAGTCCGTTCACCGTCGTATGCACCCCCTGCACCCCTGCCCTGACCGACGCCACGACATTGGCTACCGCCAAATCGTAGTCGTTGTGCGCATGGAAGTCGAACCGCAGCGAGGGATAGCGTTCCACCATGGCCCGACACGCCTCGTAACACTCCCACGGTTCGAAAATACCCAACGTATCGGGCAGCATGAAGCGCCGGATCGGCAGATCCTGCAACGCATCGACCATGGCATACACGTAGTCCGGCGAGTGGCGCATGCCGTTCGACCAGTCTTCGAGGTAGACATTGACGGCAATCCCCGCAGCCTGTGCCGCCAGCACGTCGCGCCGAATGTCTTCGATATGCTGTTCGGGAGTTTTGCGCAACTGATACTGGCAGTGCTTGGCCGAACCTTTGGTCAGCAGGTTGATCACCCGCCCGCCGCACTGGGCGATCCAGTCCAAGGAGACTCCTCCGTCCACAAACCCCAACACTTCGATCCGGTCGAGGTATCCGCTCCGACGGCCCCACTCCATGATCCGCCCCACGGCCTGCCGTTCGCCTTCGCTCACGCGGGCCGAGGCGACTTCGATCCGGTCGACGCCCAGATCGGTCAACAGCAGCCGGGCCAGACTGAGTTTCTCCTGCGGCGCAAAGGATACGCCGGAGGTCTGCTCCCCGTCCCGCAAGGTGGTGTCCATGATCTCAACCCGATCTTTCATAATCTTTTTCGTTCGTAGGCTTCGATCTCCGGACGGAGCGTTACCAAATAGTCCACATCGTCATAGCCTTTCAAAAGACACTCTTTTTTGTAACCGTCGATCGCAAAAGTTTCGCTCCGACCCGTCGTGTTGTTCGTGAAAGTCTGCCGTTCGAGATCGACCGTAAACTGCGCCCGATTGTCCTCTGCGATCGTCGCAAAAATCTCGGCCAAAAACTCCGGCGTAACCTGAATCGGCAACAAACCGTTATTCAAGGCGTTATTCCGGAAAATGTCGGCGAAAAAACTGCTCACCACCACTCGGAATCCGTAGTCGTAAATCGCCCACGCGGCATGCTCGCGCGACGACCCGCTCCCGAAGTTATACCCGGCGACCAAAATAGTCCCCTCATACCTCGCCTTGTCGTTCACCGGAAACTCCGGTATCAATTCCCCCTCTTTCGTGTACCGCCAATCCCGAAACAGATTGTCTCCGAATCCTTTCCGCTCGGTGGCTTTCAAAAACCGGGCGGGAACTATCTGGTCGGTGTCTATATTCTCTATGTTCACGGGAACGGCACCCGATACGATCGTTACAAACTTTTCTCTTCCCATTTTCTGCTTTGTAAATTAATTGTTCATTTTTTGCTGGTTTGTGCTTTAGCGACGGGAGGGTACTGTTCTCTTTGTGAACAAAGAGAACCAGAAAAACTTTAGG
>JAFLSI010000171.1 GCA_022511025.1 Rikenella sp. | reverse complement strand
ATCCGATTATCTGAATAAACTCAACCTTTCGGTTTGTGCCGAATAACCGGGGAATCCCGATTCCGATTTACTCCACCCGGTCGAAATAGGCCACGAATTTCTCATGCGGCGCCGAAACGCAAATCCGGGCATATCGCGCGGCCTCTTCCTTGCGGCTCTTCGTGAAGAACGACAGCGAAACGCTTCCGATCCGATGGGCCAGCAACTCCTCTTCCGTTCGGTTCACCACGACGAAAATCCCTTTCGGCGTGCTGGCGTCATAAAACTCGCCGGCCAGCAAACCCCGCTGTTTCAGGTAGTCGATATTGCGGGCAATGTCGCGCGCTGTAGCCTCTTTGAATGCTTGCGCCGCCCGAATCCCCTCCGGAGTAGTCAGAAGCCGCAGGATCAACTGCTGGGCAAACGCATTGACGCCGTTGGTGCAGTACATCAAGCGGATCTCCAGTTCGTCGTGCAGCGCCTTGTTTGTCGTGTGGATAAACCCTAACCGCTGGCCGCTCAGCCCAACCGATTTGCTGAAACTTTCGGTGATCACGACATGTTTCAACTGCATCAGCCGCTGGTAATAGTCATCCGTCCGATCATAGAAGATCCGGCGGTAAGGGCTGTCGAAAAAGACGGTGATCCCGGCGGCATCGAGTTTCTGAATCAAGGCGAACTGCCGTTCGTCGTCGTACTTCTCCCCTAAGGGATTCCCCGGGTCGCAGATCAATACCGCATTGCCCTGCAGCTCCGGAATCATCCCCTCCAGATCGCTCTGGGCCATGTACTCCGCATTCCCGATCCCCCGGACGGTCAGCATCTGGAAATAACAGCCCCAGTAGTAAACCGGCAGATAGAGTTTGCCCATTCCCACCGCCTGCACCACCAAATCCAGAGCGTTCATCCCGCCGGCCGAGATCAGGATATTGTCCGGCGAAGAGAGGCCGCCGAAATATTCGTCATTGATCGCCTGCCGCAATGCCGGGAAACCCGGCCCCGGAGGATAGACCTGTATGTCGTTCGAGTTGAAATCCATCTGCGCGACCACCTCCCGCAGGTCGATATTCACGACAGCGTTCACCCCGCGATTCAGCGGCAAATACTCCTCCCCGCTCCGGGCACTCAGCATTTTGAGTTTTTCGCCGATCTGCACGATTTTCGACAAGGCGGCTCCGCTTCTCTTGATCTCCATATGTGTGTGTTTCTCTCGTTTGTATGTCTCATCCGTTTCTCGACGCAAGGTAAGGGTTTTTCTTCACAAGGATGAGCGGGCGGCGATGAAAAACGCCGATTTGTTAAAAATAGATCCGAATCCTTGCATTTGTATTTTCTTTGACGGCGAATCCGTTCGGTTGTTCGATTTTCGTCCCTGTTTGTTCGGCCGCCGACTCAAGCGACCGGTGTGTAGGCGGTCGCACGTTCGGATGCGGGAAAACAGGGCCCTCTGCATAAAAAGCCCCGGATCCTTCACGGTATCCGGGGCGATAAACACCTGCGCCGACCTTGGACAGAAAGGCCGGATTATTTCGTATGTCTGACGTCGAGGAACTCCATGTTCTTCTCTTCGTACTCCTGCAACTCTTTCTCTAAACTCTGGCTGTAGATTTTCATCGCCCGCCGGCTCATCCCCATGCTGGAGAAGCCGCCGTCATGAAACAGGTTCTGCATCGTAACCTTTTTGGTCAGGTCGCTGAAGAGCGTGATGACGTAATTCGCACAATCCAATGCCGTTGCATTGCCCAGCGGCGACATGCGACGGGCGAAATCCATCAAATGGTCGAGTCCCATCACTCCGCTCCCGGCCGTGGTCGGCGTCGGCGACTGCGATACGGTATTGACCCGAATCTTCTTTTCCCGTCCGTAGATGTAACCGAACGACCGCGCGATCGACTCCAACAGCGCCTTGGCATCTGCCATGTCGTTGTAGCCGTAGAGTGTCCGCTGCGCCGCAATGTAGGACAACGCCACGATCGAACCCCAATCGTTCAACGCATCCTTTTTGCGCGCCACCTGCATCACTTTGTGGAACGAGATGGCCGAAATGTCCAGCGTTTTCATCAAAAAGCCGTAGTCCAGATCGTCGTACGTACGTCCTTTGCGCACGTTGGGCGACATCCCGATCGAGTGGAGGATGAAATCGAACTTGCCGCCGAAATGTTCCATCGTCCGGTCGATCAGCGCTTCGAGATCTTCCACGTTCGTCGCGTCCGCCGGGACGAATATCGTATTCAGTTTTTCGGCCAACTCCTCCGTTCCGCCCATACGTGCCGCCATCGCCGTATTGGTCAGCACGATTTTCGCCCCCTCTTCGACAGCCCGCTCGGCCACCTGCCAGGCGATCGACTTGTCGTTGAGTGCTCCGAAAATCAATCCTTTTTTCCCTTTCAGAAGATTGTATGACATGAGTCTGTTGCGTTATTAAAATTTTGGCAAAGGTAGTGTTTTTCCCGGAATCCCGTTGCGGAGAGCGTTTTGTCCGAGTCCCTGAA
>JAFLSI010000170.1 GCA_022511025.1 Rikenella sp. | reverse complement strand
AAGTCTTTTTGGTTCTTTTTCTTCAGAAAAAGAACGGTTCCATACCCGGCACAAAGCAAACAAAGCAGCAAAAAACGGGTGAATTAAAGGAGGTTTTGGATACAGCGGTTGAGGCTATGTTGCCACGTTGGTACCGCGATTCCGAAAGTTTCCATGATTTTGCGTTTGGAGAGCAGCGACCACGCCGGTCTCGTTGCCGCAGACGGATAATCCGCCGTTGCGATCGCATGCACCGTACAGTTTCGGTTCCCCAGACGCATGATTTCGCGAGCGAACTCGCACCACGTCGTGCAGCCCTCGTTCGTGTAGTGGTAGAGGCCGAACCGTTCCGCCCGTTCGTCGCAGCCCTCGATCATCCGCAGCAGCGTTTCCGCCAAGTCCGCCGCATAAGTCGGCGTTCCCCACTGGTCCGCCACGACCCCCAGCTCCCTCCGTTCCGATCCCAACCGCAGCATCGTCTTCACGAAGTTGTTGCCGTACGTGCTGTAGAGCCACGCCGTCCGCACCACCAAACTTTTCGGATAGGCCAGCGCATAGCCCTCCCCCCGGAGTTTCGTCGCCCCGTAGACCGACCGCGGCTGTGTCGGTTCCGTCTCAGTGAGCGCATGGCGGTCGGCCGGTATGCTGCCGTCGAAAACGTAGTCCGTCGAAATATGGACGAATCCCGCCCCCACCGATTCGGCCGCCGACACGAGGTTCCGGACAGCCTCTGCGTTCAGCCGTTCGGCTTGGTCAGGCTCCTCCTCCGCCCGGTCGACAGCCGTGTAAGCCGCCGCATTGATGATCCAGCGCGGCCGTTCCGCCGCCACGAATGCTCCGACCGCCGCTCCGTCCGTAATGTCCAACTCCGCCGCATCCGTAAAAACGAACCCGTACCGCCCCCCGCAGACATCCCGGCTGGCGATCGCCCTCAACTCGCTGCCCAACTGTCCGTTCGCTCCGGTTACCAAAATGCTCTCCATCCGTCCTGCCTTGGTTGAAAAATTACTCCCTGCCGCCGTACATTTCGGCATAATACCGTTCGTATGCCCCGGAGGTGATATGATCTAACCACGCCTGATTTTCCAAGTACCACCGGATTGTCCGTTCGATCCCCTCCTCGAACTGCAAGGAGGGCGACCATCCTAATTCTTCGTGCAGTTTCGTCGGATCGATGGCGTACCGTTTGTCGTGCCCCGCCCGATCCGGCACATAGGTAATCAACCCCTCCGAAGCCCCTTCGGGCCGGCCCAACAGCCGGTCGGTGGTCCGAATCACCACCCGGATCAGGTCGATGTTCCGCCATTCGTTGAATCCGCCGATGTTGTAGGTCTCTCCGACCTTTCCACGGTGGAAAATGGTGTCGATCGCCCGCGCATGGTCGACCACATAGAGCCAATCCCGTACATTCTCGCCCGTCCCGTAAACCGGCAGCGGTTTGTTGTTCCGGATGTTGTTGATAAACAGCGGGATGAGTTTCTCCGGAAACTGGTTCGGCCCGTAGTTGTTCGAGCAGTTCGAGATCACCACGGGCAACCCGTAGGTGTTCCCGAAAGCCCGGACGAAGTGGTCGCTGGAGGCTTTGGAGGCCGAATAGGGCGACTGCGGATCGTACGGGGAGGTCTCCACGAAAAAACTCTCCGGGTCCTGCAAGGCTCCGTACACTTCGTCGGTCGAAATGTGGTAGAAGAGTTTCCCGGCCATGCCTCCGCCGGTGTCGGACGACCAGTATTCGCGCGCTGCCTGCAACAGGGAGAGGGTACCTAACACATTGGTCTGCGCAAAGGCGAAAGGATCCCGAATCGACCGATCCACATGGCTCTCGGCGGCTAAGTGAATCACTCCGTCGATGGCATACCCGGCGAAGAGCTGCCGCATCAACTCTATGTCGCATATGTCGCCGTGGATGAAACGGTAGTTCGGACACTCTGCGGCTACATCTGCCAGATTCTCCAAATTCCCGGCGTAGGTGAGTTTGTCGAGGTTGTAAATCCGGTAGTCGGGGTAGTTCCGGCAAAACAGCCGCACGACGTGCGATCCGATGAACCCGGCGCCGCCGGTGATCAAAATCTTTCTCTTGACTGCATGGTCGTCCTCTCGCATCAGTTCAAAAAGCGAAGGTGTCGCTTTTTTGTCTTTGCGGCCCACGGTGGCGATCAGTCCCATAACAAACCGGATGTTACTTTTTCTCTTTCAACAGGTCGCGGATCTCGGTCAACAGCTGCTCCTCTTTGCTCGGCACGACAGGGGCGGCTTCTTTCGCCTTGTCGGTCTTGCTTTTCAAGGTGTTCATCGCTTTCACGAGGGCGAAGATCGAAAAGGCGATGATGATAAAGTCCAAAACGGTCTGAATGAATTTGCCGTAACTGATCACAACGGCGGGTTCGTCGCCTGTGGCTTGCTTCAAGGTGAACGAGAGGTCGGAAAAGTCGACGCCGCCCAACAGTACGCCGATCGGGGGCATGATTACATCGCTGACCAACGAACTCACAATCTTCCCGAATGCGGCTCCGATGATGATCCCGACGGCCATGTCGACGACGTTCCCGCGCATGGCGAATTGCTTAAACTCTGACAACCATTTCATACTTTTTCCCTGTGTTTATTGTTCGTTTTTTGCTGTTTGTGTTTAGTGTCGGATTTGGAACCGTTCTTTTTCTGAAGAAAAAGAACCAAAAAGACTTTGGGGAATGCTTG
>JAFLSI010000017.1 GCA_022511025.1 Rikenella sp. | reverse complement strand
AAGGGAGCGCTAAAAGTGTTTTCTCTAACCCAAGCGCTCCCTTACCCCAACCCAAGAACAGGGCGAAGCATACCACCGCGTACGGTCATGGAATGCGCAAGCATTCCCGAAAGTCTTTTTGGTTCTTTTTCTTCAGAAAAAGAACGGTTCCATACCCCGGCTCCAAAACACAACCACAAAAAACGAATTATTAGAAAGTAGCGATATGACGAAGACCGCGAATAAGATAACCGCCGCGATAACAGGCGTCGGCGCCTATTTGCCCGAATATATTTTGGATAACGAAGAGTTGAGTCGGATGGTCGACACCTCCGACGAGTGGATTATGAGTCGGATCGGGATCAAGACCCGTCATATACTCAAGGGCGAAGGTCGCGGGACCTCGTATATGGGAGAGCGCGCCGTGAGAGACCTGTTGGAGAAGACCCAAGTCGATCCGGAAGAGATCGACCTCGTGATTTGCGCTACGATTACGCCCGACATGGCATTTCCGAGCACAGCCAATTTGATAGCCTACAAATCCGGGTTGACCAAAGCATTCGGATTCGATTTGTCGGCAGCCTGCAGCGGGTTTCTGTTCGCCCTGACCACCGCCGCGAAATACATCGAATCCGGTGCTTATAAGAAAGTGATTGTCGTGGGGGCGGATAAGATGTCCTCGATTATCGACTACGAAGACCGGACGACCTGTCCCATTTTCGGCGACGGCGCCGGCGCCGTGTTGGTGGAGCCGAATACGGAAGGATTGGGTGTGCTCGATGCCAGTCTGCATTCGGACGGATCGGGTGCCGTGCATCTCTATTTGAAGGCAGGCGGGTCGTGTTATCCCGCCTCGCACGAGACGGTGGACAACCGGTGGCATTATGTGCACCAAGAGGGGCAGATCGTCTTTAAGGCCGCCGTTTCGCACATGGCCGATACGGCAGTCGAAGTGATGGAGCGGAACCGGTTGACCGCAGAAGATGTCCGGTACTTGGTGCCTCACCAGGCCAACAAGCGGATTATCGACGCCACGGCCCACCGGATGGGGCTGTCGGAGGAACGGTGCATGGTGAACATTCAGAAATACGGGAATACGACCGCCGCGACGATTCCGCTCTGCCTGTGGGACTACGAGACCCGGCTCAAGAAAGGGGATAACCTTATTTTGGCCTCGTTCGGCGGCGGATTTACGTGGGGGGCGATTTATCTGCGGTGGGCATACGACGGAGGGACGATGCACAAGTAGCGGGTAAGTGAGTGCAACCGCCCTCGCCATACAAATAGGCTTACTCGGCTGTGTGCCATTCCCGGCACGCCACGGATAAGCGGGATGGCCGCATAGTTCAAGGGATAGAACGGAAGTTTCCTAAACTTTAAATACAGGTTCGAGTCCTGTTGTGGCTACCAAAGGACAAAAGAGAAGAGGGCAGCAATGAAAATTGCTGCCCTCTTCTCTTTTGGTATCGGAGATGATCCGTCTCGTCTTTACTTTCTCCGATAGATGAAAACTTCGCATCCGTGCGGCGGCAGCGTCCCCCGTACCGCAGCCTTCTTCGACACCCGTCCCGTCCACGCGTTCGTTACCTCCGCCGGATAGAGAATATCCCCGTCCCGCACCGGATCGAAAGCGAAAGACTTCGGCTCCTCCGACCGGTTGAAGATGCAGATCGCCACCCCGTCCGTCAGCTCCTTGCGCAGATACTGCACATCGTCCGACCGCAGGAACGTATAGCCCTGCCGTCCTAATGAATCCTGATCCACCCCGATCAGGTGGCGGTTGGTCAGCAGTCCGCGCGTGAAGTCCGACATGGTCCGCAGGTCGTTATTGACAATCAGCGGCGCCGCCAGCATGCACCACAGAGCGAAATGCGTCTTGTACTCCTCGTCCGTGCAGCCCGCAAACCGCTTGTCCGGCGACGACGACTTCCCCTTGCCGTACAGCCCCACCATCAGCAAGTCCGGATCGTTCCACCGTCCCGGCCCCGCATAGGCCTCCAGCCCCTCCTGCGTATCGAAGATGTCCATGATCCCCGTCAGGAACCCGTCCCCCGACCGCCATCCGTCGCGCGAATCGTAGGTCGTCCGCCACAAGTGTCCCCCGGCCGCCTTGGCCCACAGCCACGGACTCCGCCCCCCCCACTCGCAAATGGCATACACGATCGGTCTTCCCGTCGCCTTGAGCGCATCGCCCATCTTCTTGTACCGTTCGAAAGCCGTCGTCCGGTCCGTCGGAGCATGGCAGTAGTCGTATTTCAGGTAGTCGATCCCCCACTCGGCAAAGCTCTTCGCATCGAGCTCCTCGAACCCCAAACTCCCCGTAACCCCTGCGCAGGTCAGCTCCGCAGCATCGGAATAGATCCCCAGTTTCAGCCCTTTCCCGTGTACATAGTCCGCCACGGCCTTCATCCCGTTCGGGAACCGGACCGGATCGGGGAACAGTCGGTTCTTGGTGTCCCGTCCCCCGACCCAGTAGTCGTCGATGATGATGTACCGGTACCCGGCCTCGCGCATTCCGCTGGCGACCATCGCGTCGGCCATTTCGCGGATCAGCGAGTCGCTCACCTCCCACTCGAACTGGTTCCAGCTGTTCCACCCCATCGGCGGAGTCAGGGCCAGACTGTCGACCGGAGTCGGTTCGCGCTGCGCCTGTGCCGTGCTGCTCCCGAGGAGGACCAAAAATCCTGCTATGAGCCAATGTCTGAATTGCATACCTGTTTCTTGTTTTTATGGTGTATTTATTGTTTCGTCCAGATGCGGGTGTTCATGTTCAGCTCCTCGACGAGGCCCGTCAGCTCCCGAACCGCCTTCAGGTCCCGTTCGATGCAGCGTCGGATCGACCGCCAGAGTCCCGCCTCGTAATGGTTCGTGGGACAGGCGCGCGCCACTAAGATGCAAGAGCCCGTAAAACTGATCTTCAACTTTCCCGGATAGCGCCTCCACAACCCCATGATCCGCTCCATCAGCGCCGGAGTCAGGATGTACCGCGCTTCGGTCTGATCGGTCGAGCAGACTAAGAAGGCTTTCATCAACTCCCGGTTTTCGAGCAAGACCCGGTCCCGTCCAGCGATCCACTTCGCTCCCGGAAAGTGCGGCACCATTGTCGTCTGCCCGCTGAAATGCTTGTTGAAATCGGCCACGAAGAAGAAACCCCGGAAGATGTCGGTCCACGTCGTTCGCGTTCCGTTCTTGGTGTGGACTTTTTGTTCTTTCTGGGCATGCACCTCGGCGAAGCGGAACTTCGTCCGGCCGATGCACCCCTCGATCAAATCCTCCGTCCGGTAGCGGTCCGGGGCGGAGTTGAACAGGCGGCTGGAGACGAACGTATGGATGCGGATTCCGTCGTTCGGTTCGTAGCGCCCCGCTTCGCAGAAGCGCCGGACGAACTGCGGGACGATCTCTCTCTTGTAATGGGCCGTCAGCTCCTTGCCGTACAGGTGGTGGAGGGTGCCTGATAGGATCGCCGCGATTCCTGCTGTAATCCATGCGCCGGTCGTCAGTCCGGAGGCGAACAGCCCTGCCGCCGTCCCTGCTCCGAGCAGTGCGATGATCCGCCAGTTCCGCCGCCGCTGCTTTTGCAGGAGCGGAAAGTCGCCGACCTCGACGCTCTGTCCGGCAGCGATGACCCTCCCGGTCTCCGGCTCTCTCTCCGCTCTGCCGCTTTTCTGCCCGATCTCCTGCATGGCGATGGTCCGCGCCGTTAGTTATTGTTCCCGAACAGGTCGCTCAGATTCGGCACGGCCCGTTCCTCTTCCGAAATCTCGAGCACCTGTTCCGGATAGAAACGGCTCAGTCCGGCGATCACCGATGCGGGAAAGGACTGAATGGCGTTGTTGTACTCCGTAACCATGGCGTTGTAGGTCCGCCGGGCGGCCGAGATCTGCTCCTCCTGTTCGTTGAGGGTGCGTTGCAGGTGCATGAAGTGGTCCGATGCTTTCAACTCCGGGTACTGTTCGGCTACGGCGTAAAAATCCCGGATCCCCAGCAAGGAGCGGTTGGCGAATTCGTTCTTTTCCGCTGCCGACAGCTCGTCGTAGGACTGCTTTCCGCCCCGCATCGCGGTTACCTGAGTCAATACCGACGATTCGTGTACGGCGTACCGCTTGACGGTCTCGGCCAGATTGGGCAGCAGGTCGAACCGCTGCTTGAGTACGGCGTCGATCGACCCTCCGGCCTGCGCGATGGCGTTCCTCAGCCGGACAAAGCGGTTGTAGGTCGATACGGGCCAAACGACCAACAGCAGGACAAGGATTCCTATGACGATCCAAATTTCCATGATTTCGGTTTTTCGTTTTTGCGGGCGAGGTCGAACGGTTCGCTGCGCCCGGGTTCGACGAAGAGGTTATTTCAGGAACAGCAGTTCGCGGTATTTGGGCAGGGTCCACATTTCGTTGTCCACGATCAACTCCAATTTGTCGATGTGGTAACGGATCTGGTCCATGAGCGGCACCACCGTGTCGTGGTATGCAATCGCTTTGGATCGTTCGCAGGCGATTTTGTTGGCCACTTTCCGGGCGTTCACCAAGTCGTTGACCTGGGCCTGAATCGCCGAGATGTGGTCGTTGATCTGTTCGATCAGCTCCACGTCGCGCTGCGAGAGGCCATCGGCCCGCTGCTGGTCGCGGAAGATCTGGTGCACTTTGTACACTTTGTCGAGCAGCATGCTCTGGTAGCGCGACGCCACCGGCAGGATATGGTTCATGGCCAGATCGCCCAGTACGCGCGCTTCGATTTGCACCTTCTTGGTATAGGTCTCCCAGTCGACCTCCGTCCGGGCCTGCAGTTCGACTTCGCTCAGCACCTTCATCGAGGTGAACAGCTCCACCGATTCGGGGGTCAGGAAGCGGTCGAAGATCAGCGGCACGCTGGTCTCCGTGTCCAATCCCCGCTGCACGGCCTCCGCTTTCCACTCCTCGCTGTAGCCGTTCCCGTCGAACCGGATCGGCCGGCACTCCCGGATGTATTGTTTGAGCACGGTGAAGATCGCCTTTTCGATCGGCATATGGGTGGCGGTCAGTTCGTCGATCTCCTTGCGGAACCGGACCAGCTGTTGTGCCACCGCGGTGTTGAGTACGGTCAGCGCTCCGCCGCAGTTGGCCGACGAACCGACGGCCCGGAACTCGAACCGGTTGCCGGTGAAGGCGAATGGTGAAGTCCGGTTCCGGTCGGTGTTGTCGAGCAGCAGTTCCGGGATGTGGGCGATCCCCAACTTGAATCCCGATTTGTGGTCGAGTTCGATCGCTTCGTCCGAGGTGCTCGATTCGATGCGGTCCAGGATTTCGCTCAGCTGCCGGCCGAGAAAGACCGAAATGATGGCGGGCGGCGCCTCGTTCGCTCCCAGCCGGTGGGCGTTCGTGGCGCTGGAGATCGAGGCTTTCAGCAGGCCGTTGTGGCGATACACGGCTGTAATGGCGTTGACTAAGAAGGTAACGAAGAGCAGGTTGTCTTTCGGGGTTTTGCCGGGCGAAAAGAGGTTGACGCCGGTGTCGGTCCCGAGCGACCAGTTGTTGTGCTTGCCCGAGCCGTTGATCCCTTTGAAGGGTTTCTCGTGCAGCAGACACCGGAAACAGTGTTTCCGCGCCACGCGGTGGATAACACTCATCAGGAGCAGGTTGTGGTCGTTGGCCAGATTGGCCTCTTCGTAGATCGGGGCCAGTTCGAACTGGTTCGGAGCCACTTCGTTGTGTTTGGTCTTGACCGGAATCCCCAGTTTGAGCAGTTCGATGTCTAACTCTTTCATGAATGCGGCCACGCGGGTCGGAATCGAACCGAAGTAATGGTCTTCCAACTGCTGGTTTTTCGCGCTCTCGTGCCCCATCAGCGTCCGTCCGGTCAGCACCAAGTCCGGTCGGGCGGCCCACAGCCCTTCGTCGACCAAAAAGTACTCCTGCTCCCACCCTAAGTAGGAGATGACTTTCCCGACTTTCGGGTCGAAAAGCTGGCACACTGCGGTGGCCGCTTTATCCACTGCGGCGATGGATTTCAGCAGCGGGGTTTTGAAGTCGAGCGCTTCGCCGGTGTAGGCGATAAAGACGGTCGGTATGCAGAGCGTCGTCCCGACAATGAATGCGGGCGAGGTGGGATCCCAGGCCGAATATCCTCGGGCTTCGAACGTGTTGCGGATCCCGCCGTTCGGAAAGCTCGAGGCGTCCGGCTCCTGCTGGATGAGGAGTTTGCCGGAGAACTCTTCGATCAGGCCGCCGTGTCCGTCGTGCTCCACGAAGGCGTCGTGCTTTTCGGCGGTACCTCCGTTTAGGGGTTGGAACCAGTGGGTATAGTGTGTCGCGCCCATCTCCATGGCCCACTGCTTCATCCCGGCGGCCACACCCATCGCCAGCTCTCTGCTCAGCGGGGCGCGGTTGTCCATCGTGTCGACCAAAGCCTCGTAGACGTTCTTGGGCAGGTATTTCCGCATGCGATCCTGCGTGAATACGTACTTGCCGAAATATTCCGACGGCCGCTGGGCGGGCTGCTGCACGTCGATGGCTTTTCTGCGGATCGCTTCGTCTACGACTTTGAATCTGAGTGAGGACATGGTTCGTATGGTTTTTTTATGGTTTGGTTTTTCGTGGTTTGCGGGCGGTTTCCGGTCCCGTTGTTTGTTCGGTGCAGCCTCTGCCCGTGTGTCCGGCTTCTCCGACCCGCCCGGCTCTCCGAACCGGAGTTTGG
Source organism: Rikenella sp. (assembly GCA_022511025.1). Classification (GTDB taxonomy): domain Bacteria; phylum Bacteroidota; class Bacteroidia; order Bacteroidales; family Rikenellaceae; genus Rikenella. The sequence continues at coordinate 15,748 of JAFLSI010000017.1, read as the reverse complement.
CGAACGACAGTTGCCGCCGGCAGCTTTATTTCAGTTCGATGTTGTGCTTCCTGCACAGCTCCCGCATCTCCTCCGGCCAGATGCTGGCCTGCACCTCGCCGATATGCGCACACCGCAGGAAAAACATGCAGAGCCTCGACTGCCCGATCCCCCCGCCGATCGAGAGCGGCAGTTCGCCGGCCAGCAGCATCCGGTGGTACAGCAGCTCTTTTCGTTCGTCGTACTTCCCCGCCGCTTCGAGCTGCCGTTTCAGCGACTCCGCCGTTACGCGAATCCCCATCGACGAGATTTCGTAGGCCGACTCCAAGACCGGATTCCACAGAATCAGGTCGCCGTTCAGCCCCGCATAGCCCTCCTCGTTCGGTGTGATCCAGTCGTCGTAGTCCGGCGCCCGCCCGTCGTGCGGTTTTCCGTCCGAGAGCACCCCTCCGATGCCGATCACGAACACCGCCCCGTGCTCTCTCGCCGCTTCCGTCTCCCGTTCGCGGGGCGTCAGGTGCGGATAGGCCCGGAGCAGCTCCTCGGCATGAATGAAAACGATTTCGTCCGGCAGCACCGGTGTGATATGGGGATGGAGCCGGTAGACCTCCTGCTCCACCTGGAGCAGGACCCGGTAGATTTTCCGGACGATCGTCTTCAGAAAAGCGACCGTCCGCTCCTCCGGCCGGATCGTCCGCTCCCAGTCCCACTGGTCGACGTAGAGCGAATGGATGTTGTCCAACTCCTCGTCCGCCCGGATCGCGTTCATGTCCGTGTAGATGCCGTAGCCCGGTGCGATCCGGTACGCGCCGAGTTTGACCCGTTTCCACTTGGCGAGCGACTGCACGACCTCCGCCCGCGCCTCTCCCATGTCTTTGACCGGAAAGCTCACCGCCCGTTCCACCCCGTTCAGATCGTCGTTGAGGCCCGTTCCCGACAGCACGAACAGAGGGGCCGTTATCCGCCGCAGGTGCAGTTCGGCGGCCAATGCCGCCTGAAACCGGTCCTTGATCTCTTTGATGGCCTGCTCCTGCGTTTCGGGAACTAAACGAGGACGGTAGCAGGCGGGGAAACGAAGTTCCATCGTACGGATTTTTGACAAGGCAAAGATAGTGTTTTTTCAGCGCGGATCGTGCTGAGTTTCTCCGTTTTTTCGAGAAAATGGACCCGCCGTTTTTCCGGGATGCCGGAACCCGTTCGGCCGTGATTCGGCGGGTCGCGGACTGCTTTCGGCCGGTGGTCCGCAGCGAAAACGGCTGCCGGACTTTGTGAAATTGTCCGGAAAACCGTATTTTTAGACCCCGAAACCAGATCCCGAAAGTTATGCTGCCGAACCGACTCGCCTGTTTTTTCCGGAAAGCGCTGCCCCATACCGTCGCCTTGGTCGTTTTCGCCGCCGTATCGGCCCTGTTTTTCGCCCCGCAGTACGACGGGAAAGCCTTGCGGCAGGGCGACATGGTGATGTTCAGCGGCGTAACGAGCGACATCCGGGAGCACATCGACCGCTACGACGAACACCCGCAGTGGGCCGGCCGGAATTTCGGCGGCATGCCCTCGTACCTCATCGACATGAACTACGACGGGCGGTGGGTCAAGCAGGCGGCCGACCGCCTCTATTTTCTCGGCCAGCCGGCCGCCTGGATCTTCGTGGCCATGGCCGGGTTCTACTTGATGCTGCTGCTGTTCGGCGTCGACCCCTGGATCGCGATGGTCGGCGGATTGGGCTACGGACTCTCCTCCTATTTCATTATCATCATCGGGGCCGGACATATCACCAAGATGATGGCCTTGGCGTGGGCGCCGCCGATGGTGGGGGCCGTGCGGTATGCCTACCGACGGCGCCGGTGGTTGGGGGCGGCTTTGGCCGGTGTGTTCGCCGCGGTCGAAATCTCGACCAGCCACCCGCAGATTACCTACTATTTCCTGTTCGTCATTTTGGCGCTGGTGATCAATGAGTTCGTCATCGCCAGCAAAGAGAGGGCCTTGGCCCGGTTCGGCAAGACCACGGCGGTGCTGGTTCTGGCGGCCGCTTTGGCCGTGGGGGCCAATCTCGTGCAGCTGTACTACGTGGCGCAGCATACGCCGGAGACTACACGCGGACAGAGCGAACTGGCCGATACCCGCTCAGCGGCCGCTGCGGCGCAGCGGACCGGCGGACTCGACCGCGACTACATTACGGCATGGAGCTACGGCAAGATGGAGACCCTCAACCTGCTGGTGCCCAACCTCTATGGCGGAGGGCACGACTTCGCCCCGGACGGCGAGGTGGCGCAGGTGCTGCGGAAATACGACGTGCCTCGGGGCTTCGAGCGGAATCTGCCTTCGTACTGGGGCAGCCAGCCCATGACCGACGGACCGGTCTACTTGGGAGCCGGACTGGTGTTTTTGGCCGTGTTCGGGATGTTCGTGCTGCGCGGGAGGCAGAAAGGGTGGATCGCAGCGGTCTCGGTGCTGGCGATTCTGCTGGCTTGGGGGCGCAATATGCAGGGATTCACGGACCTGTTTATCGACTACTTCCCGATGTACGACAAGTTCCGGACGGTGTCGATGATTTTGGTGATCGTCGAGTGGTCGGTGCCGCTGCTGGCGGTTTTGGGGCTGGCACAGCTGTGGGCGCGCGACGGAGCGGACGATGCGCGACTGAAACGGGGGTTGAAAGGGTCATTGATCGGGGTCGGGGGGCTGACGCTGCTGATCGGCCTGTTCGGGCCGATGGTCGGCAGTTTCTCCGGCGGGAGCGATGCGGCGATGGGGCTGCCGGAACCGGTCTTGGCGGCGATGCAGGAGGAGCGGGCGGCCATGATGCGCAGCGATGCGTTCCGGTCGCTGTTCTTCGTCCTCTTGACGGGGGGTGTCGTCTGGCTCTTTGTCGAACGGAGGATCAAACGGGGGTGGTTCGTGGCGGCGCTGGGCGGGATCGTGCTGTGCGACCTCTTCCCGGTGGACAAACGCTATGTCGCGGCGGACGATTTTCATCCGAAACGGCAGGCGCTGACCATTCCGATGACGGAGGCCGACCGGCTGATTTTGCAGGACACGACGGACTATCGGGTGGCGAATTTCACGGTCAACCCCTTTTCGGATGCGACGACTTCGTGCTACCACCGGTCGGTCGGCGGTTACCACGCGGCCAAGCTGAGGCGGTACCAGGATTTGATCGACCGGCATCTCGCACAGCGGAATGGGGCGGTGTACGACATGCTCAACACGAAGTATTTCATCGTCTCCGGCGAAGGGGGGCGGCCGGAGGTGCAGTTGAATCCGTATGCCTGCGGGAGTGCGTGGTTCGTGGATTCGGTGGCGTGGGTGTCGGGGGCGGACGAGGAGATCGCGGCGCTGAACGCCGGCCCGGCGACCGGCGAGGGGTTCGATCCGCACACGACCGCGGTCGTGGACCGGGAGTTTGCGGAGTTGCTCGACGGGCTTTCTCTCCCGGCCGATACCGCTGCGGAGATCCTCCTGACGGAGTACCGTCCGAACCGGCAGACCTACCGGACGCGGTCGGCGAGAGAGGGGGTTGCGGTGCTGTCGGAAATCTACTACCCGAAAGGGTGGTCGGCTTTCGTGGACGGCCGGCCGGCGCCCTATTTCCGGGCGGATTACGTGTTGCGGGGGATTCGGGTGCCGGCGGGCGAACATACGGTCGAGTTTCGCTTCGCGGCGCCGCATTTCGACGGATTGGTGGCGATAACCCGCACCGCTTCGGCGATTCTGCTGCTGGGGACGCTGGGACTGCTGATCGGGGCCGGAGTGCGGAGGAGGTGCTGACGGCTTTGAGGGCCGTTTTTGCCTGTGCCCGGCGCCGGGGATTGGGGTGAAGACTGCGCCCGCCCGCTTCGTACGAAGTGCGGTTGGCCGGATCGAGGGAGAACATGGCGAATCGAAAGAGTCGCGCGCCCCGAAGCCACCCCGTGCGGAGGGGCGCATTCGCCGAGGCTCGTGCTTTCTCCGCCGGCTTCGGGACGCCTCCGCACAAAAAGAGCGATTTTGGTCGGAGAAAGTTGGGAGAAAAAGAAAAATAACTATCTTTGCATTCGCAAACGCCACAATAGCTCAGTCGGTAGAGCATTTCATTCGTAACGAAAAGGTCGCCAGTTCGAGCCTGGCTTGTGGCTCAGGGCGGGACGGGTCTCCGGCCGGCAAAAGAATCGACGCTTCTGCGATTTTCTTCGCAGAAGCGTTTTTCGTATTGCCGCGGGAGGCGGATTGAGGAGGGAGGAGAGGTGCCTCTTTTGTTTTTCGGCCGGAAAAGTGAGGTTTATCCCCGGCAGAATCGTATATTTGAACCGGAAACGACCGCTGATCCGAAATCAAATCACCATACGGCTATGAAACGATTCGTGTATTGCTTGTCGGTAGCGGCACTGGCTTGGAGCGGTGCCGCAGCCGCTCCGGAATCTTTGAACGTCGAGGTCAAAGAGGTCAGGGTTTATCCTCACGGAGTCTATCTTACGCTGTCGGTTCCCGCTTCGTTGAAAGGCGGAGCGGACGAGACGGTCGTTTTTCCGGACCTGTGGTATGCCGATCCGGCGACCGTCGAACTGAAACTCTTGCCGAGTGCCGCAGGAGTCGATTACGTCGTGGAGTCGCAGCGTGCGGAGAAAGGGAGCGACGTGAGGCTGCAACAGGTCTATTTGCAGTGTCAGGACACCCTCTTGGCCCGAAAAGCCCGGTTGGAGGCCGACAGCATGGTGCTGGTGCGGAAAGCCGAGTTTTTGGCCTCCAATGCCCGGCAGGAGGGGAGCGCATTGTCTCAGTTGGCGGCGGCCGAACAGTGGATGCGCGAGCAGTACACCCAAACCTATGAAGCTCAGCGCCGGAACCGGGAGGCCCTTGCGGAACTCGGCAAGAAGATCGCGGACAATGCCAGCCGGATCCGGCTGGTGAATGCGCGGGCGAACCGCGTAACGCTCGTTCGGGCGCGGGTGAACAGCCCCGAAGCGCAGCAAGTGGTTTTCGAGCTCTCTTATTTTGCCGATGCGGCCCAGTGGGAGCCGGTCTACTTTTTCCGGTTCGAGCCGGGCGGGACGACGGCCGAGATAGACTACCGCGCGACCGTGCGCCAGTGGAGCGGATTCGCGTGGGATCGGGTGCCGGCCGTGCTGAATTACGGTGCCCCGAGGAGCTCTTTGTACCGGCCGAAACTCTCCAAAACGTATGTCTCGTACCGCAAGCCGGTGGCCGAACGCCTCGAAAGGAACACCTTGATGACATTCAGCGCCAGTTATGCGGGCGGGGAAAAACTCCAGATTCTCGATGCGGATGAATCGCAGGAGATGGCTTTTGATCCGGATCTGCCGGCGGCGGGCGTCGAGTTGTCGGAGATCGGTGTGGGCTATCGGTTAGGGCGTCCGTTGACCTTGGCCTCGTCGTCCGACAACAGGCAGATTCGGCAAACGGTGGAGCTTCGGAAAGATACGGTTCCGGTCGTGTACGAATACGAAGTTACGCCGAAAGTCGCCCCTTGGGTGCTGCTGCTGGCCCGGGTGCCGGATTGGCAGAAGCTCCACCTGACGGATGGACGGATCAATGTTTTTTGCGCCGGGCGGATGTTAGGGCAGTCGACCTTGTCGGTGCGCAGCACTCAGGATACGCTGGAGGTGCCGTTGATGTACGAACCGCAGGTGGTGGTCGACCGGACGGAGGTCGGCAACTACCGGGAGCGGGTGTCGGGGTCGAAAACGGAGCGCTCGCAGCGTTACGAGATACGGATCAAAAACAACAAGGATTTTCCGGTGAACCTGACGGTGCGGGACCAGTACCCCGTTTCGGATACGGACGAGGTGGAGGTGGTGCTGGCCGATGCGTCGGGAGCGCAGGTCGACGCCGAGTCGGGGATGCTGACCTGGCGGCTCCGTCTGGCGCCGGGCGAGGAGCAGGTGTTGACCTTCTCTTATTCGGTGCGTTATCCGAAAGGGGGTACGGTGCAGTGGTAGAAGCCTCCTCGGGGAGCCGCCTCGCTCTCCTGCGCCGGGCCGGAACCGCGACAGAGAGTGCTATGAGTATAGTTAAGTGTGTAATACCGAACAAATTGAAAATATGAAACGATTGATGATCATGCTGACGACAGCCACCGCCTTGGTCAGTGGATGCAGCGACCGCCCGGCCGCGTCCGGTGAAGGAGCGGCGGCCGGGAATGTCGTGCTGGACGTTGCCCTGACCGCCCAAGAGAAAGAGGCACGAGTTTTTACCCCCGAAGTGATGTGGAAGATGGGGCGCATCGGTTCCAGCTCCGTGTCGGCCGACGGGAAAAGCGTGCTCTACGCCCTGACCTATTACCGGATGGACGAGAACAAAGGTTATACTTCGCTGTGGGTGATGCCCGTCGGCGAGCCGGAGCAGGCCCGGCAGATCACGAACAATGCCGGAAAGGACAACTCGCCCGCGTGGGGCGTGGACGGTTCGACCGGAGAGGTGTGCGTCTATTTTTTAAGTTCCCGCGGCAGCGACGGGCAGGGCAGTGAGGCGGCGCAGCAGTTGTGGATCGTCCGGCCGGACGGGAGCGGCCTTCGGCAGCTGTCGGCCGTCGAGGGGGGGATTACCGGTTTCGGCGTGAGTCCGAAAGGCGACAAAGTCTGGTTTACCGCCGACGTGCAAGTCGATTCGGTCTCCTCCGCCGACATTTACGGCATGCCGAAGTCGCGGGCCTTGATCTACGACGACCTGATGGAGCGGCACTGGGATGCGTGGGAAGACGGCGCCTACAGCCATATCTTCGTGGCCGACCTCGACCCCTCCGCAGCCGGCGGAAACGGTCTGTCGAATGTGCGGGACATCATGCCCGGCGAGCCGTGGGATGCCCCCACCGCCCCCTATTTCGAGATGAGCGAAGTGGCCTGGAACAACGCCGGGACGCAGATCGCTTACACCTGCAAGAAGCTGACGGGGTATGCCTATTCGATGAGCACCGACAGCGACATCTACCTCTACGATCTGGCCGACGGTTCGACCCGGAACCTGACCGAAGGGATGCCGGGGTATGACAAGTATCCGGTCTTTTCGCCGGACGACAGCCGGATCGCTTGGCAAAGCATGGAGCGCCCCCGGAACGAGTCGGACAAAGACCGGCTCTTTGTGCTGGAGATAGCGACCGGAGCGAAAACCGATGTAACTGCCGGTTTCGATTACAATGCGGCCAATTTGCGGTGGAGTGCCGACGGCGCGAGCCTCTATTTCATCGCCCCGATCGAGGCGACGCACCAGCTCTGCCGGGCCGACCTCGCAGCGACGGGTGAAAGGGCGGCGATTGCCGTGCTGACCTCCGGCGACCACGACTACACCGCTTTCAGCATCGCCTTTCCGGATGCCGTGCGGGCCGGATCGTCGGCCGCATGCGGTGCGGAGGGGAGTCCGTCGGCGGTGGTCGTGGCCGAAAAGACCACCCTGCAAATGGCGCCGGAACTCTTCACGATCGACCTCCGCGACGGGTCGGACACCCAGATTACCTTCATCAACCGGGAGATATACGACCATGTCGACCGGAGTACGGTGCAGAAACGGTGGGTGGCGACCACCGACGGCAAACGGATGCTGACGTGGGTCATTCTGCCCCCGAACTTCGACAGCACGCAGCGTTATCCGGCCCTGCTTTACTGTCAGGGCGGACCGCAGAGCGTCGTTTCGCAGCGGTGGAGCTACCGGTGGAATTTCGAGCTGATGGCGGCGCAGGGCTATGTGGTGGTGGCTCCGAACCGGCGCGGACTCCCCTCGTTCGGACAGGAGTGGCTCGACCAGATTTCGGGCGACTACTCCGGCCAGAACATCCGGGACTACCTCTCGGCCATCGACGATGTGTCGCGCGAGCCGTGGGTCGATTCCGACCGGTTGGGGTGCGTGGGGGCTTCGTACGGAGGCTACTCCACGTTCTACCTGGCGGGCCACAGCGGCCGGCGGTTCAAGGCTTTCATCGCCCACTGCGGGATGTTCAACCTCGAAAGTTTCTACGGCGAGACCGAGGAGCTGTGGTTCCCGACCAACGACCTCGGCGGAGCCTACTGGGAACGGCCGGGGAACCGGGTGGCCGACCGGTCGTATGCCCATTCGCCGCACTTGGCGGTGAACGACTGGTATGCGCCGATCCTGATCATCACGGGGGCGAAAGATTTCCGGATTCCCTTCACGCAGAGCCTGCAAGCCTTCACGGCGGCGCGGGCGCACGGCATCCCGTCGCGTCTGGTCTACTTCGAGGACGAGGGACACCAAGTCTTCAAACCGCAAAATTCGCTGGTCTGGAACCGCGAGTTTTTCGGCTGGTTGGACAAATATGTGAAGCAGCGGTAATCAGTTTCGGCTGCGGTGTTTTTCCCTGCCCGGTCTGCCTGTTCAGGGGCGGCGGGGCAGGGGAAGACTCTTTTTGCGGCCGGATGTTGCGGTTTCGCGAAAAAGGCTTATCTTTGCACCGCCCGACGGACGACACCGGGTCGGTTGGCCGAGTGGTTAGGCAGAGGTCTGCAAAACCTCGTACAGCAGTTCGAATCTGCTACCGACCTCTTTTTCCGGGGGAACAGGGATCTTCACAGGCCGGATTTCGGCCGGCCGAAGATCCTTTTTTTGTACGGTCCGGCCGCCGGGAAGCTCTTGGAAACGTAGCGGCGGTGTTTTATCTTTGCAGAGTTGGAATCTAAACATAAAAACCAATTGGCTGTGAAAAAGTTTTTTACTGTTTGCGGAATTGTGGCCTTGATGGCTTCGGGCGCGGCGCAGGCGCAGTTCAAACTCAACAAAGCGATCGGAGCAGGGGCGAAGGTGCTGCAGGCGGCGACGCTGACCGATGCGCAGATCGAAGGCTATGTCAAGGAGTACATCGACTGGATGGACAAAAACAATCCGGTGTGCGAGGGGGATGACGAGTTTGCGGTGCGGCTGGCGGCGATCACGAAAAAGATCGATGTCGACGGGCTGAACATCAAGGCTTACCGGGTGCGGGATGTCAATGCGTTCGCTTGTGCGGACGGGAGCATCCGGGTTTTTGCGGGGTTGATGCAGATCATGACCGACGAAGAGATTCTGGGGGTGATCGGGCACGAGATCGGGCACGTGATGAACAAGGACAGCAAGAATGCGTTCCGGACGGCGCTGCTGGCGTCGGCTTTGCGCGACGGGGTCAGCTCGGCGGGCGGAACGGCGGCCAAGCTGTCGGATTCGCAGTTGGGCGATTTGGGGGTGGCGGTAACGCAGTCGAAGTTTTCGCAGAAGCAGGAGTATGCGGCGGACGAGTACGGTTACAACTTTCTGAAGTCGCACGGTGAAAATCCGTGGGCGATGGCTCTCTCGTTCGAGAAGTTGAAAAAGATGGAGAAGGAGATGGGGGCGGACAAGACCAACAAGGTGCAGCAGCTCTTCTCGACCCATCCCGATTTGGACAACCGGATCAAACGGATGACCGAAAAGGCTCAGGCGGATGGATTCGAGCGGCCGGAAATGACGGCTCCGGCGCAAGGGTCGGAGGAGTAGCCGCTCTCTTTCGGGCGGTGCGTTTTTCGGATGTTCGGGTGGGCTGCCCCGGCCCCGGTTCGGCTTCGCACCCGTCTCTGCGCCCCGACCGACAGCGAAAGAACCGCTAAACAGATAAACAATCGACACCATGGCCGGACGGAAAGGACTCAAAGCCGACTACTCGATAGCGACGGTCAGCGTAACGCTCGTGCTGCTGCTGTTGGGCGTCGTGGGGTATATCCTGCTCAACGCCTACTCCTCGACCTCGGCCGTTCGCGGCGAGTTGCGCGTTTCGGTGATGCTGGCCGACACCGCCACTCCCGTTCAGCGCGCGGCCATCGAGAAACGGATGGGGATGCACCCCGCTGTCGCAGCGTGGCGGTACGTATCTGCGGACGAAGCGGCGAGCGAGTTTCAGGCGTACATAGGGACCGATTTCGTCGGGTTTCTGGGCGAGAATCCCCTGCCCGCCTCCTATGAACTGACCCTCCACCCGAACTATGCCGAGGCGGCGAAGCTCGCGGAACTGGAGCAGGAGTGCCGTGCATGGAAAGGGGTGGACGAGGTGGTCTACCAGCGCAAAATCGTCGATGCCGTGATGCGGAACCTGAACCGGCTGAATGTCATTCTGTTGGGGCTGGGCGGTTTCCTGCTTTTGATTACCGTGATGCTCATCTCGAACACCCTCCGTCTGGCGGTGGCCTCGCGCCGGCAGGCGATCGAGACGATGAAATTGGTGGGGGCGACCCCGGGTTTCATCCGGCGGCCTTTCGTTTTGCGCAGTTTTACCCAGGGGGTGGTGGCGGGGCTGCTGGCTTCGGGACTCCTCTGGCTGTTTGCCGACGGATTGGCCGAGGTCCTGCCGGAGGTCAAACTCATGACGGATCGCGAAACTATCGCCCTGCTGGCCAGTGCGATGGTTTTGGTCGGCGTCCTCATTTGCACGACCTTTACCGCTTTGGCGGTCAACCGATATGTCAAACTGACCGATTAATTCCATGGCTTAATCGGTCGATTGTTTTGTTAGGTTAAGAGGGAACGGTTCTCTAAATATTCACGGTCGGCCCGCAGCGCCGTCAGGCGTGGCGGGCCGGCTGAAACTCTTTTCAAAGTAAGGGAGACAATTTATGGCTAAAGAGCAACAGATGCCGTTCGGCAGACGAAACTACCTGATGATGCTGGCTGGCATAGGCGCGATCGTAATCGGCTTCGTGCTGCTCAGCGGCGGCGGGAGCGACGATCCCGCCGTGGAGTTCGATTACGGAATGTTCAATTTTCGGCGGCTCTATGTAGCCCCCGTGCTGTTGTTGGCCGGATTCCTGTTCGAGATCTACGCCATCATGTACCGCCCGAAAGGGACGGCCGAACAGAGCGCCGACCGCAAAACCGAGTAAGCGTGGGAACGATGGACGCCGTTTTGCTCGGTCTGCTGCAAGGGCTGACCGAGTTTTTGCCCGTCAGTTCGTCCGGGCATTTGGTTATTTTGGGGCGTATGCTGGGGACGGAAGGGCTCGGCGATGACGCCGCCTTTGCTCTTCTGGTCCACGCAGCGACCGTGCTGGCCACCGTTACCGTCTTCTGGAGCGAGATCGTACGGTTGGTGCGCGGCGGATTGCAGTTTCGGCCCAATGCCGAATCGCGGTATTTGTTCCGGATTCTCGTTTCGATGATCCCGATCCTGATCGCCGGACTCTTTTTCAAAGAGAAGATCGCTGAGTTGTTCGGGGGAGGCGTGCGGTTCGTGGGGTGTATGCTTCTCGTAACGGCCGGGCTGTTGCTGCTGACCCACGCCGTGCGGCAGAAACCGGGGCGGAACATCTCGGTGCGGGATGCTTTTGTGATCGGACTGGCTCAGGCGGTGGCGGTGATACCGGGGATTTCGCGGTCGGGAGCGACGATCGCGACCGGGATGCTGCTGGGCGACGACCGCACGCAGTTAGCGAAATTCTCGTTCCTCATGGTGCTGGTCCCGATCTTCGGCGAAGCACTCCTCGAACTGCTCCGGGGGGAGTTCGCACCGGGGGCTTCCGGCATTTCGGGCTATGCCCTGACGGTGGGATTCCTGGCCGCCTATCTTTCGGGGCTGTTCGCCTGCAAGGTGATGATCCGGATCGTCAGCCGGGGGAAATTGTGGTGGTTCGCACTCTATTGCGCGGCGGCAGGGACAGCGGCGGTGATCTGGGGATGACTCCGTACAGTACACGATAACTCGATATGGGACACGACCACAGCCCTCATCATGCACATCACCGCGCGGCGACGGGGAATATCGCCCTCGCCTTTTTCTCGAATCTGGGGTTCGCCCTCGTCGAACTGGCCGGCGGGTTGTGGACGAACAGCATCGCGATACTTTCCGACGCCTTTCATGACTTCGGCGACAGTTTGTCGTTGGCCGTCGCGTGGCGGTTGCAGAAAATTTCCGAACGCCGGGCCGATGCCGCTTACACCTACGGATACAAACGATTCGCCCTGTTGGGCGCTTTGTTTATTTCCGCCGTGCTGCTCGTCGGGTCCCTGTTGATCGTGCGCGCCTGCATCGGGCGGTTGGTCGAGCCGCAGGAGCCGGATGCTGCCGGGATGCTCGGGCTGGCCGTGTTCGGCGTGGCCGTCAACGGTTTTGCTGCCTGGCGGCTCCGGCGCGGACACTCGCTCAGCGAACGCGCCGTGATGCTCCATATGATGGAGGACCTCTTGGGGTGGATCGCCGTGCTGGCCGTCAGCATCGTGATGCTTTTCGCGGATCTGCCCCTGCTCGACCCGCTGCTGTCGATCGCCATTTCGGGCTGGGTGCTGTGGAACGTCTGCCGGAACTTGCGGGCCACCTTTCGCGTGCTGCTGCAACGCGTTCCGGCCGGGGTCGACCCCGCCGAAATCCGCCGCGAGATCGAAGCCCTGCCGGAGGTCGAGGCCGTTCACGACCTCCATTTGTGGAGCCTCGACGGCGAACACCACATCACTACGCTGCATGCCGTGGTGTCGGCCGATGCGGCCGGCGCCGGCCGCATCGCGGTTAAGCAGGCGATCCGGGCGGTTTGCAGCGCGAAGGGAATCGAACACGCTACGATCGAGATCGAAACGCCGGATGAGGATTGCGGCCTGACCCGCTGTTCGCGCTGACCGTCCGGACAGGGAGGGCCGAAAAGCACGGCGGCGGGAACATTTTGCGAAATGTTCCCGCCGCCGTTTCGGTGCGGATGAAGGGACTCGAACCCCCACGCCGGTCAAGGCACCAGATCCTAAGTCTGGCGTGGCTACCAATTACACCACATCCGCCTGAGCCGCGAACAAAGGTAAGCAAAATATTTTATCGTAGAATTTTGAACGGGGTCGCCGCCACCCCCTGCGGCGGCACGCAGAGGGCTGGAGTGGCATCGCACCCGTCAGCGGCAGACCGCATCGAGCATGGCGATATACAGGTCGATTCCCTCCTCGATCTCTTTCAGGAAGATGAACTCGTCGGCCCTGTGCGAGCGCGCCGAATCGCCCGGCCCCATCTTGAGCGACGGCACCGGCAGCAGGGCCTGATCCGACATTGTCGGCGAGCCGAACGTGCGCCGTCCCAAAGCTAATCCGGCCTGTACGATCGGATGCGACGGGTCGATTGCCGAAGGTTTCAGCCGTACGGACCGCGGCACGACCTCCGACGCCACGTGTCTCCTCACCTCCGCCAGCACCTCCTCGTGGGTGTAGCTGTCCGGCACCCGCACGTCGACCGTAAAGCGGCACTCGTCCGGCACCACATTGTGTTGCGTTCCTGCGTTGACGACCGTTACGCTCATCTTCACCCCCCCTAACAACGCCGACTCCCGCGGGAACCGGTAGGTGCGGAACCAGTCGATGTCCCGCATCGCCCGGTAAATCGCATTGTCGCCCTCGTCGCGCGCCGCATGCCCCGCCTGCCCGTGCGCCACGCAGTCCAGCACCAGCAGCCCCCGTTCGGCAATGGCCAACTCCATGCCGGTCGGTTCGCCGACAAGGGCGAAGCTCAGTTCGCCTAACTGCGGCAGGATGCTCTCGATCCCGTTCGCTCCCGACACCTCCTCCTCGGCCGTCAAGGCTAAACAAAGGTTGTATCGAAGCCCCTCGACCCCGTGGAAATGGAGAAAAGCGGCCGTCAAAGCCGCCACGCTCCCCCCCGCATCGTTGCTCCCCAACCCGTACAGTTTTCCGTCGCTGATCTCCGGGCTGAACGGGTCGCGGGTCCAGCCGCTGCCGGGCTTCACGGTGTCGTGGTGGGAGTTGAGCAGCAGGGTCGGTTTCGCCGGGTCGAAGTGCCGGCTGCGGACCCACACGTTGTTGTGGAGCCGCTGCACCTCCTGCACCCCTGCCTGTTCCAAAAACGTGGCGAGGATATCCGCCGTCCGCGCCTCTTCGCGGCTGTAGGAGGGGGTGGCGATCAAGTGCTGCAATAACTCGATGTATCGTTTCATCTGGCGTCGTTTTCCGATTTTTGCCTCTTTTTTGCATTGGCCCGTCCACGGATTTTGGGGTCGGGCCTCCACACGCGTTGGAAAAACTTATTCGTCGATCAAAAGCGATCGTTTCCGGAAGCGCCACGCTACGGAGTAGAGCAGCGAGAGTCCCAGCACCAAGAGGGCCAGCCGCACCACGTAATCGCCTCCCCGGACATACGGGGTCAGGCTGTCGTTGGCATTCACCTCTCCCGTCAGCAGCGCCTTTTGGTCCCAGCCCACCGAGTCGATCACCCGGCCCCGCTGGTCGATCAGTCCGGAAATGCCTGTGTTGGCGCATCGCACGACGGCGCGGCGTGTCTCCACCGCCCGCAGCCGGGCGTAGCTGAAGTGGTGCCGGTAGCCCGGCGTGTCGTCCCACCAGCCGTCGTTCGTGATGATGCACATCACTTGCGCTCCGTTTCGGACATACTCCGTGTAGTATGCGCCGTAGACCGATTCGTAGCAGATCGCCACGCCTGTGCGTATCCCTTCCGGATTGGTTATGAGGGTCCGGCTCTCCTGCATGCCGAGCGAACCGGAGAGACCGCCCAGATCGATATCCAAGAATTTCAGCATCCCCAGCACTTGCGGATAGGGAAAGAGTTCCGCTCCCACCACGAGTTTCGATTTGTGGTAGACTTGGACTTCGTCCCGGCCGCCGGTAATGCCGAGCGCGCTGTTGTACACGTCGAAAAAGCCTCCCCAGTCGGGATCGAGACGGGTCCACCGGCGGTGGGGCATTCCGGGGAGGTAATACAGCAGGGTTGTCGCCCCGGCTATCAGGGTCGCCCGCGGGAATCGTGCCATGAAGCGCCGCAAGGTGTCGATTTCGGCATTGTGCGGAAGGTCGTTCAGCCAAAAGTCGCCGTCGAAAGCGGTCTCCGGGGTGAGGATGAAATCGACGTCGCGCGGGGCTTCTCGGGCGATGTCGAGCAGGATGTCGCGCTGTTGTTCGGGGGTCAGTCCGCCGAATTTTTCGTTGTACGGGTCGATGTCGGGCTGCACCACTGCCACGCGCACGGGACGTTCCTCCTCTTCATAGGTGGCGTATCGGACGAGCGAGGCGGCGACCGGCACGACGATCCACAACAGGAGGGGGATGGCGGCCCGTCCCGGCTGTCGATGCCGCCGGGTCCATACCCGGTAGCCGAGGAGGTTGGCTGTCAACACCCACAGCGAACCGCCGAACGAACCGGTGAGTTCGTACCATTGCACGATCTGCGGGGTGTCGGCGAATCCGTAACCGAGCGTAAGCCACGGAAACGAGATTTCGTTGTTCATGAACAGGGCTTCGAATGCGATCCAAAGGGTTACGAAGAGTGTCGAGGCGATGGGGGCTGGCACGCGAAACCGAAACCGGTGGAAGATCGTGAATGGCACGAGGGTGAAAAACAGACTCCCGATCGGGATTCCGATGCTGGCGACGGGGGTGGCGATCCCGACCCACCAGGTGGTCGACAGATTCCACAGGGTGAAGGCGGTGGCAACCCATACCCAGTAATACCGCGGCCTGCTCTCTCCCAATATCAGCAGGGGTACGAAGGCGAAAAACAGACTCCATCCGCCGAGTCCCCACCAAGGCATGGCGAACAACAAGGCGCTAATCAGGGTATATGCGAGCTTTTTTATCATGCCTTTCCTGTTTTTCGGTGGTAAAGATAACCCAATTTCATAACTTTGCCTTTTTAATTAACCGCTCGTTTTTTGCTGTTTGTGTTTTGTGCCGGGTATGGAACCGTTCTTTTTCTGAAGAAAAAGAACCAAAAAGACTTTCGGGAATGCTTGCGCATTCCATGACCGTACGCGGTGATGTGCTTCGCCCTGTTTTTGGGTTGGGGTAAGGGAGCGCTTCTTGTAAGTTAAACTCAATTGCGCTCCCT
>JAFLSI010000169.1 GCA_022511025.1 Rikenella sp. | reverse complement strand
ACGCAGTATCGCCTAAAGTTTTTCTGGTTCTCTTTGTTCACAAAGAGAACAGTTCCAGCCTGTCTATCCAAACACCACAAAAAACGGCAAAAGGGTTATTTCAAGACGCCGAGTTTTCGGGCCACTTTCGTAAACGCCTCGATACACCGGTCCAAGTGCACCCGTTCGTGTCCCGCCGAGACCTGCACCCGGATCCGAGCCTGATCTTTCGGCACCACCGGATAGTAGAACCCCGTAACATAGATACCCTCGTTCAGCAGTTCGGCCGCGAAATCCTGCGACAGTTTGGCATCGTAGAGCATCACCGCGCAGATGGCCGACTGCGTCGGTTTGATGTCGAATCCCGCTGCCAGCATCCGCTCGCGGAAATAGGCCACATTCTCCGCCAATTTCGTGTGCAGCGCATCGCTTTCGCCCAGCATTTTGAACGTCTCGATCCCCGCCCCCACCACCGCCGGCGGAATCGAGTTCGAGAAGAGATAAGGCCGCGACCGCTGGCGCAGCAAATCGATAATCTCCCGGCGACCGGTGGTGAATCCGCCGACAGCCCCGCCGAACGCCTTGCCGAGCGTCCCGGTAATGATGTCGACCCGTCCGCGCACATCGAACAGCTCCGTAACCCCCCGTCCCGTCTGACCCACCACACCGGCCGAGTGGCATTCGTCCACCATCACCAGCGCATCGTACTTTTCGGCCAGTTCGCAGATCCGGTCCATCGGCGCCACATTGCCGTCCATCGAGAAGACCCCGTCCGTTACGATGATGCGGAACCGCTGCGCCTGAGCCAGCTTGAGCTGCGTCTCCAAATCTTCCATGTCCGCATTGGCATACCGGTAGCGTTTCGCCTTGCAGAGCCGCACCCCGTCGATGATCGAAGCGTGGTTCAGCGCATCTGAAATAATGGCATCCTCCTCGCCCAAGAGCGGCTCGAAAACTCCGCCGTTGGCGTCGAAACAGGCCGCATAAAGAATCGTCTCCTCCGTTCCGAAATAGTCGGAAATCGCCTTTTCCAACGCTTTGTGGAGGTCCTGCGTCCCGCAGATGAACCGCACGGACGACATCCCGTAGCCGTGTGTGTCCATCGCCCGCTTGGCCGCTTCGATCAGCCGGGGATGATTGGATAGCCCCAAATAGTTGTTGGCGCAGAAGTTGAGCACCTGTTTTCCTCCGGCGACCATGATTTCGGCCTGCTGGCTGCCGGTGATGATCCGTTCGCGTTTGTACAGACCGGCGGCCTCGATCGCCGCGAGTTCTTCCGCCAAGTGCTGTTTGATTGTTCCGTACATAGTTATGATGGATTGTAAGTTGAATGATTTTCTTTCCGGTATCTCTGCAAAATTATTCTTTTGTGCGTACAAAAACAATGGAATCGACGGGAAGCCGGAATTTCACCGGCCGGTTCGATATTTTTCCGAAAGTTTTCTATATTTGCAACTGAATTAAAATTGTAATCATTACAAAAACGTGTATTCCCCTCATCCGACAAATACAGGCGAGTGGCTGCGCCGGCACGGGATTCGTCCGTCGGTGCAACGGGTGGCGGTGATGGACTATCTGTTTGCTCACCGAACGCATCCGACGGTGGAGGAGATTTACAGGGCGCTGGCCACGCAAATCCCGACGCTGTCGAAAACGACGGTCTATAACACGCTGAAACTGTTGGTGGCGCAGGGGGTGGTGGCACAGATTGCGGTCGATCCGTGCGGGATGCGGTTCGACGGGGATTTGCGGGTGCACGGGCATTTCTTTTGTTCGGCATGCGGCCGGCTGTACGATCTCTTTTTCGATTCTCTGTCGGAACTGCCGATGCCGGAGGAGGGACATGCGGTGAGCGGTGTACAGCTTTGCTACAGGGGAATCTGTGCGGAGTGCCGGAAAAGGGCGGAGGGGGAGCGGTGCGAAAGGGAGAAAGATCGATCAAACCCAATTAAAAAACAATAAAGATTATGAAAAAGAAATTCATCTGCACGGTCTGCGGTTACATTCACGAGGGGGACGAAGCGCCCGATTTCTGCCCGCAGTGCAAACAACCGAAGGAAAAATTCAAAGAGTATGTCGAACAGGAGGGGGGCTTGCATTTTGTCGACGAACATGTGATCGGGGTGGCCAAAGGGGTCGATGCAGAGGTGCTCGACGGCTTGAAAGCGCACTTTGCGGGCGAATGCACGGAGGTGGGGATGTATCTGGCGATGAGCCGTCAGGCGGACCGCGAGGGCTATCCGGAGATTGCGGAAGCGTTCAAACGCTATGCGTGGGAGGAGGCTGAACATGCGTCCAAATTCTGCGAACTGCTGGGCGAAATCGTTTGGGATACGAAGACCAACGTGAAGGCGCGCATGGAGGCGGAAGCGGGTGCTTGCGAAGACAAAAAACGGATCGCCATGCGGGCGAAGGAGCTGGGACTGGATGCCATTCATGACACGGTGCATGAAATGTGCAAGGATGAGGCGCGGCATGGCAAGGGCTTCGAAGGACTCTTCAACCGCTATTTCAAGAAATAGCTTTCATTGGAACAGACATTTTGTTTTCAGGCTTGCAAATTCGCTTTGTCGTTCGGGTCGGTTCTTCAGCCAGCCCGAACTCGTTTTATCGGGTGTACCGGGCATCTACATTTAAGTTGGAGAAACTGTGTTTGTTTGGGTCGAGGCGACCCGGGTCAGCCGCCCGGCGGGATTTGTTCCGAGCAAACTAATCGGTTGGAGTGCCC
>JAFLSI010000168.1 GCA_022511025.1 Rikenella sp. | reverse complement strand
CCGCTCGGCACCCGAAACGGGCAGCCTATACACTACAAGCCTCTACCCCTACAAGTCTATACCCTATAAGTCTCTACCCTACCAGAGAGAACCGCCCTCGGGCCGGGCAGGCCCCGCGTGCCCGCGGTAGGCAAGGGGCAGCCTCTACCCAAAGTCAGCCAATCCCCGGCAAGGACCGAGGCCGGAGTCTTGAAAATAACGGATGATCATCACTTCCGTCGAAACGGCCGAAGCGTTTTCCAAAGCCTCACCATCCGCAGCGTGCCGATCGGACACTCCGCACAACGCTGTCGAGCACAATACTCCGTACACAGCTGGATTACCGCCTGCGAGTCGGATGCGCTCCGGAAATCCACCGCCTCCGCCCAAAAGCGTGTGTATTTATTTTTCTCCGGCGCCACCTCCTCGTACAGCGCCAGCGCCCGTTCCTGCAACCCTGCATCGCCCGCCGTCCGACCCATCGCCGTCAGAAAAGGGATGACAAAATTAATGATTCGCAGATCCACCTTTTCGGACGTAATCCCCGCCTCCGGCCGCCCGAAAAGCTCCCGCAACGCCTGCATTCCTCCTGACGCCGCCTCCCTGAGACGCTCCGCCAGCAGCGGCATGCGTGCCAGCAAGGCCGCTGCCTGCGCCAACATCGACACCGGCAGCGACGTCGGACGCACCCCCGCCCCCTGCCACGACACCACCGGCCGCCGCAAGCCATACTCCTTTTTCAGCGCCAAATAAATATCCTGCAACTGCCGGACAGCCGGATCGTCCGCCGAAGCCACCGTCAGGTATCCCGACTGCCCCATCAGCAGCGCCTCGGCCTGGCGCACATCGCCCCCGCAACGCACGAAACAGCGCAACGGCACCGACCGCGCCAACGCCTCGTACGACCGCTTGCGATCGCCCATCCCCAGCGATCGGAGGTAACAGACATAAGCCGTTTCGTCCCAGTCGCCTCCCAACGAACGATGAATGGCATTCGTCTCCGCCACCTTACGCCGCAAACGGTCGGCCACCAACCGGGCCAGAATCTGCCCCTGCTCCACCCCCTCGAGCGCACCGAAAAACCCGACACACCCCTTCCCCTCTTTCCCGGCTGCCTCGTCCAACAACTGTTCGTACAGCCCGTCGAGTTCCGGTGCCGGCGTCAGCACCAACGTCCTCACCTCCCTGCCGTTGCGCACCAACACCCGATCCCGCCGGCCCACCACATGAAACATCACGCTGTCGAAAGCCGCCTCGTTCATCCGTCCTCCCTCCCGCCACTGCGACGAACAGGTATCGACCCGCACAGCACCGTACAACACCGTATCGCCATACCTCACCGCCCCATTCACGAAATCGGGCGCCGACCGTTCCGGAGCCGATCCCTCCTCCGACAGTTCGGCGGCATAGCCGGGACACTCGACCCGCAAACAGCCGTTCTCCGCCGCAGCGACGACATCGCCGTCGTCGAACAGACGATGCCCCCAAACGAGCGTCAGCAGTTTTTTTCGTTGTTCGTCGGTCGCCATAGCCGGTTTATCAACTAAAGGAAATGATTTTCAAAGATAGCGTTTCGGCACGAAAGTTCGCTTTTCATTTTCGTCGAAAACCTCTACCTTTGCCACCGAACCGACATCAAAACAAGTCATGGGAAGAGCTTTTGAATTCCGCAAAGCGCGCAAACTCAAGCGCTGGGGCAATATGGCCAGAACATTCACCCGATTGGGCAAGGAGATTGTGATTGCCGTCAAGGCGGGCGGACCGGATCCGGGTTCCAATCCGCGGCTGCGGATGCTGATCCAGACGGCCAAGTCGGAGAACATGCCGAAAGACAACATCGACCGGGCGATCAAGCGGGCGGTCTCGAAAGACACCGACACGGACTACAAAGAGATACAATACGACGGATACGGGCCGTTCGGGATTGCGATCGTGGTGGAGGCGGCCACGAACAACAACACGCGGACGGTGGCCAACGTGCGCAGCTATTTCAACAAGGCGGGCGGCTCGTTGGGGACGACGGGGAGTCTGGATTTCATGTTCGAGCGCAAATCGGTCTTCAAGATCAAGGCGCCTCAGGGGGTGGACCTCGACGAACTGGAGCTGGAGTTGATCGATTACGGGGTCGACGAGGTTTTCGCCGAGGAGAACGAGGACGGAACGCAGGAGGTGGTTATTTATGGGATGTACGATGCGTTCAGCAAAATACAGAACTATTTGGAAGAGAAGGGGTATGAGATTTTAAGCGGGGAGTTCGAGCGGATTCCGAACGACCAGAAAGAGGTTACGCCAGAACAGCGCGAGTCGATCGAGAAACTGCTCGAAAAGTTCGAGGAGGACGAGGATGTACAGCGGGTGTACCACAACATGAAGATCGAAGAATAGGGGATTCGTCTCGTTTCAAAAAGCGGCCGCTTTTTTATGATCTGTCGGGATGATGTGCGTTGTTCTCGTGCGGCTTCGTACTTTTCTAACTTCCTTGTTTTTACCGGCCACCTCTACTCTATTCGACCTCGTGCTGCTCTCTGCGACCTTCGGTCGCTCGGGCCAGCCGGTGTCGCTGGGCACTCCAACCGGATTATGTTCTCGGAACAATTTCCGCCGGGCGGCTGACCCGCACCCTTCGGGTGTTTTATTGGCAGCCTATACCCCATTCGCGGGCTGGAGCCGGAGGAGACTGCTTGCAGGCCTCCGCTGCCGGGGGCTTTGGCCTGACCACTCCTGCGGAGTGGACGCACAGCGTCTCTTGCGGGCAGTCTATACCTTTCTATTCGGCCTCGCGCCCACCCCTCTAAGGCATAGCAAACTCCC
>JAFLSI010000167.1 GCA_022511025.1 Rikenella sp. | reverse complement strand
CTCAGGCCGGGCAGGCCCCGCGTGCCCGCGGTGGGCTATGGGCAGCCTCTACCCCGAATAAACGCAACGAACCGGCTCTACTTCCGTTCCGCCTGCGCCTGACACGCCGTGATCGCCACCAAATTCACAATATCGCTCACCGAACAGCCCCTCGACAAATCATTGATCGGTGCCGCCATCCCTTGCAGCACCGGCCCGATCGCCTCCGCATCCGCCAAGCGCTGCACCAATTTGTAGGCGATATTCCCCACCTCGAGCGTCGGAAAGACCAGCACATTGGCCCGCCCCGCAATCTTCGACCCCGGCGCCTTCTTCGCCCCGACCCCCGGCACGATAGCCGCATCCGCCTGAAGTTCCCCGTCGATTTTCATATCCGGCGCCATTTCGCGGGCCAGCCGCGTCGCCTCGACCACCTTGTCCACCATTTCATGCTTGGCCGATCCCTTGGTCGAAAAACTCAGCATGGCGATCCGCGGCTCCATCCCCACGATCGCCCGTGTCGTTTTGCCTGTCTCGACTGCGATCTGCGCCAGTTCCGGAGCCGTCGGATTCGGGTGCACCGCACAGTCCGCAAAAACCATCATCCCGTTCTCCCCGTAGTGGTTGTCTTTCAAGAGCATGATGAACGCCCCCGACACCACCGAGATCCCCGGTTTGGTCTTTACGTACTGGAACGCCGGACGCAGCACATCCCCCGTCGCATTCCCCGCCCCCGCCACCTCGCCGTCCGCATCGCCCGCCTTGATCATCATCACGGACAGGTACAACGGGTCGAGAATCAACCGTTCCGCCTCTTCGCGCGTCAGTCCCTTGGCCGCCCGGATCTGCAACATCAAGTCGACATAGGCCGCCTTTTTCGGATGGTCGGCCGGATCGACGATACGGATATCCCCGTTCAAGACATGCTCCAAGCCCCAGTCCGCCGCCAGTCCTTTGAGCTCCTCCGGATTGCCGATCAGCGTAATCTCGGCGATGCCCTGTTCCACCACCTCGTCAGCCGCCCGCATCGTCCGTTCTTCGTTGCCCTCCGGCAGCACGATCCGCTGTTTGGAGGTCCGTGCCTGTTCTCTGATTCTGTCTAAAAGTTCCATGGTTATTTCGTCGTTTTTATTGTCATTCCCAAGCAGGCCGCCCCGATACAGAGCAAAAGGCTCAGGCCGATGTACAGCCCGGCTGTCGAGAAGTGCCCCTCGCGCAAAAGCCGCACGCTTTCGAGCGAAAAAGCGGAAAAGGTGGTAAACCCGCCGCAAAAACCGACCACCCCCAGCAAATGCTGGGCCGACTCCTGTTCGATCCAGCGTCCGAGCAGGCCGATCAGGAACGATCCCGCTACATTGACCGCCAGTGTCGCCACCGGAAATTTTCCTCCGCCCCGCGCCGCCGTCAGCGCAGCGACCCCGATCCCCACCCCGTAACGCAGGACCGCCCCGGCAAAACCGCCGATCCCGACCCACAGCAGATTGCTCCACATACTCCGTAACCTATTCGTTCGACACAAACAAAGATACGGTTTTCCGCCCGAAATTCGCAAGAGATATTCCGGCAATTAATTCGTACCTTCGCACCCAGTTGTTGTTTTTAATTCTGCAAAAAATGAGCAAAGGACCGATTTCACAGTTCATTACCCACCATTACCGCCACTTCAACGCCGCCGCCTTAGTGGATGCGGCCGAGGCTTACGAAGCGCATATGAATGCCGGCGGCAAGATGATGATTACTCTCGGCGGTGCGATGTCGACGGCCGAATTGGGGATTTCGTTGGCCGAAATGATTCGTCAGGACAAGGTGCAGATCATCACCTGCACGGGGGCCAATCTCGAGGAGGATTTGATGAATCTGGTGGCGCACTCGCACTACAAGCGGGTGCCGCACTACCGCGACCTCACGCCGCAGCAGGAGCGCGAACTGTTGGACAACCACCTGAACCGGGTTACGGACACTTGCATCCCGGAAGAGGAGGCGTTCCGCCGGCTGCAGGGACACATGGAAAAGATTTGGAAAGAGGCCGATGCCAAAGGGGAACGGTATCTGCCTTATGAGTTCATGTACCAGCTGATCCGCAGCGGCGAACTGGAACAGTACTACGAGATCGACCCGAAAGACAGCTGGATGTTAGCGGCGTGCGAGAAGAACCTGCCGATCATCGTGCCGGGCTGGGAGGATTCGACGATGGGGAACATCTTCACGTCGTATGTCATCAAGGGGGAAATGAAAGCGTCGACGGTCAAGGGGGGGATCGAAACGATGATGTTCCTGTGCGACTGGTACAAACACAATTGCGGAGGCAAAGGGGTGGGCTTTTTCCAGATCGCAGGGGGGATTTCGGGCGACTTCCCGATTTGCTGCGTGCCGATGATGTACCAGGATCTGGGCTGGGAGGAGACGCCGTTCTGGGCCTATTTCTGCCAGATCTCGGACTCGACGACGTCGTACGGTTCCTATTCGGGAGCGGTGCCGAACGAGAAAATTACGTGGGGCAAACTGGATGTGGATACGCCGAAATTCATCGTCGAAAGCGATGCGACGATCGTCGCGCCGCTGATGTTCGCCTACATTCTGGGCTGGTAGTTTTCCGAAGGCGTTTCGGAGCATCTCTTTGTCGGCATATTCCGGCTTTTCGGTCGGGATATGCCGATTTTCATTCGGGTTGAGTATTGAAGAGGCCGTCGCACAGCGATTTCGGGGACAGGCGCGAGGCTGAATTAAGGTAAAGGCTGCCATTAAAACACCCGAAGGGTGTGCGCCGCAGGCGCAGCGAGCCGCCGACACCCCACGCGGCGGTGAGCCACTTCGTCGGTGCTCGTGGCTCCCTCCGCTGGCGTCGGCCC
>JAFLSI010000166.1 GCA_022511025.1 Rikenella sp. | reverse complement strand
GCATTCCCGAAAGTCTTTTTGGTTCTTTTTCTTCAGAAAAAGAACAGTCCTATACGGCACAAAGAACGAATCAGCAGAACTATTTCCTTGCCTCATTCGGTTCGCCGTCGAACGTACCGTCGAAAATCAGCCTCCAATTTCCCCGCAACCGGTCAGCCAATCCCCGGCGATAGTTGACATTCCCCGTCCAGGAGTCGATCGCCAAATCGAGATACATCGCCTCGCTCACCTCCGTCCCCTCAACCAACTGCAGACGCACATACCAGACACCATTCTGTTTCTCGCAGCACACCACCTGGTAATCCTCCACCCGGAACTGACGCGGATCCCACAACAGCACCCGATCCGACCAAACATTCACCAGCGATTTCGCCCCATACAACTCCGAGTTCAACTTCACGCGGAAATTCATCGACGAAACCGCCCGGTCGATCTTTTCGGCCAGCCGCCGAGCCTCCTCCTCCCGTTTTTCGTTCCGAAAATCGGGCATTCCCACCCCTTCATAAGGTCCGACCTTCCCCTGGTACAAGGCAATATCCCCGTCCGCCGCAGTAGCCACCCTCAAAACCGCCTCGCCGCTCTTCGGATCGGCCGCCATGTGAAGCTGGAAAAATCCGTTCACAGAGTCCATGCAGCTCATATCCACCATCCAGATCCCATCGTTGTCTTTCTCCGCACTATTGATCGAAAAATGCTCTCCGTCCACCACCAACGCTCCCCCCATGTCCATCAACAGCCACAGCGGAAAACCGGGAGTCTTTTCAAAATAGCCCTGAACAGCAGCCGCATGACTCCCCTCGCTCTGCGCCGGAGCGGGCACGAACTGAAATTTCGCCTCCTCCATCCACCGGTCCACCTCCCCGGCCGTCAGCCCCTGCCCCGCAGCCGGAGCGACTGCCAACACGAAAGCAAACGCAACGATCCAACCGGTCAAGAGATTCGATTTTAGCACTTTCATAAAAAAATGTTTTTGGGTTCCTCGTTAATTCCCTAAAGATAAAGATTTTCCGATATCCTGCCAAATCCGGTCCGATTTTTTCGGGACAGACTCTCCTCTGCCAACCAACCTCATGACGAAAAAGGCCGGAACAGAGGTTTCTGTTCCGGCCTTCCGAAAAGATTCGGCAAAATCTTAGTATTCGCGAATTTCGCCCTTATAGGTAATCGAGTTAGCTCCCCCTGCACCGCCGACCAATGCTTTGTTCGAGCGCACCTTCAACTGGGCAGTCCCTTTTTTCGCATCGATAACGAAATCAAAATCCAAGTTCGCCCCTTTGTCCGACACGGCTTTCATCTTCACATTGTACTTGTCTTTCACCTTTTCGCAAGAGACCCACTCGTACCGGTTGGTATTCACGCTCTGGCAGTTGGTCATGGAGACCTCCAGCGAGTTCGGACGAACCCGGGTGTACTCGTACCGGTTGATCATCGTGGTGCCGCTCTGCGCCAACATATATTCACGAGGAATGAACTGGAAATTCTTGGCCGGAACGATGCGGTCGATCATGGCCACGGTCATCATCTCTTTCTTGGCTTTCTCAGCAGCCTGTTCTTCTTTGGATTTCTTCTGCGCCTGAGCGGAGAAGGTAACAGCCACCAAAGCGGCCATCATCAAAATCGCTTTTTTCATAGCTTTCGTTGGTTTTGAATGGTTTTTATTCGGTCCGTCTCTCCAACTGTTGGAGACGGAAACCGGGCAAAAGTTTAAAAGCGCCTCGAATCAAAACCGGAGTTCCCCCTGTCCGGCCATCGCTCCCGGCCGCTCGATCCCCAAGTGGTCGTAGGCCAGCGGCGTAACCTCTCTCCCCCGCGGCGTCCGCTTGAGGAAGCCCTCTTTGATCAGGAACGGTTCGTAAACCTCTTCGATCGTCCCCGCATCTTCGCTGACGGCCGTCGCAATGGTTCCCAACCCCACCGGTCCGCCGCCGAACTTGTGGATAATCGTCGAGAGAATCCGGTTATCCATCTGATCCAGTCCGCGCGTGTCGATATCGAGTGCATCCAACGCCCGACGGGTAATGTCGAGTTCGATCATCCCCGTCCCCTGCACCATCGCGAAGTCCCGCACCCGTCGCAACAACCCGTTCGCAATCCGCGGTGTCCCGCGCGAGCGCCGGGCGATCTCCCCGGCCGCGGACCGCTCGATCGGAATCCCCAGCACCGAAGCCGACCGCTCGATAATCCCGGTCAAGGTAGCGGTATCGTAGTACTGCAAATGGCAGTTGATCCCGAACCGCGCCCGAAGCGGACTGGTCAGCAGCCCCGACCGTGTCGTCGCTCCGATCAAAGTGAAAGGATTCAACTTGATCTGCACGCTCCGCGCACTGGGCCCCTTGTCGAGCATGATGTCGATTTTGTAGTCCTCCATCGCCGAGTAGAGGTACTCCTCGACAATGGGAGACAAACGGTGAATCTCGTCGATAAACAGCACATCCCCCTCTCCCAAATTGGTCAGCAGCCCGGCCAAGTCCCCCGGCTTGTCCAACACCGGACCGGAGGTAACTTTCATCGTTACGCCCAACTCGTTGGTGATGATATTGGCCAACGTCGTCTTCCCCAATCCCGGCGGACCGTGGAGCAGCACGTGGTCGAGCGCCTCGTCCCGCATGATGGCTGCCTTGATAAATATGGAGAGGTTCTCGACGATCTTCTCCTGACCGCTGAACGCACCCAACTCCTGCGGCCGGATCTGCTCCTCGAACTCCTTGTCTTTCTCTATATTCCGTATCTCGCTCAAGGCTCTGTTGTCCGAATTTTTACCTCCGAAAGATAAGTAATTTTTTGGTCTTTATGTCGGTCTGGAACCGTTCTTTTTCTGAAGAAAAAGAACCAAAAAGACTTTCGGGAATG
>JAFLSI010000165.1 GCA_022511025.1 Rikenella sp. | reverse complement strand
AGTGGCGCCCTCCGCATGGGGCGGCGTCGGGCGCGCGACCCGGAGGGTCGCAGGTGTTTTGTTGGGCCTCCGCGTGGGCGCCGCCCGCCCGACTCTGGCGAGTCGGATGTGTTGCAATCAAATACGGCGAGAACTGCGACTCAAAAGGGTTGCAAAGAGCAGCGAGGCCGAATAGACTGAGACCGACTTTGAACCCAAACACAGGTAATATACAGATACTGCATGTCATTTTTTTATAATTGTTCCATACACGCTTTTGAGTTGGCAATCGGAATCGCCGCACCATTCAACCGGAAAGCGCGGCAACTGTGGCGGGGTCGGAGAGGATTGCTGCGACGGATCGAACAGAGAGAACGGACAGAGAAAGAGACAGATTCCGATACGGAGGACCAGAGACCCGGGACGATCTGGGTGCATTGCGCCTCGCTCGGCGAGTTCGAGCAAGGACGGCCGTTGATCGAAGCCTTGCGGCAGAGACATCCGGTCGGGACCGCACAATACCGGCGGATCGTGCTGACCTTTTTTTCGCCCTCGGGATACGAAATCCGGAAAGATTATCCCGTCCCCGATGCCATCTACTATCTGCCGGCAGACACCCCGAAGAATGCCCGGCGGTTCGTGGAGGCCGTCAGACCGGAGCAGGCGATCTTCATCAAATACGAATACTGGTACAACTACCTCTCCGCATTGCAGGCAGCCGGAGCGAAAAGTTGTGTGGTATCGGCCCTGTTCCGGCCCGACATGGTGTTTTTCAAACAGTCGGCCGTAGGGCGGTTCATGCGAAAGACCTTGGGGCTGCTGGACCGCTTTTTCGTACAGAACGAAGCGTCGGCCGATCTGCTGGCGACAGTCGGTTTCGGACCGGATCGGGTGATCGTCAGCGGCGATACCCGGTTCGACCGCGTGGTGGCGCTGGCTCAGGCGGCAGCGGAACTGCCCGTCGTCGAGGCTTTCGTGCAGGGGGCGGAGAAGCCGGTGATGGTCTGCGGCAGTACGTGGGGACCGGACGAGGAAATCCTCTTGGAATTGATGCACGCACGGCCGGAGATGAAGTTCATCGTGGCACCGCACGAGCTGGACTCCTCCCGGATCGATGCGCTGATCCAGCGGAGCGGACGGCAGGGGGTGCGGTACACCGCTTTTGCCGACGCCGACGACTCCGGTTCCGCCGACCGGACGGCGGACAGCTGGCTGCGGGAAGCGACACTGTTGGTGATCGACACGATCGGAGTGCTGTCGGGAGTTTACCGTTACGGCCGGTTAGCCTATATAGGCGGCGGTTTCGGCCGGGGAATACACAACACGT
Organism: Rikenella sp.; assembly: GCA_022511025.1. Lineage (GTDB taxonomy): Bacteria > Bacteroidota > Bacteroidia > Bacteroidales > Rikenellaceae > Rikenella. The sequence goes on along the minus strand of JAFLSI010000165.1, from coordinate 1,555 downwards.
TGGAGGCGGCGACGTGGGGAATGCCGGTGCTTTTCGGGCCGAAATACCGGGCTTTTGCCGAGGCCGTGGAGTTGGTGGAACGGGGCGCGGCAGTCTCGGTCGCCGGTGCAGCGGAGTTGGAGGCGGCGGTGGCGGTGTGGGTGGACGACCCGGCCGTGCTGGCGGAGAAGGGGCGGCGGGCAGCGGAATATGTACGAAGCCGGGCGGGGGCGACGGCGAAAATTCTCGAAACGATCGAACCGTCTGCCGTCGGACAATGACGAAAATATTTCGATGCCTATATTTTGTCGGTAATCCCGAAATCATTACATTTGCTCGCATTCAACTCTAACTGTCATGTCGAAATTGGTCATAAAATCGCGTTCGTTTTCGTTTTTTGCGACCGTGGGGGCCGCCGCTGTTTTGTGGAGCGGTCTGCTGCTGTCGTCGGAAAACCTCTATGCACAAAGCAAAAAGGCGGCCAGACAACAGGCTGAGGCAGTGAGCCACCAACCGGCGAACGAGCGGGTGGATCCGAATGCTACGGTGGTGCGAGGGGTGCCGCGTTCGCGGCTGAGTCCGGTGGAGCAGATGACCTACAACCTGATCCAGCGACGCACGGAGTTGCAGGAACAGGTGGATTTGCTGGGGGCGGAACTGAAAACGGCACGGGGATCGAGGGCGAAAAAGATTACGAAAGAATTGGACATACTGGCGGACCAGTTGGCGGCGGTGGACCGCAAATTGGAGGCGCTGCCTAAACCGCAGACGATTCGGGAGGCCTATTCCAGCGGCCGGCCGTTCAAACAGTTCGTGGATTCGTTGGTGGACCGGCGGATCGAGGAGGAGGGGTATGTGAGGGGGGCGAACGGCAGCCGGACGCCGGCGACGGATAACTATACGGAACCGGAACGGACTGCGGCGGAGGATTATCGGATCGTTTTCCGGATCCAGGTGGGGGTTACGGCGCATCCGAACGAACAGGCTTATGCTTCGCTGCCGGGTGTGAAGATGCAGCAGCGGTCGGATGGCAAGTATGCGTATTATTACGGCGGTTTCTCGAATTATACGGAGGCGCAGGCGGTTTGCAAACGGCTGAAAACGAATCCGAAGTATCAGGATGCGTTCGTGGTGGCGTTGCAGGGGGCGCAGCGGCTGAGTATTCAGGAGGCGGTGCGGTTGCAGTCGGGCGGCGGACTGTGAGAATAAGGGTTTTTGCCGGAGCGAAAAAAATTTATTGCGCCTTTGCCGTTTCTGGCAAAGGCGTTTTTTCTGGGCGGTTTTTTAGCCTCAGCGATGGTTATCGGGGCTTGTCGAGGGTTTTGGGTGCTTCTGCTTGGATTAGCGATGCGCAGCATCGCTCGCCCTCCGCATTTGTTTGGGGTAGAGGCAGCCCATAGCCCTCCGCGGGCACGCGGGGCCTGCCCGGCCCGAGGGCGGTTTCCTCTTGTCGGGTATAGGCTTGTAGGGGTATAGGCTGCCCGTTTCGGGTGCCGAGCGGCACCGCGCGCCGCGGATAATGGGGAAAATCGTTCAAAAGCATGAATTGCTTTTGAACAGGATTTTCCCGGCGCGC
>JAFLSI010000164.1 GCA_022511025.1 Rikenella sp. | reverse complement strand
GCCGCCACCCCGCGCGGCGGTGAGCCACTTCGTCGGTGCTCGTGGCTCCCTCCGCCGGCTCCGGCCCGCACTTGTCAGATGCTTGAGGCACCGGTTGGCCCGAGCGACCTGCGGTCGCACAGAACAGCGCGAGGCCGAAAGGAAATAACTTCTGCCCTTTGCGGATCGCTTCCAGCGGAAAGAACAACAAAACCCCTCCGCAAAGCATATAGCCGCAGTCTTAACAAGATCTCACAAACCTGTTAAAGAACCGACAAAACAGTCGACCCCATTCGTCCGATTACCGCGAAATGCGTACCTTTGTTTTTCGCTGATTGAGAAAACAAATACAGTAACGAGATATGTTCCAGATACTGAAAAAGAGTCAGTTGGCCCCTTCCATTTACTTGATGGAGGTCGACGCACCGCGAGTAGCCCGCGCCGCACAGCCCGGTCAGTTCTTGATCGTTATTGTCGACGAGCGGGGTGAACGGATTCCGCTGACTATCTGCGACTACGATGCGGAAAAAGGCACCGTAACCGTTGTGATACAGGCGATCGGCGCCTCGACGATGCGTATCGTCGCCTTGAAAGAGGGAGACCGGTTTGCCGACTTCGTCGGACCGCTGGGGCATCCGTCGGAATTTATCCATTATACGCCCGAACGGTTGGCCGCGACGAAATTCATGTTCGTGGCCGGAGGATTGGGAGCCGCTCCGGTCTATCCGCAAGTCAAATGGCTGGCTGAACGGGGCGTGCAAGCCGATGTCATTATCGGAGCGAAGAACGAAAACTTGATTCTGCTGGAGGAGGAATTCCGGTCGTTGACCCCGAACGTGCATATCGCGACGGACGACGGGTCGAAAGGATACAAAGGATTGGTAACCGGTCTGCTGAAAGAGTTGGTGGTCGGACAGGGGAGACACTATGACTGCGTGGTGGCGATCGGACCGATGATCATGATGAAATTCGTGGCCTCGACGACGAAAGAGCTGAATATACCGACCATCGTGAGCCTCAATACCTTGATGGTGGACGGGACGGGGATGTGCGGCGCCTGTCGTGTTACGGTCGGCGGGAAAGTCCGGTTCGCTTGTGTCGAAGGGCCGGAGTTCGACGCCCACCAAGTCGACTTCGACGAGGCGATGCGCAGGCAGGGAATGTACCGTACGATCGAGGAACGGCGGTGGGCGATCGAGGCGGAGCGATTGGCCGGACATCAATGCAACATCGGACTGTAGATTATTCACACATTGGCAAAGAGAAAATCGACTATGGCGAACAAAATACCCAGAGTCCCCGTGCGGGAACAGGACCCGAAGGTACGGGCGACCAATTTCGAAGAGGTGTGCTGCGGCTACGACCGGGAAGAGGCGGCGTTGGAGGCGACGCGCTGTTTGGGGTGCAAGAAGCCGCGGTGCGTCGAGGCTTGTCCTGTTTCGGTCAAGATACCGGATTTCATTCGCTGCATCGTCGAAGGGGATGTGGCTGCGGCGGCACGGGTGATTGCACAGGATTCGCTGCTGCCGTCGGTCTGCGGGCGGGTCTGCCCCCAAGAGACGCAGTGCGAAGGAGCGTGCATCCTCGGCGTGAAGGGCGAACCGGTGGCGATCGGAAAATTGGAACGTTTCGTGGGCGACTGGGCCAGAGAACAGGGGCTGAATCTGGCGGAGGCGGCGCCGAACAACGGACATCGCGTGGCGGTCGTCGGGTCGGGGCCGGCGGGGCTGGCTTGTGCGGCGGACTTGGCTAAATCGGGGTACGAGGTAACGATTTTCGAAGTGCTGCACCGGCCGGGAGGGGTCTTGGAGTACGGGATACCGGAGTTCCGGCTGCCGAAAGGGCGGGTCGTGGCGCCGGAGGTGGAAAATGTGCGGCGGTTGGGGGTGAAGATCGAAACGGATGTGGTGGTGGGGCGGACGATAACGGTGGACCAGCTGTTAGACGACGAGGGTTTCGAGGCGGTTTTCATCGGGTCGGGAGCGGGACTGCCGCGCTTCATGGGGATTCCGGGGGAGAACCTGAACGGCGTGGTCTCGGCCAATGAGTTCCTGACGCGGACGAACTTGATGCACGCTTACGACGAACGGTACGATACGCCGATCTACACGGGTGAACGGGTGGTTGTGGTCGGTGGGGGGAATGTGGCGATGGATGCGGTCCGGACGGCTAAACGTCTGGGGGCCGAGGCGTCGATCGTCTATCGCCGGTCGGAGGCGGAACTGCCGGCCAGACGAGAGGAGGTACACCATGCCAAAGAGGAGGGAATCGATTTCCGGATGCTGACCAATCCGGTCGAAATCGTGGGCAGTGAACAGGGCTGGGTTACGGGAATCCGGTGTGTGCGGATGGAACTGGGGGAACCGGATGCTTCGGGTCGCCGGTCGCCGGTGGCGGTGGAGGGTTCGGAGTTCGATATGCCTTGCGATGTGGTGATCATGGCGTTGGGAACTTCGCCGAATCCGTTGATTGCGGCGACGACACCGGGGCTGGAAATCGACCGCCGGGGCTGTTTGCAAGCGGCGGATGACGGGACGACGACGCGCGAGGGGGTTTTTGCGGGGGGGGATGCCGTAACGGGGGCGGCTACGGTGATTCTGGCGATGGGGGCGGGCCGGAAGGCGGCGGCGGCTATCGATGCTTACATCCGGGGACGGGAATAGCGGGGGCTGTTTTCTCTGAGGGGTAGAGGCTGCCCCTTGCCCACCGCGGGCACGCGGGGCCTGCCCGGCCTGAGGGCGGTTTTCTCTTGTTGGGTAGAGACTTGTAGGGTATAGGCTTGTAGGGGTATAGGCTGCCCGTTTCGGGTGCCGCTCGGCACCGCGCGCCGTGGAGGATAAGAGGGGAAAATCGTTCAAAAGCATGAATTGCTTTTGAACAGGATTTTCC
>JAFLSI010000163.1 GCA_022511025.1 Rikenella sp. | reverse complement strand
CCGGCAGCGGAGGCCTGCAAACAGTCCCCGCCGGCTCCGGCCCGCGAATGGGGTAAAGGCGGCCAGCAAAACACCCGGAGGGTGCTATTTCTTATACTTGAGCCGCGAGCGGGTAATGGTACTCTCCTTAACCGGAGCATGCGGCTTCGAAGTGATGTTGAACTGCAAGCCGAATCCCACCGATTGGTAGATTTGCAGGTAATCCCACGGTTTCGGCACCCGTCCCTCGTCCCGTTTTTCCTGGGCTTTCGGCGTCGTGATCTGGTCGTTGTAGATGAAATTGACGATCGCCGAAGCCTTGATCACGTTCGTAATCTTGAAGTTTAGCGTATTTCCCCACGTGGCCGACGGAGGCAGCGTGTAGTTCCAGAAAGATTCCAGCTTGGTGATGTATTCGATCTTCTCCTTCGCAAACGTCGTTTTGTAGTTGATCCGCACCTGCGCACCGATCTCCGCCCGGAATTTCTTGCCCGTTTCGACCCCCAAGCCCCCTTTCCGGGCCAGCGAGTCGCTCAGAACGAAAGTCAGTTTGCCTGCGATCGGAGCCAGCAGGATATTGATCTTCTTGCTCGGCGGTTCGTAGGTGAAACCGGTCGATATTTCGACCGTCCCCGGTGCCATGAACGACGATTTCCAGATCTTCGGGTTCTCTTTCGGATAGTCGTAACTCTTGGAGAACTGCGATCGCCAGATCAGCGCTCCGGAGAGTTTCCACCGTTCCGAAATGTTCCAGCTCGGCGTGATCGAAAGGTTGAAATAGTCCACATTCTTGCGGGTCTGCCCCGTAGTGCGCATCATGCCGTACTTCGCGTCGAAGACGCTCTTGAGGCTGAACACCGGTGCCGTGTAGTTGTGCTCGAAGTAGAGCGATGCCAATCCCGAATAGGAGTTGTCCCCCCCCTGCTGCCAGTTGTTGAAGCTCACCTGCGTGATGTCCAAACCGGGTTTGAAAGTGTAGCTGTTGCGCTGCTTCGTCCGCAGTTTGCGCAGGTATTTGTCGTATGCGTCGCTGTACAGCTCGAAAGTCAACTCCGGGGCTGCCGGCTTGACCGGCGTCAACAGAGTGTCGGTCGCAACCGGTGCCAGCGGCACGGCCTGCTTTTTCGGATTGAACTGCGCCGAGGCCGTACCGGTCGTCAACCCCAAAAGGAGGACGATCGTCGACAACGGATTTTTGAATAGATTGTGTAGCTTTGTAACCATAGATTCGTCGGGCGGGCCCTCCGGGTCCGGAGGGTCGGTTTGATTCGCAAATTTACAAAAAATAACAATTGCCATGAAATATTTCGGAGCGCATGTCAGTGCTGCGGGCGGGGTCGAAAACGCACCGCTCCATGCGCGGAGGATCGGGGCCGGAGCATTTGCTCTGTTTACGAAAAACCAGCGTCAATGGGTCTCGGCTCCGCTGACGGCGGTGCAGATCGAGACTTTTCGTAGCCGCTGTGCCGAGGGGGGCTATGAGCCGTTTCAAATCCTGCCGCACGACAGCTACCTGATCAATCTGGGCCATCCCGATCCGGAGGGGCTCGAAAAATCGCGGCGGGCGTTTGTGGACGAGATGAAACGGTGCGAACTGCTGGGGCTCGACCGGCTCAATTTCCATCCGGGCAGTTCACTGCGCGAGATCGGGGACGAGGAGTGTCTCGCGCGGATTGCCGAGTCGATCGACCGGGCGTTGGAAGCGACGGAGGGGGTTACGGCGGTGATCGAAAATACGGCCGGACAGGGGTCGAATCTGGGCTGGCGGTTCGAACACCTGGCCTATATCATCGACCGGGTGCAGGACAAAAGCCGGGTGGGGGTCTGCATCGATACGTGTCATGCCTATTCGGCGGGCTACGACCTCGGCACGGCGGAGGCATGCGAACGGACTTTTGCGGAATTCGACCGGGTGGTGGGGTTCGGCTATCTGCGGGGGATGCACCTGAATGACGACCTCAAGGCGATGGGCAGCCGGGTCGACCGGCATGCGCCGTTGGGGGAGGGAACGTTGGGGAGAGAGGTGTTTCGCTATATCGCGGCGGATCCGAGGTTCGACGGTATGCCGCTGATTCTCGAAACGCCGGACGAGGCTCGCTGGCCGGACGAAATCGCACAGCTCTATGAATGGGCGGGCCAGAGGGGGCCGGCTCGGGCGGAATGATTGACTCTAAAACGACAGGATGGACTATGGCTGACGGGGTTCGGATCGACAAATGGCTGTGGGCGGTGAGGCTGTTCAAAACGCGGGCGGAGGCGGCGGAGGCGTGCAAAAACAACCGGGTGGCGGTGAATGGGGCGACGGTCAAACCGTCGAAGGAGGTGAGGGTGGGGGAGGTGGTGGCGGTGCGGCGGATGCCGGTGGTGTACAGCTTCCGGGTGCTGGAATTGGTGGCGAACCGGCAGCCGGCACGGTATGTGGCGCGCTATATCGAGGATGTTACGCCGGAAGAGGAGCTGCTCAAATTAGAGATGGCGCGGGCGGGGGCGTTCGCTGTGCGGGACCGGGGCTTGGGGCGGCCGACGAAAAAGGACCGTCGGGATATCGAGGAGCTTTTGGCGGGGTTCGACGAGGAGTAGAATTGGCAAGGCGGGGTGTCGGGTCGCAGTCTGCGTTTGGGGGGTAGAGTCCGTAGTAGCATCCCTTTTTAGGGATGCGTGCTGAAGTTTCTTTGGTTCTTTCTGTTCACAACCGACGCTGCCGGCGAGAGCAGAGTCTGCTTGCGGCCTATGCCGAGCGGGATCGGGTCAGTTGCCCGGCGCGATTTGTTCCGCGCAAACTAATCGGTTGGAGTGCCAGCGGCACCGGGTCAGCTGCCCGGCGCGATTTGTTCCGAGCAAACTAATCGGCTGGCGTGCCCAGCGGCACCGGCTGGCCCGAGCGACCGGAGGTCGCAAAGAGCAGTGAGGCAAAGATAGAGTTGCAATCGCCCCAGCAATATCGGCTTGCAGCCCGCGGAG
>JAFLSI010000162.1 GCA_022511025.1 Rikenella sp. | reverse complement strand
GACGAAGTGGCTCACCGCCGCGCGGGGTGGCGGCGGCTCGCTGCGCCTGCGGCGCCGCACCCTTCGGGTGTTTTACTGGCAGCCTCTACCCTCCGACTCGTCAGAGTCGGGCGGGCGGCGCCCCCCCTGCGCCGGTGGCAACTTCTCGCGCTGCTCGGTTGCGTCTGCGCTGGCGCCGCACCCTTCAGGTGTTTTGTCGACCGTCTCTACCTCAACAAAAGCGGCCAACAAGAAGACACAAAGTACCCTCCCCTATTCACCCGCCCGTTCATAGACCCGCAGCCCCACCGCCGGCAATTCATCGACCGGCCGAGCCTCCGGCGGCAAAAGCGGCACCGGAACTCCCCCCGCCCACGGCACCGACCCGGCCGGATAAAGCTCCCGGACCGACAGCGCCGACGTAAAGACCCGTGCCTCGTCCCACAACCCCTCGCACAGGAACGACTCCAACACCCGCCTCCCCCCCTCGACAATCAGCGACTGCACCCGATACGGTTCTCCCGCCAACACCCGCAGCACCTCCCCCAGTGTCTCGAACCCCTCGACCGCCACCGTCGTCTGCGTCGCAAAACGCCGCGCCGCCTCGGCACACCGAGCCGGCGCCGTGAACAAAACCGTCCGCGCCGCCCCGTCGCTGAACAGATGCAACTCCGGCGGCAACCGCAACTCCCGGTCGAACACCACCCGCAGCGGATTGCGCCCCTCCCAGGCCCGCACCGTCAGCGACGGATCGTCCAACCGAGCCGTCTCCGTCCCCACCAAAACGGCATCCTCCTCCGCCCGCCAGCGATGCACCAACACCCGCGCCGCCTCGTCCGTCATCCAAGCCGCCGGCACCTCCGCCCCCGGCCGCACCGCATCCAAACAGCCGTCCACCGTCTGCGCCCACTTCAGAATCACATACGGCCGCCCGAAGTTTTGCACCGTAAAGAAACGGCGGTTGAAATGCAGGCACTCCTGCTCCAGAATTCCCACCCGCACCTCGATCCCCGCCTCCCGCAACCGGGCTATGCCCCGTCCGCTGACCTCGCAGTAAGAATCGACGCACCCCACCACCACGCGCGGAATCCGTTTCTCCACAATCAGTTCGGCACACGGCGGCGTCCTCCCCCAGTGGCTGCACGGCTCCAAATTGACATACAAGGTGGAGGCCTTCAAGCGGTCGCCGTATCCCCTCGCCTCGGCATCGGCCACAGCATTCACCTCGGCATGCGGCCCGCCGCACCGCCGGTGCCACCCCTCGCCCACGATCCGCCCCTCGTGGACGATCACACAGCCCACCATCGGATTGGGCGAAGCACTCCCCGCCCCCAGTGCGGCCAGCTCCAAACACCGGCGCATATATCTTTCTTCGGTCATGGAGGCAAAATTAGTTATCTTTGTTCAACGATGACGCTCCGAGAGACATATAATCGTTCGGCAGCCCGGTTGGAGCCTTTGTACGGGCCGGTCGAGGCGCGGGCCGTCGTCGACCGGCTGTTGGAGGAGAAGTACGGGATCGGCCGGATCGAACGGGCGACGGAGGGCGAGGCCGAGTTTCCGCACGGCGGCGACTGGGAAAACGACTTGCAACGGTTGGAACGCTGGGAACCGGTTCAATACCTCATCGGGTACGGGGATTTTTACGGGCGCCGGTTCGCCGTAACGGGCGAGACCCTGATTCCGCGGGGCGAAACCGAAGAGTTAGTGCGGCACATCTGCTCCGGGCCTCCGCGGGGGCGGGTATTAGACATCGGTACGGGGAGCGGGGCGATCGCCGTAACATTGGCTGCCGAGTGGGGCGGGGAGACCCGTGTCGAGGCGTGGGACATTTCGGCCGGGGCATTGGAGGTGGCGAAGCAGAATGCCCGAAACCATGGGGTGGCCGAACGGGTGCGGTTCGTCGAACGGGATGTGCTGACCTACCTGCCGTCCGAATCGGATCGTTTCGATTTGGTGGTGAGCAATCCGCCTTACGTAACGGAATCCGAACGGGCGGAGATGCGGCCCAACGTAGCGGACTACGAACCGGCCGGGGCTTTGTTCGTGCCGGACGACGACCCGCTGCGCTTCTACCGGGCGATCGCGTCGCTCCCGCTTTTGAGACCGGGCGGCGAGTTGTGGTTCGAGATCAACGAGCGGTTCGGCTCTCCGATTCAGGAGCTTCTGTCGTCGACAGGTTACACCGGCGTGCGGGTGATGCGCGACCTGAACGGGCGCGACCGGTTCGTGCGGGGGGTACGGAGAGACTGACACAGACAAAAACAACAGGAACAAACGGTATGGTCCACTACGGAGACGAAGAGTTCGAATACCCGCAGGGTCGGGAGGGGAAACGCCCGCTGAAGATCGACTATTCGCAACCGGCCAAAAGCGTGGAACGGGCCTTGGAGTCGCTGATGAATACGTGTGCCAAAAGCGAACGGTGCATCAGCGACATCCGGCGGTCGCTCTACCGCTGGCGGATGCGGCCGGAGGACTGCGAGCCGATCATCGACCGGTTGGTGCGGGAGAGGTTCGTGGACGAAGAACGCTATGCGCGGGCTTACGTGCGCGAGAAGATGCACTATTCGGGCTGGGGGAGGCGAAAAATCGAACTGGGTCTGCGGGCCAAAGGGATTCCGAAAGAGGTGATCGAGGAGGCGATGAGACAAATCGAGCCGGAACAGCAGACGGAAAAGTTGGAAGGGCTCCTCTACCGCCGCCTGTTGCGCGAACGGGACAAGGCCCAAAATGCGTATGACTTGCGGCTGCGACTGTTTCGCTGGGCGGTGGGACGCGGCTACGACTGCGGGGAGGTGCAACAGGTGCTGGAGCGGATCTCGGCGGAGGATTACGATCCGGGCGAGGATTTTACACGGTGGTAGGGGGCATTGGGGTGGGCGTGAAGGTCGCCTCTACCCCATTCGCAGGCCGGAGCCGGCGGGGACTGCTTGCAGGCCTCCGCAGCCGGGGGCTTCGGC
>JAFLSI010000161.1 GCA_022511025.1 Rikenella sp. | reverse complement strand
GGTGGGCCCAGAGGGGCATGATCCCACGACCTTCGGATTATGAGTCCGCTGCTCTAACCAACTGAGCTATGGGCCCTTCTCTCGAAACCGGATGTCGTTGTCGCGGTCCGGCAACAGAGGATTTTCGTCTGCAAATGTAGCCTTTTCAAGGCTTATATCCAAATCGCCCCAGACCCCGCTATTCGCCCGCGTACAAGCGATCGAGCTGGGCCTGAATCTTCTCGCTCAGGATATATTCGTCGTACTCCATGTATTTGTCCACCATCCCGTTGGGCGTGATTTCGATGATCCGGTTGGCCACCGTTTCGATGAATTCGTGGTCGTGCGAGGTCATCAGCACGATCCCCGGAAACGACACCAACGAGTTGTTGAACGCTTGGATCGATTCCAGATCGAGGTGGTTGGTCGGCGAGTCCAATACCAACGTGTTGGGATTTTCGATCATCATCCGGGCGATCATGCAGCGCATCTTCTCGCCCCCCGACAGGACGCTCACCTTTTTGTAGACCTCCTCGCCGCTGAAGAGCATCTTGCCCAAGTATCCCCTCAGGAAAAGTTCGCTCGTGTCCGGCGAATACTGCGCCAACCAGTCGATGATCGACAGGTCGGAGTTGAAGAAGGCGGTGTTGTTGACCGGCAGGTAGGCCGACCGGATCGTAACCCCCCATTCGATCAGGCCGCTTGTCGGGGCGAGGTTGCCCGTGATGCACTCTAACAGCGCCGTTACCGCCCGCGGTTCGCGCGAAAGAAAGACCGTCTTGTCCCCCTTCTCGATCGTGAACGACAGATCCCGAAACAGCATCTCTCCCTCCGGGGTCGAGTAGGTCAGCCCGTCCACGGCCAGAATCTTCGTTCCCGGTTCGCGCTCCGGCTGGAAAATGATCCCCGGATATTTCCGCATCGAGGGTTTGATCTCCTCGATATTGAGCTTTTCGAGCATCTTTTTGCGCGAGGTGGTCTGCTTCGATTTGGAGACATTGGCCGAAAAACGCTGGATGAACTCCAGCAGCTCTTTTTTCTTCTCTTCGGCTTTTTTGTTCTGCTGCGCCTGCTGGCGGGCGGCCAGCTGGCTCGACTGATACCAGAAACTGTAGTTTCCGGCGAACAGGTTGATGTCGCTGTAGTCGATGTCGATCGTGTGGGTGCTCACGGCGTCGAGAAAGTGCCGGTCGTGCGACACCACGAGTACCGTGTTTTCGTAGTTCGACAGGTAGTTTTCGAGCCACATGATCGTGTTGACATCCAAGTCGTTGGTCGGTTCGTCGAGCAGCAGGTTGTCCGGCTTTCCGAACAAGGCCTGGGCCAGCAGCACCCGCACTTTCTCCTTGGCGTTCAGCTCGCCCATCAGGGAGTAGTGCAGGGCCTCTTTGATCCCTAATCCGCTGAGCAGTTCGGCGGCGTCGCTCTCGGCGTTCCACCCCTCCATCTCGGCGAACTTTTCTTCCAATTCGGCCGCCCGGATCCCGTCTTCGTCCGAAAAATCCTCCTTGGCGTAAATGGCGTTCTTGGCCTGCATGATCTCCCACAGCGGTTGATGACCCATCAGAACGGTGTCGAGCACCGTGTGTCGGTCGAATTCGAAGTGGTCCTGCTTCAGCACGGAGAGCCGTTCGCCGGGGCCGAAGGCGACGCTGCCGCGGGTCGGATCCACATCGCCGGCCAGCACGCGCAGAAAGGTCGACTTTCCGGCTCCGTTGGCACCGATCACGCCGTAACAGTTGCCGGGCGTAAATTTCAGATTCACGTCTTTGAACAGGACGCGTTTCCCGAACTGCACTTCGAGGTTGGATACGGTTATCATATTGTTTTTTCTATGTTGGCGATCTTTTTTTGATTGGTCCCGGACAGATACAAATCGTTCTTTCCTGCTGACGCATTCCATGACCTGAGGTTCGGGGCGCAGCCTGCGGGGAACGCAACGGTGAGTTGCGGGCCTCCGCGGGGGGAGGCCCGCAGCGCCTGACGGCGCAATACGCCATGTCGCCTCTTATTTGCCTGAGGTTTCCGCTCGTTGCCCGGTTGTCTTACCTCTTCAATAAAACGGAACACAAAGATAGGGAATAAATTCGGAAACGGTGGGGTGGCCGGAGGGGGTCTGGCACTGTTTTTGCCATGGGAATGCAAAGAAAGGGGCCGTTTTATCCGACACGGAAAACCGTATGAAACAATATCTCGACACGATCGACCGGCGATTGACCGGCTGGCTGAACGTTCTGGTTCTGTTGGGGTCGTTAGCTATTATCGTTTCGCTGTCGTATGACATTCTGACTGTCGGCCGCTATCGGCCGGACAGCCGGATGATGCTCGATGTTCAGTGGGCGGTCTGCTCGGTCTTTATCCTCGACTTCGTGGTCCGCTGCATCATGAGTCCGCGAAAAGGGCGTTTCGTGGTGAACAATCTGTTCCTGCTGCTCGTGTCGATTCCTTACTTGAATCTCATCCACTGCATGCGGATCGAACTCCCGCATGAGGTCCACTATTTGCTGGGGCTGGTCCCGCTGCTGCGCGGAGGATACGGCTTGGTCCGGATCATCGGCTGGTTCACGCGGCGCAGTGCTACGAGCTTGATGGTTTCGTATCTGTCGATTCTGGTGGCGGTAACTTATTTTACGAGTTTGATCTTTTTCGTGGCGGAACGGGGAATCAACCGGGGGGTCGAAACGTACTGGGATGCACTGTGGTGGGCGGGTATGGATTTGACGACGGTGGGGTCGGAAATTACGGCTGTAACGCCGATGGGAAAGGTCTTGTCGGTCTTCTTGGCGGCGGCGGGAATCATGATGCTGCCAATCTTTACGGTCTATATCACGGACCGGGTCGTGAACGGACGAACACAACCTACGCAAAAACTCCGTTAATCTAATTCATCCGGTTTTTTTGTTGTTTTGTTCTTTGGAGCCGGGGTATGGAACCGTTCTTTTTCTTCAGAAAAAGAACCAAAAAGACTTTGGGGAATGCTTGCGCATTCCATGACCGTACGC
>JAFLSI010000160.1 GCA_022511025.1 Rikenella sp. | reverse complement strand
GTATCGCCTAAAGTTTTTCTGGTTCTCTTTGTTCACAAAGAGAACAGTACCCTCCAGTCGCCAAAGAACAAAACAGCAGAAAATGAACAAATTAAAACAATAAGGATTTATGGAAAGAGGGGAGACGACCCGTCAGCAGAAAGTCAGTCGGCAGATACAGAAAGACATCAGCGACATTTTTTTGCGCGAAGCCCGGTCATCGGTTCAAGGTGTGATGGTAACCGTATCGAGAGTGCGAGTGAGTCCCGATTTGACCTTCGCCAAAATATACCTCAGCATTTTTCCGTTTGACAGAAGCGCATCGGTGGTCGGGACCTTGCAGGAGCACCTGCCGATGATCCGGTACGAACTGGGCCGTCGTGTGAGGAACCAGTTGCGGACCGTTCCCGAGATCGCCTTTGCCGTCGACGACTCCTTAGAATACGTAGACCGCATCGAGCGACTGATTAAAGAATAGATCGACTTACGACCGTTTTCATGAAGATCCGAACCATACATCCTTTCCGCCGTCTCGTGCTGTTGTTCGCCGGGATGGCGATATTCCACTCGTGCGGCACCCAGTCGGCGAGTCAGCCGGAAATCAGCGTGATACCCCGGCCGATCTCCGTGGTCGCAGGCGCCGGCAGTTTCAAACTCAAGAGCGGGATGACCGTCGCCGCCGATTCCGGACTGGATGCGACCGCCGCATACTTGGTCGAAGCGTTGCGCACCTCGTCCGGTTTGCAGCTGGAGGTCGCCCGGAACGGAGAGCGGGGGGCGAAAGCCCACAGCCGGGGAAATATCAACCTCCGTTTGGGACTCGACGATCCGAATCCGGAGGCTTATATGCTCACCGTCGACCGGGACGGGATCACGATACGGGGCGTTACGCCGAAAGGAGTCGCGATGGGGATCGCCACCTTGCGGCAGCTCGTTCCCCTCGACCCGCGGGACAGCCGCATCCCGTATGCCACGATCATCGACGCACCCCGGTTCGAGTGGCGGGGAGGCCATTTGGATGTGAGCCGCCATTTCTACACCGCCGAGCAAGTCAAAGCCTTCATCGACCTGCTGGCCACCTACAAACTCAACAAATTCCACTGGCACCTGACCGACGACCAAGGGTGGCGGATCGAGATCAAACAGTATCCGCTTCTGACCGAGCGAGGCGCATGGCGCAAGTTCAACGGTCAGGATCGCGAGTGCATGGCCTTAGCCCTGCGGGAGGACGATCCCGACCTGCTGATCCCGCAGGAGCGGCTGCGGATCGAAGAGGGGGATACGCTCTACGGCGGATTTTACACCCAGGACGAGATTCGCGACGTGGTGGCCTACGCTTCCGCACGCGGGATCGACATCATTCCGGAACTCGACATGCCGGGGCACCTGTTGGCGGCCCAGCACGGCTATCCATGGATCACCTGCACCGGCGAATCGGGCTGGGGAAAGAGTTTCTCGTCGCCGCTGTGCCCGGGAAAAGACTCCGCGTTGATGTTCGCCAAGAACGTTTACAGCGAAGTGTTCAACCTCTTTCCGTACGAATATGTGCATCTGGGGGCCGACGAGGTCGAAAAGACCAACTGGAAACACTGTCCCGACTGCCAGGCGCGGATCCGGACCTACGAACTCGCGAACGAAGAGGAGTTGCAGGCGTGGTTCGTTCGCGACATGGAAAACCACTTTCAGGCCAACGGCAAGAAGTTGATCGGTTGGGACGAAATCGTCGACGGCGGGCTTTCGCCGACGGCGACGATCACGTGGTGGCGCGATTGGGCGCCCAAAGCGGTAACGACGGCGACGGCCCGGGGGAACGATGTGATTCTCTGTCCGGATTTTCTGCTCTACTTGGATTTTGTCGAGCAGGGGCGCGACTTGCGGCGCATCTACGACACCGAGCCGACGGCCTATCGGCCGGACTGGAACCTGACACCGAAACAGGCGCGGCACATTCGCGGGGTGCAGGCAAATACGTGGTGCGAGCGAATTCCGAGCGTGCGGCGGATGCAGTACCAGACGATGCCCCGTTTGCTGGCGGTGAGCGAAATCGGCTGGGTCAGGCCGGAGGCCAAGGACTGGAACGACTTCGAGCGGCGGTTCGTCAAACAGGCGGACTACCTCGACCGCCACGGAATCAATTATCGGGTGCCGGATCTCACGGGGTTCGACGATATCAATGTCTTTGCGGACTCGGCGGTGGTCGAGGTGGGGTCTCTTTTGCCGCATATTGCGGTGCGCTACACGACGGACGGCTCGTTTCCGACGGCGGAGTCGGCTCTCTACACGGGTCCGATCACGATTACGGAGTCGACCAACTTCACGTTCCGACCGTTCCGGCCGGACGGCTCGGCGGGGGCGGTGCAGCGGGCGGACTACCGCAAGGAGAACTATCTGCCGGCGCAGCCGCTGCCGGATCGCAAGTTGGAAAACGGAATCCGGACGGTGTACTACGACTTCAAGGGGCGGCGCTGTGCGGAGATCGAGGAGGCGAAGGCGGTACGGGGCTATACGCTGGACAGTGTCTCCATTCCGGCCGGTCTGGAGGGGTGGATCGGCTTGGTCTTCGAGGGCTATTTCGAGGTGCCGGAGGATGGGATTTACACCTTTGCGCTGCTGTCGAACGATGGTTCGATGCTCTATGTGGATAACCGGATGCTGATCGACAACGACGGACCGCACGGGGATAAAACGCTGACGGCGCAGCGGGCTTTGGCCAAAGGGTGGCACAAGATGCGGGTCGAGTATTTCGACATGAACAACGGAGGGGTGTTGTCATTGCGCTGGCGGTTGCGGGCGGAGGAGGATTTTCGTCCGTTAGCCGGCTTCAAGCATTAGGGTGGGGGTTTGCAGAGGCTGCCCATCGCCCTCCGCGGGCACGCGGGGCCTGCCCGGCCCGAGGGCGGTTTTCTCTTGTTAGGGTAGAGACTTATAGGGGTAGAGGTTTGTAGGGGTATAGGCTGCCCGGTTCGGGTGCCGAGCGGCACCGCGCGCCGCGGATAAGGGGGAAAATCGTTCAAAAG
>JAFLSI010000016.1 GCA_022511025.1 Rikenella sp. | reverse complement strand
GCAAATTTATTTGCTGGCGGGAGCGGCATAAATCCGAGAGACACCGGAGGTGTTCTGAAGAAAATCTTCGTAGGGGTCCCGCCGGGAGGCCATGGATAACTAACGTACGCAGTACGCGCAGTAATCCTCTCCGCCCACAACAAATAGGGATCAGCGGCGTAATCCATCTACGGGCAAGCCACTCCCCTAAAAACCGCAAGAAAAATGCAGAAAGATTTTGCAGCTTTTCGGAAAGCGGTTATCTTTGCGATGTCGAAATAAGCGGAAGTAGCTCAGTTGGTAGAGCATCAGCTTCCCAAGCTGAGGGTCGCGAGTTCGAACCTCGTCTTCCGCTCCAATAGAAAAAACAGTTTGTCCAGCGGTCGAGAGGTCTCATCTTCTCGACCGCTGCTCGTTTTCGCAACATCCCCATACCCAGCGTACAGACAAAAACCATGGCAACGACACCGACGACATACCCGTGGGGCGATAACCGACGGTTCAACAGCTACTCCGCCCGATTCCGGCGCCTGTTCGGCGGACGGGTGCAAAAAGTGGTGATCGACGCCGGCTTCACCTGCCCGAACCGCGACGGAACACGCTCGAGCGGCGGATGTACGTTCTGCAACAACGACGCATTCAGCCCCTCCTACAGCCACAAAGGATACCCCGTAGGACGGCAGATCGAAGAAGGAATCCAGTTTCACCGCAACCGGTACCGGAAAGCCCAGAAATACTTGGCCTACTTCCAAAGCTATTCCAACACCTACAAGCCGTTGGAGGCACTGCGCGCGATTTACGGCGAAGCCTTCGCCCATCCGGAGGTGGTCGGGATCGTGGTCGGGACCCGGCCCGACTGCGTGGACGAGGCGAAACTCGACTACTTCGCCGAGTTGGCCGCACAGGGACACTATGTAGCGATCGAATACGGCATCGAATCGGTCTATGACGAGACACTGCGGCGAGTCAACCGCGGCCACGACTTCGCGACAGCCGTGCGGGCGGTGGAGATGACCGCCGCACGCGGACTGCACTGCGGAGCGCATTTCATCCTCGGTCTGCCCGGCGAGAGCGACGCGATGCTGGTCGGACAGGCCGAAGCGATCAACGCCCTGCCGCTCAGCACCGTCAAATTCCACCAGCTGCAAATTTTTCGGGACACCCCGATGGCGCGCGACTTCGAAGCCCATCCGGAATCCTATCGCTTCTGGACCTTGGACGCCTACATCGACCTCTTTATCGACCTGCTGGAACGCCTGAAGCCGGAGTTAGTGGTCGAACGCTTTGCAGGCGAAGCACCGCCCCGCTACCACCTGAACCCCTCGCCATGGGGATCGGTGCGCAACGAAAGACTGCTCCAACTGTTCGAAATGCGGCTCGAAGAGCGAGACACCTGGCAAGGGCGTCTTTTCCGCCGATAACCACCGGACTATTCCGACCGCAGGACAGCCCGGCTCGCTTTGTGAACAAAGAGAACCGGAACACCTCAGAAGATACGGCCCTATCGCTGCGACCGCGCCGGCCCCCTGTTCGGAAATGGGGGCAAAGAGTTCGATCCGGAACGACTAAGCGCAGAAAACAGTATCTTTGTTTCTATATATACCCCCAAAAAAGATGAAAAATTTAGTCTTATTATTACTCCTTTTTGCATCCGTTCTCCGCGTCGACGCAGGAAACAAGATCGTCATTTCCAAGCAGGATTGTCAGTTATTCGTACTGACCTCCTGCTCCGACACCTTGTACATTTTTCCCTGCGCCGTCGGCTCGAACCGGGGAGACAAGCAGAAATCGGGCGACCATAAGACCCCCGAAGGCACCTTCACCATCGCCTCCATCGAGAAAGCCTCCCACCGGACCCACGATTTCAGAGACGGCCACGGTCCCAGAGCCGGCGCCTACGGCCCGTGGTTCATCCGTCTGCGACAGAAATTTTACAGCATCGGGATCCACGGCACCTGTTTTCCCGAATCGATCGGCACCCGAAGCACCGAAGGCTGCATCCGGCTGAGGAACGAAGACCTGCTGAGAGTAGTCTCCACGGTTCAAGTCGGAGATCCCGTCGAAATCCAGCCCGACTGACTTTTGCATTTATCGCAAAAAGCATTATCTTTGCCCCGCTTTTAATTAATAGACCGTATAATTACATGAGCACCTACATCGACACAGCGAAGAAACAGGAACTGTTTCAGAACTACGGCAAATCCGCGACCGACACCGGATCGGCGGAGAGTCAGATCGCACTGTTTTCCTTCCGGATCGCGCATCTGACCGAACATTTGAAGCAGCACAAACACGACTACAACACCCAGCGCGCGCTGTTGAAATTAGTCGGAAAGCGGCGCAGCATGCTCGACTACTTGGTGAAGACCGACATCGAGCGGTATCGCGCGATCGTGAAAGCATTGGGGCTGCGGAAATAGCGACCGAATCCGTCTTTTTTACCCCATCGACAGGCTTTGCATTGGCAGAGCCTGTTTTTTTTCGTATCTTAGCCCCGAAAATTTACGGACAACAAATTACAACCCATGTATTACAACGCAACAAAGAAAAGCATCGACCTCAGCGGCGGACGCACCATTGAGATCGAAACCGGCAAGCTCGCGAAGCAGGCCGACGGCGCTGTCGTGGTGCGGCAGGGAAACACCATGCTGCTGGCCACCGTCGTGGCAGCCAAAGATGCCAAGGAAGATGTCGACTTCATGCCCCTTTCGGTAGAGTATAAGGAGAAATACGCCGCCAACGGACGCTTCCCCGGCGGATTCCTGAAACGCGAAGCACGGCCGAGCGATTACGAAATTCTCGTCTCCCGCCTGATCGACCGGGCCTTGAGGCCGCTGTTTCCGAGCGACTACCACGCCGAAGTATTCGTGAACGTAACCCTCATCTCGGCCGATCCGGACATTCAGCCCGACGCACTGGCCGGTCTGGCGGCCTCGTCGGCACTGGCCGTATCCACGATTCCGTTCGGCGGGCCGATCTCGGAAGTGCGCGTAGCCCGGATCGGCGGACAGTTCGTCATTAACCCCACCTTCTCGCAGATGGCAGGCGAAACCTGCGACCTGGACATCATGGTGGCCGCAACCGTCGACAACATCATGATGGTCGAAGGCGAGATGAAAGAGGTGTCGGAAGCCGTGATGCTCGACGCCATCAAATTTGCCCACGAAGAGATCAAGAAACAGTGCCGCGCACAGATCGAACTGATGCAGGAGGTGGGCAAGGTCGAAAAGCGGACCTATTGTCATGAACAGAATGACTGGGAGCTGCGCGATGCAGTGGCGGCAGCGACCTAC
Source organism: Rikenella sp. (assembly GCA_022511025.1). Classification (GTDB taxonomy): domain Bacteria; phylum Bacteroidota; class Bacteroidia; order Bacteroidales; family Rikenellaceae; genus Rikenella. Next base: position 20,674 of record JAFLSI010000016.1, on the reverse strand, counting down.
GACCAAGTTTACGAAGTGGCCAAGAGCCAGTTGCCCAAACACGAACGGAGCGACAAGTTCGACCAGATTCTGGATGCCTACTTGGAGGAATTCCAGACCCGGCACGGCGAAGAGGAACGGACGGCCAAGGAGAGCATGATCCGTCGCTATTTCCACGACTATGCCCTCAAACCCGCCATGCGGAACCTGATCCTCAACGAAGGGATCCGGTTGGACGGGCGGAAGACGACCGAAATCCGTCCGATCTGGTGCGAAGCAGGCTACCTGCCGGCGCCGCACGGGTCGGCAGTCTTCACCCGCGGAGAGACCCAGTCGCTGACGACCGTTACGCTCGGCACGAAACTGGACGAAAAGATGATCGACGACGTGCTGCGGGAGGGGACCGAACGGTTCGTCCTCCACTACAACTTCCCGCCCTTCTCGACCGGCGAAGCTCGGCCCGCCAGAGGGCTGTCGCGGCGCGAGATCGGCCACGGGAACCTCGCATTCCGGGCGCTGAAACCCATGATTCCGGACGAATCGGAGTGCCCGTACGCCATCCGGGTCGTATCCGACATTCTGGAATCGAACGGCTCGTCCTCCATGGCGACGGTATGCGCCGGAACGCTGGCCCTGATGGACGCCGGAGTGAAAATCAAAAAACCGGTTTCGGGGATCGCCATGGGGTTGATCGCCGAAGGAGAACGGGTGGCCGTGCTGTCGGACATTTTGGGAGACGAAGACCACTTGGGAGATATGGACTTCAAAGTTACCGGGACGGCAGACGGGATTACCGCCACACAGATGGACATCAAAGTCGACGGCCTCTCGTATGACGTACTCGCCGCAGCCTTGGAACAGGCCCGTCAGGGGCGTCTGTACATCCTCGGCAAGCTGACCGAGACCATCGCCGCACCGCGCGAAGACTACAAACCGCACGTGCCGCGGATGGTTCAGATCACGATACCGAAAGAGTTCATCGGCGCCGTGATCGGACCGGGCGGCAAAGTGATCCAGGAGATGCAGAAAGAGACCGGGACCACGATTACCATTACCGAAGAGGGCGAAATCGGGAAAGTCGACGTCTTCGGCGCCGACAAAAACGGCGTAGAGGCAGCGATCGCCAAGATCAAAGCGATGACCGCCGTGCCGGAAGTCGGGACCGTCTACCACGGGAAAGTCAAATCGGTGGTAGCCTTCGGCGCATTCGTCGAAATTCTGCCCGGAAAAGACGGCCTGCTCCACATCTCGGAGATCGCCCACCGCCGGTTCGAGACCATGGAAGAGACCGGAATCAAAGAGGGAGACCTGATGGACGTCAAACTGATCGGCATCGATCCGAAAAACGGGAAACTCAAACTGTCCCGCAAGGTATTGATCGCCAAGGAATAGACAACCGTCCGCGGCTGCAATTCCCGTTACGGAAAACCGAGAAAAAATTTTTTCGCAGTTACTTAGGCGACTTTTTCCGACAAATTCGTAACTTTGCAGTTCAGCGAACTGAATGCAACAAAACAACAAAACCAATTCAATAACAATTCACTGATTATGAGAAAGTTTCTGAACATCAGCCTCGCGGTTCTCGCTGCGTCGGCTCTTCTCAGCAGCTGTACCTGCTTCAGCAAAATGATGAAGAAGACGGCACAGGGCATCACGGTTACCAGTGCTCCGGAACTGGTTACCCTGAAAGGGGACAACGCCGTAACGACCGTTACGGTGAACATTCCGGCCAAGGTATTCCACCGTTTCGGCGTGCTGAAAGTTACCCCGACCATCGTTTCGGCCATCGACGGCACCGAATATGCCGGCGAACCGCACTTCTTCCAGGGGGAAAAGGTACAGGACAACTATACCGTGGTTCCTTACTCGGGCGGCACGTTCTCGATGAACGTATCCATCGCGTACGACCCGAACATGCGCCTGTCGCAGCTCGTCCTCAAAGTCGAAGCCAAATGCGTGAAAAACGGGAACAAGATTAAAAACTTCACCGCATACAACACCCCGGTTCTGGTGGCCAACGGGGTCAACACGCTCCAGCTGATGGCCGACAACTATGCGAAAGTGGCTATCGCACCGGATGCGTTCCAGCGCGTAACCAACATTTCGGAATCGGCCAAGATCATGTTTGTGATCAACCAGTCGAACGTACGCTCGAACCAGCTGGCCAAAGAAGACATCAAAGCCTTGGAAGACTTCATCGTCGCTAACTCCGGGGATGCCAAAAAGACCGTAGGCGACGTTTACACCCAGGCTTATGCTTCGCCGGACGGCCCGCTCTCGCTGAACGACAGACTGTCGAAAGAACGCGGTGCGGCTACCGAAAAAGCCGTCAGCGCCAAGTTCAAGAAAGACAAAATGCCGGTCGGAACCAAATTCGACGTCAACGCCATGGGCGAAGACTGGGAAGGGTTCAAAGAACTGGTCGAAGCATCGGATATTCAGGACAAAGCCCTGATTCTGCAAGTGCTCTCGATGTACAGCGACCCGCAAGTGCGCGACCGCGAAATCAAAAACATGAGCGCAGCGTTCCAAGTGCTGGCTGACAAGATCCTGCCGGAACTGCGCCGCTCGAAAATGACGGTCAACGTACGGGTCGAAGGGCTGACCGATGCCGAACTCAAAGAAGCAGTCGCTACGGACATCAACAAACTCAACGTCGAAGAGATGCTCTTCGCTGCGACCCTCTACACGGACAACGCAACCAAAGCGCGGATCTACAAAGCTGCGGCTGACAAATACAACTGCTACCGCGGGTACAACAACCTCGGGGTCGTATTGGCCAACTCAGGGGACTATGCCGGTGCAAAAGCTGCGTTCCTGAAAGCCGCTTCGCTGAACAACACCGATCCGAACGTCCTGAACAACTTGGGCGTTGTCGCACTGGCCGACGGCAACAAGGTCGAAGCTGCCAAATTCTTCGCCGCTTCGTCGGCTCCGGAAGCGAAGTACAACAAAGGGCTGGTCGAACTGGCCAACGGGAACTACGCTGCCGCAGCCAAAACTCTGGACGGCTACAACCAGGCATTGGCTGAACTGCTGAACGGCAATGTCGCAAAAGCAAAACAGCAGCTGGCCGGGATGAACACCTGGAGCGCCAACTATGTGAAAGCAGTGATCGCTGCACAGGAAGGCAATGCCGACGCATTGGTATCCAACCTGAAAGCAGCTGTCGCACAGAATCCGCAGGCTGCGGAACTGGCCGCTACCGAAGTGAACTTCTACAACTTCTTCGAACACGCACAATTCGTCGAAGTTGTGAAAGTGAAATACAAAATGAAATACTAACATTCATTTTGACCGCACAGAATACGCCCGGCACTGATCCAGTGCCGGGCGTATTCCGTTTTATGGGGCAATCGGGATTCGGCCATACTGTCCGAATCCCGATTATCGTTATCTTTGCACCGACATCGTTATGGCCGAACAGAACAAAATATCGATCCGGAACAAACGGGCCACGTTCGATTACGAAATACTCGAAGAGTGGGTGGCAGGCATCGTGCTGACAGGAACCGAAATCAAATCGGTGAGGCTGAGCAAGGCGAGCTTGGTGGACTGCTACTGTTTCCTGCACCGGGGCGAACTCTACGTCCACGGGATGAACATTGCCGAGTACCACTGGGGGACCTACAACAACCACACTCCGATGCGGGATCGCAAATTGCTGTTGAATCGCAAGGAGATCAAAAAAATCGAACGAGCCTTGCAGGACAAAGGGTTGACGGTGGTGGGCCTGCGGCTGTTCATCAACGACCGGGGATTGGCGAAATTGGCGATCGGTCTGGCACGCGGACGCAAAAAGTACGACAAACGGGAGCATCTCAAGGAGAAAGACGCCAAACGCGATATGGATCGGGCCATGAAGCATTGACTCCTCCGTACGGATCCATTCCGCCGCGGGAGAGTTGCAGTCGGCCGACCCGGGAAGCACCAAGCTGCACGGACCGCCCGACGGGAACCGAATCTCAAAATCCAAACAAATCCGTATCTTCGCACTATGAAGCGAATGCTATCCTCCATTTACGGTATGCTGCTCGTCGGCCTCGTGTTGCGTTTCGGAGCAAGTTGTTCCGTAACCTACTCCTTCTCCGGCGCCTCGGTCGACTACACCAAGAGCAAGACCGTCTCCGTCGGCTATTTCAACAACATGGCCGCCATGGTGGCCCCGATCCTCAGCCCCACCTTCACCGACGAGCTGAAAAGCAAGTTGGCCAGCCAGACCCGGCTGCAAGTCGTCCCCGAAGACGGCGACCTCAGCTTTACCGGCGAAATTACCGGTTACAGCTCCGACCCCGTGGCCATTTCCGGCGAAGAGTACGCCATGATGAACCGGCTGACCATTACCGTGCGCGTGAAATTCGTCAACAAAGCCGAGCCGCAATTCAATTTCGAGAAAAGTTTCAGCAACTACGAAGACTACAACACCAACGTCCTGCTGAGTCAGGCCGAAGGGACCCTGATTCCGCAGATCGTCGAGAAACTCGTCGACGACATCTTTAACGAAGCCTTGTCGAACTGGTAAACACGATGAAAAACACGCTCGGCACCTACTTGGACGACTACACCCGGCTCGACCAGCCCGGCGTTCCGGCCCGGCTTTACGATCTGGTCAAGACCTACCCGTGGTTTACCTTGGGGCGGTACATGCAGATGCGCGCCCTGCGCAGCTCCGATCCCGCCGGGTACCGGCGCGCTTTGAGGCGAGCCGACGTGCGCCTGTTCGTCCATCCGTGGCCGCGGCTGCTGTTAGACGACACCGCAGTTTCGGCCAACGGATACGCCTCGTACACAGCGGCGGAGGCGGAACGGTATGCCGATCCGTCGCGACCCGACACCGTGGCCGTGATCGATGAATTTCTCGAAAGCCGCGGAGAGGGCGAACGCATCGTGCCACCGCCGGCAATGGGCAGCAGGGACGAACCGATGCAGGAAGATATTTCCGCTGCATCGGTCGCCGAAGACAGCGAGATCGCGACGGAGACACTGGCCGAAATCTATTTGGCCCAGGGGCTGCCGGAGCGTGCCCTCGAAATTTATTACAAATTAAGTTTGAAATATCCGGAAAAAAGCGTTTACTTTGCAAACCTGATTGCTGCCGTGCAGGCCGGATACGGCGGGCGGTAGGCCGCTCAGATTCGCACACATACTTTTTACAGAGACACGATTTAACCATGTACATTTTTTTCATTGTTCTGATCATTTTCGCCAGTTTTCTGATGATTCTCGCGGTGCTGGCCCAGAATCCGAAGAGCGGGATGGCGGCCAATTTCGGGGCTTCCAACCAGGTGATGGGGGTTCGGCAGACCGCCGATTTTCTCGAAAAGTTCACTTGGGGGCTGGCGGTAGCGATCGTGGCGCTCAGTTTGATGGCTACGATGGCGATGCCGCGGGCGGACATTGCCCGAAGCACGGACCGGTTGCAGCAGCAGATCGAGGAGCAGACCGAAAACGCCACGATTCAGAACTTCGGATTGGGGAATCCGTTCCAGGGGGATGGTGAAGCAGGGGCGGAGGAATAAATAGTTGGAGGGGGGGGTGAGAGAGAGGGGGCGACCTGACCTGAAAATACATAGACCTGCCGACACCCAAGGCGTAGTTGGCGGAAAAGATCGTACGAAAATCCCTTTTCACCGAACAGTTGTTCGGTGAAAAGGGATTTTTCATATCCTATCGCCGACCGTCCGCACCGAATGCGGATGACAAAATGTCAGTCCGAAATCTCTTTGGCAAGGAGTTTGCACAAACCCATGCGGCGGAAACCGAACAAAGAAAAAAGAACCTATTAAAAACAAGATAAGCTATGACTACGAATAATTTGACTATCAAAGCACAAGAGCTGCTCCAGCAGGCGATAAACAACGCCGTTGCGGGTGGGCAGCAGGCCGTCGAACCGGTCCACATCCTGAGCGCCATGCTCCGTGAGGAGGACTCCATCGGAGTCTACCTGCTGAACAAAGCAGGCGCCAACCTGGCCGCCCTGCGGAACGCCGCAGAGAACGAACTCGCCCGCCTGCCGAAAGTGCAGGGAGGCGAGCCCTACCTCTCGAACGACAGCAACCGCGTGATGCAGAAAGCGATGCAGGCCACGACCCGGTTCGGCGACAAATACGTTACCCCGGAACACATCCTGCTGGGGTTGGCCGACACCGGGCAGCTGCTCAAAGATGCCGGCGTAACCGAAAAAGAGCTGACCGCAGCCATCCAGGAGCTGCGCAAAGGGGCTACGGTCGACAGCCAGACGAACGAACAGCAGTTCGACTCGCTGGGTAAATACGCCGTCAACCTGATCGAACAGGTGCGCAAGGGACGGCTCGACCCGGTGATCGGGCGCGACGACGAAATCCGGCGCGTGCTTCAGATTCTGACCCGGCGCACCAAGAACAACCCGATTCTGGTCGGCGAGCCGGGTGTCGGGAAGACCGCGATAGCCGAGGGGCTGGCCCACCGGATCGTGGATGGCGACGTACCCGAAAACCTGCGCGACAAACAACTCTTTTCGCTCGACATGGGGGCGCTGATCGCCGGAGCGAAATACAAAGGCGAGTTCGAAGAGCGGTTGAAAGGGGTGGTCAAAGAGGTGATCGACTCCGACGGGCAGATCATCCTCTTTATCGACGAAATCCACACGCTGGTCGGCGCCGGCGGAGGCGAGGGGGCGATGGATGCAGCCAACATTCTGAAGCCGGCCTTGGCACGGGGCGAGCTGCGGGCGATCGGCGCGACGACGCTGGACGAATACCAGAAATACTTCGAGAAGGACAAAGCCCTCGAACGTCGGTTCCAGAAGGTGATGGTGGACGAGCCGAGCGTTCCGGACGCCATCTCGATTCTGCGGGGGCTGAAAGAGCGGTACGAGAACCACCACAAGGTGCGGATCAAGGACGAAGCCATTATCGCTTCGGTGGAGTTGTCGCACCGGTACATCACGTCGCGGTTTCTGCCGGACAAGGCGATCGACCTGATCGACGAAGCGGCGGCCAAGTTGCGTACCGAGATGAACTCCGTGCCGGAGGAGATCGACGAACTCGACCGGCGGGTGCGCCAGTTGGAGATCGAGCGGGAGGCGATCCGGCGCGAGAATGACGACAAAAAGGTCGAGGAGCTGACCCAGCAGATCGAGGAGCTCAATGCGCAGCGGAATGCACTGCGGGCGAAGTGGCAGGGCGAGCGCGACCTCATCGAGGGTATCCAGAAAGAGAAGGAGGCGATCGACAGCTACAAGTTGGAGGCGGCCGATGCCGAACGGCGGGGCGACTACGGCCGGGTGGCGGAGTTGCGCTACGGCAAGATTCAGGAGGCGGAGCGGGAGATCGAGCGGCTGCAGGGGCAGTTGGGCGAGAGCCAGAACGACAACCCGATGATCAAGGAGGAGGTCGATGCGGAGGACATTGCGGGGGTGGTTTCGCGTTGGACGGGGATTCCGGTGAGCCGGATGTTAGCCAGCGAACGGGAAAAACTGCTCTTCATGGAAGACGAGCTGCACAAGCGGGTCATCGGTCAGGAGGAGGCGATCCGGGCCATTTCGGATGCGGTGCGGCGGTCGCGGGCGGGGCTGCAAGACCCGCACAAACCGATCGGTTCGTTCATCTTCCTCGGCACCACGGGGGTCGGAAAGACGGAGTTAGCCAAGGCATTGGCAGAGTTTCTGTTCAACGATGCGGGACTCATGACGCGGATCGACATGAGCGAGTACCAGGAGCGGCACAGCGTGTCGCGGCTGATCGGAGCGCCTCCGGGCTACGTGGGCTACGACGAGGGGGGGCAGCTGACCGAAGCGGTGCGGCGCAAACCCTACTCGGTGGTGCTGCTGGACGAGATCGAAAAGGCCCATCCGGATGTCTTCAACATCCTGCTTCAGGTGCTGGACGACGGCCGGCTGACGGACAACAAGGGACGAACGGTGGATTTTCGCAACACGATCGTCATCATGACCTCGAACATCGGTTCGCACCTGATCAACGAACGGTTCGACGGGCTGAACGACCGGGAGCTGGCAGAGGACAAACGGAACGGGATCATCGAGCAGACGAAGACCGAGTTGATGGATCTGCTGAAGCAGACGATTCGTCCGGAGTTCCTGAACCGGATCGACGAGATCATCATGTTCCTGCCGCTGACTCTGGCCGATGTGCGGCAGATCGTTGCGCTGCAGATCGGAGGGCTGACGCGGATGCTGGCACAAAGCGGCATCGAGTTGTCGGTGAGCGACCGGGCGGTGGAATGGCTGGCGCAGGACGGATTCGACCCGCAGTTCGGAGCGCGGCCGATCAAACGGTCGCTGCAACGCAACTTGGTGAACGAACTTTCGAAACAGATCCTGAGCGGCCGGGTGAACAAAGAGAAGCCGGTCGTGGTGGATGCTTCGGAGACGGGTTTGACCTTCTCGAACGAATAAGGGAATCCGCCGCAAGACTCTCTTTTCCCCTCCGACAGAAAAAATCTGTCGGAGGGTTTTTCTTTGCCGGCTGCCCGAATTGTGTATATTTGCCAAAACCACTCACCCGTAATTCACTCCCCTCTATGGACCACACCCCGAATCCTGCCGTTCCGCCGATGGTGGAGCACGACCCGTGGCTGAGACCCGCCGCCGCCGAGATCGCCGCACGCAGCCGGCGCTTTCACGACCGGATGAACGACATACGGCAGGGATGCGGCTCGCTCGCCGAGTACGCCAACGCACACCTCTACTTCGGCCTGCATTACGATCCGAAGCAGCAAGGCTGGTGGTTCCGGGAGTGGCTGCCCGGCGCCAAAGAGGTATTCCTGTTCGGCGACTTCAACGACTGGGAGCGCACCCAGTTTCCCGCCGAACCGCTGTCCGGCTCGAACGGCGTCTGGTCGCTTTTTCTGCCCGACACAGCCACCGGCGGCCGGCTTCGGCACGGCAGTTTGGTGAAGATGTATATCCACGGGGCCGACGGCAGCTGGATCGACCGCATCCCGGCCTATATCCGCCGTGTGGTGCAGGACGACCGCTCGAAAGACTTTTGCGGACAAGTGTGGGCACCGCCTGTACCATTCGAGTGGGGCGAAGATGCCTGCGACCTGACCGCACGGACAGCACAGGAGGGCGGCCTGCTGATCTACGAAGCCCATATCGGAATGGCCCAGGAGCGGGAGGGAGTCGGGAGCTACGAAGAGTTTACGGAACGCATCCTTCCGAAAATCAAGGAGCTGGGGTACAATACCATACAATTGATGGCGATTGCCGAACACCCCTATTACGGGAGCTTCGGGTACCATGTGAGCAACTTTTTCGCGCCGAGTTCGCGTTTCGGCACGCCGGAAGATTTGAAACGGTTGGTCAAACGGGCGCACGAATTAGGTCTGGGGGTGGTCATGGACCTCGTGCATTCGCACTATGTCAAGAACCTCAACGAAGGGATCAACCGGTTGGACGGCACCGACTGCCTCTACTCGGTTCCCGGGCCGGCGGGCGAACATCCGCAGTGGGACTCGATGCTTTTCGACTACGGGAAACACGAAGTGCAGCATTTTCTGCTCTCCAACATCAAATATTGGCTCGAAGAGTTCCACTTCGACGGATTCCGGTTCGACGGCGTTACCTCGATGCTCTATCACCACCACGGAGTCGATGCGCCGGACTGGGGGTTGGAGGCCTATTTCGGCGGGGGGGCGAACCGGGATGCGATTCTCTATCTGACCTTGGCCAACGAATTAGTGCACGAGTTGCGACCGGGGGCGGTTACGGTGGCGGAAGATGTGAGCGGCATGCCGGGCATTACCTTTTCGATCGCGGACGGCGGCATCGGATTCGACTACCGGTTGGGGATGGCGATTCCGGACTTTTGGATCGAGTACCTGAAAGATGTACCGGACGAGGCGTGGGACCTGCACCGGATGTGGGAGGTGCTTTGCAACCGGCTGCCCGGGGTGCGGACGGTGGCCTACTGCGAATCGCACGACCAGGCGTTGGTGGGCGACAAAACGATCGCTTTCCGGCTGATGGACAAGGAGATGTACTTTGCCATGAACCGCGAATCGCAAAACCTGATTGTCGACCGGGGGATCGCCTTGCACAAGATGATCCGGCTCATTACGTCGACTTTGGGGGGCGAGGCCTATCTGACCTTCATGGGCAACGAGTTCGGCCATCCGGAGTGGATCGACTTTCCGCGGGAGGGGAACGGCTGGAGCTACGCCCATGCGCGGAGGCAGTGGTCGTTGGCCGAGGCGGACTACCTGCGCTATATCGACCTCGTGCGGTTCGAGCGGGCGATGGTCGCCCTGCTGAAAGCGTACAAAATCCTGCAGGCCGGATACGGCTACCGGATCCGGGTAGACGAGCAGAACAAAACGTTGATTTACAAACAGGGGGGGCTGCTGTTCGTCTTCAACTGGCATCCGTCGGCGAGTATTCCGGACTACGAACTGCCGGCGCCCGCAGCGGGGAAATGGGAGGTGGTGCTCAGCAGCGACGAGACGGCATTCGGCGGACAGGGACGGGTACAGGCGGGAAGCGACGACTCCAGACGGGGCGCATACTTTACCTGTCCCCGGACGGACGGAGACGGGGTAACGCGGCACTACATGCGGATTTACAACATCAGCCGTTCGGCGTTGGTTTTCCGGCGGATAGATTGACAGTGTCTGCCCAAGCCGGACACGCAGCACAAAAAAGGGGCGACCTCCTGCGATAGAGCAGGAGGCCGCCCCGGATGTTTTCACAACGGAGTAAAAAACTCCTTATTGTGATTCGCATTCAATTTGTACCGCAAAGTAAGGAAAAATATTGCAAACGGCCAAAAAAAACTCTCCCGGTGGGGAGCAGAAACGCATCGGATAACTCCGGCTTGTCGGTCCGCGAGGGTAACGACCCAATGAGGGCTACAGATAGTCTATCTGCCACCGCACCTCGTCGGATACCTGTTGCGGCAGCCGGTTCAGGCAGGCAAACACCGACTCGTGCAGTTCAGGCCGGTGCCGGTATATCTCCCGCAGGGCATAGACTGCCGACCGTTCCGTTGTGTCCGGCCCGAAAATCCGCGTGTTGTCCAGCAACTCCGCAAAGGCCGGGTCGGAAACCTTTTCCCCCGCTGCGGCCAATTTGCCGAGCAGGTAGAACGCCGCCAGCCGCCTCATCGCCCCCTCCGGACCGGACAGCACCGCCCACGCTTCGGCCTGCCGCAAAGCATCCGGCGACCGCCAAAAGAGTTGCATCGCACACTGTTCGACCAGTTCCGTCCCCCGCCACTCCGCCGCCCACGCCTCCATCTGGGCCGTCGTAACGGCTGCCGGATCTTCGACGAAAAGCGCAGCGAGTTTCAGCTCCCGCACATCCTGCTGCCACAACAGCCCAGCCAGTTCGTGGTCGGGAGCGTATGCCCGCGCGATCTCCCGGATCGTCGGCAGCGACACCCCATAGTTCAACCCATACCCCTGCATGCCGCCTCCATACCCGCGCATGGCATCGGTTACCGCCCCGTTCATCTCGCTCTTCAGCCGGCGCAGCAAAGCGATCATCTTCTCGGTCGTTGTCATGGTTTCGGCTCTTTTCGGGTCCACCCCTTTCGGCTACTCCGTCAGGAGGATCCGCTCCGCCGGCATCTCCACCGAATCGGCACGTTCCTGCATCCCGGTCAGCACCGGACTTTGCCGCAGCTGGGCGATCGACAAGGTCTCCGTCCGTATCACCGCATTCGAGAAAAACTCCCGCACGCGGCCCAGCAGCATCGACGCCTCGTTCATATCCACACAGTAGCCCACCATCGTTTTGAAGGTCGGATTGTCGTACACCACCTCGCCCGGAATCTCAGGAAAGCGGTTCCGAAAGGACTCCAGCGCCTCGTTCGCCAAACTCCGTCCGTTCTGTTTATTGTCGAAAAAGATGCAGATGCGGTATCCCACCGTCTGGCCATTCGGCACCACCAACCGCAATCCTGTCGCTACCTCCGCATCGTTGCTCACCTCGATTCTCGCCCCCGTCCGAGGCTCCGCCGTCCGCAGCTGCGCCGCATAAGCCCCCACCCGATCCTGTGCGCCCGACGCCGCGCATACCGTGGCAAAAACCGTACACAATAGAAAACGTTTCATGATGTTTTACGGAATAGAGTTTTACGACTGATTCGAGTCGGCCGACCCGATGAGTGTTTTGCCGGCATCGATGAGTGTCTGTTCGTCGATCCGGCGCTTGAACCGCACCGTCATGCGTTTGCGGCCTTTCTCGATTCCGATCGTCCCGACGACCCGGATATCCCGCCGTGCCGGCCCGTCGTCCTCCCGGAGCGTCGACAAAGCTAAACTGAGCAACGACCGCCACCCTTCGTGCGGAAGCCGGATTCGCACCGGCAGGTCGACCCGGCTGCTGCCCGGTTCGACGACCACCGCCTCCCGCAGCGTCGCCACCCCGACCGTCCGGTCCCCCACCCGAAGTTCGATCTGGCCGCTGCTGAACGTAACCGCCTTTTTGTTGCCGTTGTGCACCGCCACCGTAATCCGTTCGTCGATCGCACCGAGCTGCAGCGACTCGATCCGGTGCGATTCCATCCGGTCGGCCCGCATCTTCAGCAGCGTCAGCACTCCGCAGCTGCTCAGCAGCAGAGCCGCCGCGGCCAAGCCGAATACATAGGCTAATCGTTTCATCGTTTTTCAGTTTTATAAATGGTCGCAATCCCACCCATCAACTCCTTTCGCTGCGGTTCGGCGAATCCGGCCTCCTGCAGCAGCGTGCAGAACCGTCCGCCGTACGGAAAGTCCTCCACCGACTCCGGCAGGTAGCTGTAGGCCCGGTTCTCCCGCGAGATCAGCCGTCCGATCTTCGGCAGGATTCGCCGGAAATAGAACCGGTAGAGCCGTCCCGACAGGCTGCGCTCCGCCGGCATCGAAAATTCGAGGATGTAAAGCCCTCCGCCCGGCCGCAGCACACGGTGCATCTCCGCCACCCCCCGCCTCAGGTCCTCGAAGTTGCGCACCCCGAAACCGCAGGTGATCGCCCCGAAGGTTCCCTCCGCAAAGGGCAGCTGCTCGGCATCTCCCTCGACGAACGGGATCTCCCGTCCCGGGAGCCGTTCCGCCGCTTTCCGCCGCCCGATCCGCAGCATCTCCGGCGAGAGATCCACCCCCGTCAGCGCCGCTTCCGGCAAGGCCCGCCCCACGGCGATCGCCAAATCGCCCGTCCCGGTCGCGACGTCCAATACGCTCTCCGGCCGCTGCCGCCGCACCATCCGCACCACCGCCTGCCGCCACCGCCGGTCGATGTTCATCGACAGCAGGTGGTTCAGCAGGTCGTAACGCCCTGCAATGGCGTCGAACATCGTGCGAACCTGCTCTTTTTTGCCGGTCGGTTTTTCGTCGTACGGTTTGATCATTGGAATCGGATGGATTGTTCGGGGGCGATGCGGGCGATCCAGGCGGTCGGCAGCAGCATCGAAACCGTAACGACGGCCAAGGTGCCGGCATTCAGGGCGACCGTCTGCCACCCGTCGATCCGAACCGGAACGGTCGCCATCATGTAGTTTTCCGGGTCGAGCGTCAGCAGGCCCGTATGTTGTTGCAGGAGACAGAGCGCCAGTCCGGCCAGATTGCCCCACAGCAGCCCCCGGAGCGTGATCCGCACCGAGCGGAGGACGAACGTGCGTTGCAGGACGCCGTTGGACATCCCCAGCGCCTTGAGCAGGCCGATGGTGCGGGTCTGTTCGAGCACCACGATCAACACCCCCGACGACATGTTGACGATGGCTACGATCAGCATGATCGCAATGACGATCGTCGTGTTCAGCCCCAGCATCCGGAGCCAGTCGAAGAGTTGCGGGTAGCGTTCGGCCACCGTCGCGACCGCTAACCGCTGCCCCTCCGTTTCGGTCCCGACCAGTTCCGGCACAGCGGTTCCGCCGCCTTCCCACAGCCACTCCCAGTCGTCGTCGCTCTCCGCACCTGCTGTTCTCCCGACCGTTTCGGTCAATCGCCGGGCGGTCTCGTCTCCGTCCGCTCCCGCCTGCAAAGCGACTTCGTATCCGCCGATCTGCTCCCGGCTCCAGCCGTTGAGCCGCTGAACCACTCCCATGTCGCCGAACACGGTCATTCGGTCGAACTCCTCCATGCCGCTGCGGTAGATGCCGGCCACCTTCAGCCGGTCGCGCCGCGGGGCCCCGTCGTCGACGAAGAGGACTTCAAAACGGTCGCCCAGTGCCAACCGCATGCTGCGGCTCAGGCTCTCCGAAATCACGGCCTCGCGGTGGCGAACGCTGTCGGAGCCGGCGGGAATCCGTCCGGCGATGAGATGGCGGTGCAAAAAGGCGGTGTCGCTCTCCGGAGCCAACCCCCGCAGGACGATCCCCTGAATCGCTTCGTCGTTGCGAACGATGCCGGCTTTCAGGGCGAACCGCTGCACATGCGCCACGCCCCCGGTCTGCCGAATCGCGCCGACTTGCACGGAATCGTAGAGGACCGGCGTGCTTTCGTAAGCCTGACCGCTCCCGAAAGCGGTGATCTGGATGTCGGCGGCAAACCCGGCCACCTGCTCGACGATCGTGCTGCGAAAACCGTTCACCACTCCGAGCGCAACGGTCATGACGGCCATGCTCACGGCCACGCACATCGTGGCCACGCGCAGCATCAAGGCGGCTTTGCGTCCTCCGCTGCTCAACCGGCTGGCTATGAAGGTCTCGACTCTCACGGACGGGTCAAATGGCTGAGGGTGGATCTCGGTGGGTTCGCTTCTGCAAAAGTAGTTCATTTTTTTTGGAAGTTCCGAAAAGTGTTGTACTTTTGCCCCCGGTGGATGTAGTTCAGTTGGTTAGAACGCTTGATTGTGGTTCAAGAGGTCGTCGGTTCGAGCCCGATCTTCCACCCTCTTTTTTCTGTTTCATACTCTCCGCACTTCTGCGATTTCGATTCCGCGGGGGTGCGGATTTTTATTCGATTCGACGATGATGACTTTCGGAAAACATTGGATCGGCTTGGCCTTGGGGCTTGTTTGGACAGTCTGTCCGGCGCGGGCGGCGGAGACGGGGGACTCGACTAAGCGAACAGGGTTCGATTACAGTGTCCGATTGGGGACGTTTCTCGACAACGGGGAGTATAATTCGGATTATAAAATGCCGCAAACGATGTCGGCGGCATGGATAACGCCGACGGTGGGGCTGCGTTTCGAGGGCAGACACCGGATCATGACGGGGGTCAGCGGCTTGCAGGAGTTCGGACAGAAACCGTTCAACAAGGTGCCGGACTTGGTAGCCTATTACAACTACCAGGGACAGGTGTTCACGGCGTTTGCCGGTCTGTTCCCCCGGGAGGAGTTGAAAGGCGACTATCCGCGGGCATTCTTTTCGGACTCGGTGGGCTATTTCAAACGGACGCTGGCGGGGGCGCTGTTCCGCTGGGAGGGCAAACGGGGGCTGTTGGAGACCTTTCTCGACTGGAATATACAGGATACGGTGCAGGGCAAAGAGGCGTTCATGGTGGGGGTGTCGGGGCATCTGCAATGGGGAAAGTACAATCAGTTTCAGCTGGGGTTAGTGGGGACCTATTACCACTACCGGCTCGGACAACGGGCGGTTGACAATGGGTTGGCACCGCACTTTCTGGTGGACAATGCGATGTATCAGGCCTACGGCAAGTTCGATTTCGGAAAGATGACGCCGTTGGATACGCTGTCGCTGGATATGGGGATCGTAGGGTCGTTTTCGCGGGGACGGCCGGCGGTGGGCCATGCGGGAAAATGGACGGCGAGGGCGGGATTTCAGGCGCGGCTCCATGTCAAGTGGCGGGGCTGGGGCTTGGAGGATACGTTTTTCGCAGGCCGGGGGCTGATGCCGCTGTGGAATACCTACGGAACGCTGGTCTACTGGGGAGATGCGTTCTACAATGCGCCGCTCTACAACCGGACGGATATCTACTGGTCGAAAACGCTGGCTTCGCTGCTGGATATCCGGCTGGCACTGGTCCTCCACCAAACGGCACAAGGGGTGGATTTCTGCCAACAGGCAACGGTCCAGGTCCATCTCTGGAAGAAGTGATTCCGACACAGGTTGCAACGACCGGCGGTCTGTCGCCGGAATCGTGATTTTTGCCGCTTTACCTTACCGTCCCTCCGGACGCAACGCATAGGCCCGTTCGCGAATGATCTCCACCCACTCCCGCACCGTATGTTCCGGCGTGAGCTCCACCGGCTCCCCGATATAGATATCTATGTGTTTTCCCCGCTGGTCGAACATCTCCTTGGGCAGAAACACCGTTCCGAGATTCAGTTTGACCCCCAGCAACTGCCTCAACCGCTCGAAACGGTAGAAAAACATCGAATTGCGCCCCCCGATATAGACCGGCACCACCGGCCGGCCGCTCTCCCAAGCCTTCTGCACAAAACTGCGCCGCCACGGAATATCCGTGATCCGGCCGCCGATCAGCCGCGAGCACAGCCCCGCCGGAAAGGTAATCACCGCCGTCTCCCCCTCGTACATCTCCACCATCCGCCGGGCATACGCCATGCTCTGCGCCCCGTACTTGTTGACCGGTACGAAGATCGGCGCCAACGGTTCGAGGTTCATCAGCAGATCGTTCACGACCACCCTTACCCCCCGCACATGCGGATCCACCGCCTCGGCCAGCATCAGGCCGTCCAGCCCCCCCAACGGATGGTTCGAAGCGAAAATCACCCGTCCGCCCGCCGGAATCCGCTCGGCCCCGTGGACCGTATAGGTTACACCGATGTAGTCCAACGTCGAACGGATGAACTCCATCGGCGGCCGGTCGCCGAAATGTTCGAGTACATAGTTGATCCGGTCCAGCCGGACCAGCCGTTCGATCCACCGGACCACGAACCGGGGCGTCCACCGCGCCAGCCGGGGATTCTTCGCCCGCAACAGGCGACCTATATCTATGGCTTCCATATTCCGGAACAAATGTAAAAAAAATGTAACTTTACCCCAATTTTAATCCCCGGCGATCCGTTTGTCCACCATGTCCGCATACCACGATCCCGTTTTGCTGCGCGAAAGCGTCGACCTGTTGAACATCCGACCGGACGGCGTCTACGTCGACGCAACCTTCGGCGGAGGAGGACACTCGCGCGAGATACTCGCCCGATTGGGGCGGAAAGGGCGGCTCGTGGCCTTCGACCAGGATGCCGAGGCACTCGCCCAAGCCCCCGACGACAAGCGGTTGATCCCGATACACAACAACTTCCGGTTCCTGCGCGGCTGCGTGCGGGCGGCAGGATTCGACAGCGTGGACGGCATTTTGGCAGACTTGGGCGTCTCGTCGCACCACTTCGACACAGCCGAGCGCGGATTCTCGTTCCGGTTCGACGGGCCGTTGGACATGCGGATGAACCAGCGGAGCGGGAGCCGAAGCGCAGCCGACATCGTCAACACATACGAAACGGAGCAGCTGGCCGCACTGTTGGGGCGGTACGGCGAATTGGACAAATGTTTCCGGGTGGCAAGCGCCATCGTGCGGCATCGCGAAACGGCGGGGCCGCTGACGACGACCGGCGACCTGCTGCGGGCGACCGAAAGCGTTACCCCGCGCGGAGCGGAGTCGAAATTCCGGGCGCGGCTGTTTCAGGCGTTGCGCATCGAAGTGAACGGCGAGATGCAGGCCTTGGAGATGATGCTCGCCCAAGCGATCCGGCTGCTCGTACCGGGAGGACGGCTGAGCGTCATTACCTACCATTCGTTGGAGGATCGGGTGGTGAAGAACTTCATCCGGAGCGGAAGGCCGGACGGAACGGTCGAGCGGGATTTTTACGGCCGGGCATCGGCCCCGCTGACAGCGGTGGGCCGGGTGCTGCTGCCGGCAGCGGAGGAGATCGAGCGCAATCCGCGGGCGCGAAGTGCGAAGTTGCGGGGGGCGGAGCGGAGAGGTGAGGCGGAGCCGGTTTGAACCGGCGGCTGCCCCGCCGCCGAAACGGAAACCAAGAACAGACAGACCCATGTTGCGGGAACGAAACAGAAGAACATACGACATCCCTGTACAGTCGGGACCGTTCGGTCGGCCGGACGACACCGCAGCGGACGAAGAGAGTTCGCCGCACGACTGGCGTGAGCCGGAACCCGAAGCCCGGGAAAAGGACGAAACCGCAACCCAAGCGTCGGAAGCAGCCGGCGGGAGGTCCGTCCGGCGACGCAAAAGGATTCGGATCGGCCAGTTTTTCACCGGCGGCGTCCTGTCGCAGGAGGAGTTCACCCGGCGCCTGCCCGTGATCGTCTATGTCGTGTTTCTGATGTTGCTTTACATCGCCAACGGATTCCACATCCAGCACAAGCACAGCGAGCTGGACCGGATCTCGGAAGAGCTCAAGCAGCTCAAGACCGAAGCCGTAACCTCCTCGGCCGTACGGATGACCCTGACCCGCCAGAGCGAAATCGAACGCCTGCTGCGCGAACGGAATATCCCGCTGAAGCAGGGCGGCACCCGGCTTCACGTGATCAAAGACTGACCCAGCACACACCCGCCCTCCATGAGACTCCAGCCCTCCCCTCCTCCCGCGCCCGCCGGCAAACCCGGCAAACCGCAGCAAAGTCCGATCAAAGAGGCGATTCTGCAGCGTGTCAGGACCTTGTACATCCTGTTTTTGCTTTTGGGACTGGCCGTACTGGGGCGGATCGTGTGGCTGCAAACCGGGGCGGGGGGAAAAGCCCTGCGCAACCTCTCGACCAAATACAGCTACCGCACCGAAGTAATCGAAGGCGCCCGCGGAAACATCTACTCCGACGACGGGCGGCTGCTCGCCACCTCGATTCCCTACTACGAACTGCGCATGGACATGGCCGCCGGCGGACTGAGCACCGAACGTTTCTACTCGCAGGTCGACTCCCTGAGCCGGTGTTTGGCCGACTTTTTTCAAGACAAAACCGCCGACGAATACCGGGCCGAATTGCAGCGGGCCCACGCCGAAAAGAAACGGTTCCACCTGATTACCCGCCGGAAAGTCAACTTTCTGGAGTTGCAGCAGATCAAACGGTTTCCGCTCTTTCGGTCGGGGGCGAACCGAGGCGGTTTTTTAGCCGTCGAGAGCAACCGCCGGGTCAATCCCCACGGCGAGCTGGCCCGGCGAACGATCGGATTCGTCAACCAGTCCGGCGTGAAGGTGGGGATCGAGGGCGGTTTCGACGAATACCTGCGCGGCAAGCCGGGCCAGACCCTCAAACAGAAAATATCGGGAAACTTCTGGACCCCGATCGCCAGCGACCAGAACATCGACCCGGTGGACGGATACGATGTCGTTTCGACCCTCAACATCGAGATGCAGGACATGGTGCAGAGCGCGCTGCGGGAGTGGATCGCCGAGGTCGAAGCCGACTGGGGGTGCGTCGTGGTGATGGAGGTCCGCACGGGCGACATCAAAGCCCTGTCGAACATCACCCGGCGGGCGGACGGGAGGTTGGTCGAGGAGTACAACCACGCCATCGGGACGAGTATGGAACCGGGGTCGACCTTCAAGTTGGCGGGATTGATCGCCTTGCTCGACGATGCCAAAATGCCGCTCTCCACCTACATCGACACCGAAAGCGGAACGGTTCAGATCGGCCCGGTGAAGGTGGTGGATTCGCACGAGGGGGGTTTCGGCGGCCTGACTTTGCAGCAGGTGTTCGAGAAGTCGTCCAACATCGGGATGGCCAAGGCGGTGAACCGGGCCTACGGCCACCAGCCGGCCCAGTTCGTCAATGCGATCAACCGGCTGGGGATCCACCGGCCGCTGGAACTCCAGTTAGCCGGCGAAGCGAGACCGTTGGTCAAACATCCGGCCATGAAAAACGGCTGGGACGGAACGACGCTCACGATGATGTCCTACGGCTATGCCTTGCGGATCGCGCCGATCCACACGCTGGCGCTTTACAACGCGGTGGCGAACGACGGGGTGCTGGTCCGGCCGAACTTCGTGCGCGAATTGCGGCAGTACGACCGTACGGTGCACCGCTTTCCGACCGACACCCTGAACCCGGCGATCTGCTCGCCGGCGACGCTGCGGGGGGTGCAGCGCTCCTTGGAGGGGGTGGTGATCAACGGTACGGGGCGCATGCTGCAAAACCCGAAATACCGGATCGCGGCGAAAACCGGAACGGCGCAGGTGGCGATCGGACGACACGGCTATGTGAGCAGCAGCGGCGGACGACACTACTTGGGCTCGATGGTGGGATACCTGCCGGCCGACAAACCGCGCTATTCCATCATCGTCGCACTCAAAACCTACCACCCGGAGGACTCCGACAAGCCGTACTACGGAACTGCACTGGCGGGACCGCTGTTCAAAACGGTGGCGGACCGGGTCTATGCCATGCGCTACAATGTTACGCAACGGGTTGTATCGCGGCCGCAGCCGTTCGATGCGCAACTGAAAGCGCTGGCGGGACCGGCGGATGAACTGAACGAGGTGCTGAAAACGCTCCGGGTGTCGGGGGCGCCGCGCTTGCCGCACGAGGGGTTAGCGGCGATCGACAGCGGGGGACGGGTCGTGGTGCCGACGCTGATGCCGACAACGGCGGGGGTGCCGGACCTGCGGGGCCTGACGCTCGACGAGGCGCTAACGGCGGCGGAAGGGGTCGGACTCTGCCCGAAATTCTCCGGAATGGGAACGGTGGTCAAACAATCGCTCGATCCGGGAGAACCGTTTGAACAGGGTACCGAAATTTTACTTACCTTAGACTCTAAATAATAAATCCTCACTCGTTTTTTTTCTGTTTCGTTCTTTGTGCCGGGTCTGGAACCGTTCTTTTTCTGAAGAAAAAGAACCAAA
>JAFLSI010000159.1 GCA_022511025.1 Rikenella sp. | reverse complement strand
CCTCGGGCCGGGCAGGCCCCGCGTGCCCGCGGCGGGCGATGGGCAGCCTCTGCCCTCAAACAAATGCGGCGGGCAATGCTGCGCATCGCCAACTCAGGCACAGGCGGCCAACAAAAAACCCGATGGACCTGCGGGAACAAAGTCCCTCACAACACGATCCGTATCACCCGCTCAGCATCCTGTCGCACTTTGTAGCGATCGTCGATCCGCCGCCCCACCAACCAAACGATCGTCTCGCCCGACACCAACACCCCCTGCCCCGCCTTATCCGGCACCGACACTTTGGCATCGATCAGAAAGTCGCTCACCTTTTTCTGTCCCGCCATACCCAGCGGGATAAACCAATCCCCCTCCCGCCACCGCCTCAACCGCAGCGGGAACTTCAGCGCATCCGCCGTCAGGTAGGCCACATTCGGCGACGCAGCCAACGAATCCGGCAAGTCGGAGATCGAAAGCCACTCGATCCGCGGATCATCTTCCGCCAGCCACTCGTCCCGAAAAGGTTCGACAACCCGCGGCACAAGCACGATCCGGTTGCGGTCGACCACCCCGCTCCACTCGACCGCATCGAACCGTTTGCCCGAAACCGTACCCCTCCCCTCCCGCTCATCCAGCAAAGCCGCCATATCCTCCACCGTCTCCGCCGCAAAGCCATACGGCTTCAAAAGCTCGTACAACTCAAACGACCGGCATGCCGCATCGAGTTGCGAAAGGTCGATCGTATGCTCCTCCCGCATGGCCCTCGTCCGCAAACGGTCGATCTGCAAATCGACAAAACGCAGCGTCTCCTGCAATCGACAGAGGTTTTCTTCCATCGTTCGGGCGAATCGGCCTCCCGATGCACTCTCCAACCGGGGCAAGATATCGTGTCTCAACCGATTGCGCAGGTATTTGACCGTCGCATTGGAAGCATCTTCGCGATACGGTACGCCGGCCGCCGCCGCATAAGCCGTGATTTCGTCGCGCCGGGCGAAAAGCAGCGGACGAACGATCCGTCCCCTCCGGTCGCCGATACCGGTCAAACCGCGCAAGCCCGTACCCCGCAACAGATTGATAAAGAAAGTCTCGGTCGAGTCGTCGGCCTGATGCGCAATCGCAATCCGGTCGTATCCGTAGCGGTCGCACAACGTTTCAAACCAGCCGTAACGCAGCCGCCGGGCCGCCATCTGGATCGACTCGCCCCGCTTCTGCGCCTCGGCCTCGGTATCGAAACGTTCGACATGAAACGGAATCCCGTACTCGCGGCAGTACTCCCCGACCAACTGTTCGTCGCCGTCGGACTCGGCACCGCGCAGGCCGAAATTGCAGTGTGCGACACCGATCCGCCCCGCAAATTCACGCCGCATCAGATCGAGCAAAGTCATCGAGTCGATTCCGCCACTCACGGCGACCAAAGTGCGGTGATCGGCTTCGATCAGCCGGCGGCTGGCGATGTATTGCCTGAATGCCTCTGTCATGGCCGGCTATTCAAACAGTTGTTCGAGCGCCGCCGCCACCTCGGCCGGATCCGGATCGAGCGGGAACACCCGGTGCGGTTTCAGGTACCACAACTTCTTACCCTGCTGGAAGCACTTCTCGCCTCCGCCCGTAACATTGAGCATCACGATCTTGTCCCGATCCACCTTGCCTGCCTCGACCGCCTGAATCAGCGTCGCCAGCGCCACCCCTGCCGCTGCACAGATGTCCACCCCCTCCAACTCCTCGAACAACCGCCTCGCCTCGCTGGCCTCCTCGTTCGTGGCCACCAAAACATCTCCGTCCGTCGCTTTCAGAGCATCGTACAACCCTCCCCGTATCCCGTAGGGCGGTTTGCGATTCGACAACACTTTCGCGTCGATCGCCTCGGCATCGGCCCGCGCCTGCTCCGCATCGTAGGGCAGCATCTCCCGACTGTCCGCCTGCCAGGCCCGGTACATCGGCACGAACGGAACATTTTGCGACACCATGAGTTTCATCCGTTTATTTCCGAACCGCCCGTCTCCGACGAGCCGCAAATTGGCCTCCCATGCCGCAATCGCCCCCGTACCGCTCCCCACTGCCTGAAAATAATAGTCCGGTATTTCGCCGATGGTTGTCGCGGCCGAAAGCACTGTCGTGGCCATCCCGTCCCGCCGGGCCACATTTTTCGCCCCTCCCTCGGCAAAGAATTTCGGCGACCGCAGTGCCAGATCGCTCAAATGGATGGCGTCGAAGTAGTCTCCTCCTGTTTTCGGGGCGATGAGTTTGACGCACGGATCGAGCGGTTCTTCGAACCAAAGTGCGCCGATATTGTCTTCCGGCACCGAGAGGAGCAGAGGAATTTTGTTGTCCGAGCAGACTTTGGCGAATGCCCGCGCCGTATTGCCTGCCGACGCCACCACCAATACCCGCCGTTCGTCGTCGGCCCGCCGGGCACACACGTTGTAAGCCTCCGTCTCCTTGAACGAACAGGTGGTCATCTCCGCTCCGATCTTCGGAAAATAACCGCTGAATGTGATGTAGAGGTTCTTCAATCCCAAATGTCCGGCCAGCCCGACACTGCGGTAGGTAACCGGCGCATGGCTCCCGCGGAGCATCCGGCGGATCGGCAGCCAGTCGCAGAAACGGTAAATTCCGTATGTTTTTTCGTCCCGGACTTCGATCCGTTTAGCGGCATACTGCGTCCGGATCAAAGCCGGTTCTTTCGCCTGAGGGTCTTCGAGCATCCAGCCTTCGTCGTCGAATTCGCGGCCTGAGGCCACGTTGACCAACGTGTAACGAGTGGGTTTGAAATTTTCCATTGAGGCAGCTGTTTTGTAATGGTATGGAACCGAAAAAACGGCCTTTTCTCCGGCATCGTTTCTCTTCGGTCTGACAAAGATACGAAAAACACGGGGGCGCCAATGGGTATAAATACCCATATCTGTCCGGAGCGATGCGGGAAACCGGGTGTTTTGCGGGCAGCCTTTACCCCAACTCACGAGCCGGAGCCAGCGGGGACTGCTTGCAGGCCTCCGCAGCCGGGGGCTTCGGCCTGCCC
>JAFLSI010000158.1 GCA_022511025.1 Rikenella sp. | reverse complement strand
CAGGCCGAAGCCCCCGGCTGCGGAGGCCTGCAAGCAGTCCCCGCCGGCTCCGGCCCGCAAATGGGGTAGAGGCGGCCAGCAAGACACCCAACGGGTGCAGCGCGTGGGGTGGCGGCGACTCGCACGACCCAAAGGGTCGTAATCTTCAAGCGCGAAGCCGAGGGGGTAGAGGCAGCCCGGTTCGAGTTTGGCAAGCCGCATCCCCGGAATAAAACGTGCAGGGGTTACGGAGAGCAGGGAAAATAGTCAGTTCGAGTCGAAAATCGTTTGCCGCTCCCGCTTTTCGATCAACTCCACCCACCGTTCCGGCCCCGCCGACCAGTTGTCGCGCATCCGAGGCCGCAACGTATCGTGAGCCAAAAGCCACCGCGCCAACGCCAACCGGTAATCCTCCGCCACCGGCTCGACAGTCAGCCCCAACGCCTGCAAATCCTTCGCCCGGAACGAATTGAGCACCACCGTATAAGTTCGTTTCGCATCGAACCGCCCTCCCCGTTCCGTTTCGTAGATCGTTACCCGATGGCCCGAGCGCGCCGTCAGATCGACCCGAAACCGAATGCCCGCCACATCGTCGTGCAAGTAGTAAGGCACTTTCAGGCGCACCAAGTCCGATTGCGGCCCCTCGATCCGGAAGAAACGCATCCCGAATACCTTTTCCATCCATCCCAGCAGTTGTTCCCCCGTCAGACGGACCCGCACCAACCGGTTGTCGAAACGGAACAGCCGCAGCACATCGCGCAGAGCCAGCGGCCCGGCCGGAAGCATCGCATCCCGCGCCGGAGGAGCGAAAAACGAGACCTCGGCCCCCCGCACCGTTTCGAGTTGAAACCGGTGGAACAGATCCGCAAAGGCCGACGGCCCAAAAAATCCGTCCCGAGTCGAAAGAGTCGTATCCAACTCCGCCACCGGTTCCGAGAAAAAACGCTGCACCCGCTGCTCGTCAGCCGCGAACCGCCGTCGGAACTCGCCCGAAGGGCGGATCGAACGAAAGTCCTGCCGTTTGACCCGCACCGTCGCCTGCCCTCCGACCGCATACCGGTCGGCCACCAACCACTCCGTTTCGCCCAACGAATCGACCGCCCCGCGCCCGATCCCGAACCGGGCCAGCAGCGAGTCCCGGTCCTCCGGCACCGCATACCCGGCCACGAGCATCATGCGTTCCCTCAGCGTGCTGTCCGCCAAGGCCGCATAGATCCGGTCAGCCGGACCCGGCTCCCGGACCGGCCAATCGACAAGAAACAGATTCTGAGCGCCCAACTCCGTGCGCCACCGGTCGGCAAAAGCGGCGACAGAGGCGAAAGAGCCGTTCCGCTGCCGTCCGGTCAGCGGGTCGGCCGGCGAAATTCCGGCATCGCCCGGCGTAACGATCAAACGCTGGTGTTCTTGGGCCGAGACTGCGGCCGAGAGGATAAGAAACAGGTAGAGACCCGTCCAAAAGATTCTGTCGCGCATCTTTTTTCGGAAAAACAAAAAGGCACACGACAAGAGACTACCAGCACAGAGGCAGTTCCAGCCGCCCCAACAAAGAATAGCCCCTTGCGTGTGCCGTAATCGGCAACACAAAAGGAGCTTTCTTTGTTGATATGCTTCAAGATCGGCTGGAACTTTTCTGTGCTGAAGCGCGGTAAGTAAAGAACAAACCTGTTCTGCAAAGGTAGGCAAAACGACCGGATTCCGCATCTTTTTTTTCGACAAAGACGCTTATAATATTATTTTTGCGGTAGGCCGCAACCCGGACCACCCCATAACCGACAAGACAATGAAACGATTTTTGAGTTGTTTGTTTTTGTTTGTTTTTCCGCTCGCCGGCGTGCGGGCCGAAGCGTTGAAAAGCGCCCGAATGCACTTCGACCGCTATACCCACGATTTCGGAAAGATCAAGGAGACCGGCGGTGAGGTCAGTTGCATTTTCCGGTTCACCAACGCCGGGACACTGCCGTTGGTGATCCACAGCGTGGGGGTTTCGTGCGGCTGCACCTCGCCCCAGTTCAGCAAAGAGCCTCTGCTGCCGGGCAAGAGCGGCGAGATCAAGATTACGTTCGACCCGACCAACCGGCCGGGACGGTTCGAGAAGATTATCAGCGTGGCCAGCAACGACCCCCGCGGCAGCATCCGGCTGACCATCAGCGGAACGGTCGAGGGGCGGCCGCGGACGATTCAGGACGACTATCCGTATGCCGTCTCGGCAGGCCTTCGGATCGCAGACCGGAGTCTGATTTTGGGGACTCTGCCTCGCGGTCGAACAACGGTTCGGAGTGTCGGGATAGCCAATGGGGGAAAGAGTCCGGTCAGCGTGGGGGTCGACACGGCGGGTTTGCCGGAGTGGCTGACGGTGCGACCGGCCAAAACAAGGCTTTCACCGGGCGAACGGAGCGAGATCCTCCTGACGTTCGACGCCTCCGAAGCGGATCTGTGGGGGAAATACCATTGTCGTTTCGGTTTGACGGTCAATGGCCAAAGTCAGCCGGAACCGGTCGAAACGACGGTGATTTTTGTCGAAGATTTTTCGGCTCTCTCGCGCACCGAACTGCGACTCGCTCCGCGGGCGGACTACTCGTCGTTTTTCTACCATTTCAGCGACCAGCCTCAGGGCAAAACGCTGACGCGGCAGTTCCAAATCAGCAACGGGGGTGAGCAGGATTTAATCATCCGCCATATCGGACCGACGAGCCACCGAATCGGGGCCAAAATCGACAAAACGGTGATCCGGGCAGGCGAGACGGCGACGCTGACGGTAACATTGGATACGCGGGAGATGACGGGCCGTTTGTCGGAGGGGCTGACGGTGGTAACGAACGATCCGACGCGTCCGGCGCGGGAGATCCGTGTCCTTGCCCATATCGAATAGTTTCTTCCAATATCCTCCATGGAGGGAGGCACAGCGCCTGTTGTTGACAGTCTCTTCCCCGATTCAGGCCGGAGCCAGCGGTGGGAGCCACGAGCTCCGACAAAGTGGCTCACCGCCGCGCGGGGTGGCGGCGGCTCGCTGCGCCTGCGGCGCACAC
>JAFLSI010000157.1 GCA_022511025.1 Rikenella sp. | reverse complement strand
GGGCTTCGGCCTGCCCACTCCTGCGGAGTGGACGCACAGCGTCTCTTGCTGGCAGTTTCTACCCTTTTCGGCCTCGCGCCTATAAGATTGCGACCCTCGGCAGTGCTCGTGTCTCCCGCCGGACGGCTAACCCGGAAACAACCAATAGCTACAGCACGAAAACACAGCACAAAACATCCAAAGAAAACAAAAAGCTGTTCCATACCAGAACAGCTTTTTCGATACCTTAGAACCTCACGGAAAGAGCGACGGCTAATCGCTGTCTATTTCATCTTCCGGCAGCGGCAGCAGATATTTCGTGTCGATAATCTCCTTGTCCGGAAAGAAAAATGCTGCCTCCCATGCCGCATTCTCGTCGCTGTCCGACGCATGGATCGCATTGCGGGTTTTGGACGCCGCAAACCGTTTTCGGATCGTCCCCTCCGCCGCTAATTCCGGATTGGTCTTGCCGATCAGTTCGCGGAACTCCGCCACTGCATCCGCCGCCCCCTCCTTCTCCAAAACCGCCGCCACGATCGGTCCCGACGTCATGAACAGATACAAATTGCGGAAGAACGGCCGCCCCTTGTGCACATAGTAGAATTTCTCGGCATCCGACCGGCTCAGGCAAGTCATCTTCAGCGCAATGATGCGGAACCCCGCCTTCTCGATCATCGACAGGATCTCCCCGATGTGGTTTCCCCCCACCGAGTCCGGTTTTATGATGGTAAACGTTCTCTGTCCCATAAAGAGGTTGTGTTTGATGGGTGAATAATTTTCGCTAAAGATAGAAATTATTTCGGACGAATGAAATACAGGAACCGGAAAAAGAGCTACTCGCCGCGCCCCCCCTCCCCTCGCTCGCATCATTCCGACTCGAACAGATTCCGTGCAGCCGTATAAGAGTCCCATTTCGCCACGCACGCCGCAAAGTCGACCGGATATTCCGACTCGAAATAGACCTCCCGACGCGTGGTCGGATGCACGAACCCCAGACTCAGCGCATGCAGTCCCTGCCGCGGCATCGCAGCGAAGCAGTTCTCGACGAACTGTTTGTATTTGCTGAACGTCGTCCCCTTGAGGATCCGATCTCCGCCGTAGCGTTCGTCGTTGAAAAGCGGGTGGCCGACCGACTCCATATGCACCCGAATCTGGTGGGTTCGCCCCGTTTCCAACCGGCACTCGACCAACGATACGTATCCGAATCGTTTCAAAACCCGGTAGTGGGTAACGGCCCGCTTCCCCACCGCCCCGTCCGGCGGATAAACGGCCATCCGCATGCGGTCCGTCGTGCTGCGGGCGATATTCCCCTCGATCGTCCCCTCGTCGGAGTCGAAATTGCCCCATACCAGTGCATGGTAGATCCGCCGGATCGAGTGTTCGTAAAACTGCCGGGCCAAAAAAGCGTGTGCCCGTTCGTGCTTCGCCACCACCAAGAGTCCCGACGTGTTTTTGTCGATCCGGTGTACCAGTCCGGCCCGCATGTCTCCCTGCTCGAACAGCGGCAGCCCCTGCAAATGAAAGGTCAAGGCGTTGACCAGCGTTCCGGTGTAATTCCCGTGGCCCGGATGCACCACCATCCCCGCCTCCTTGTTCACCACGATCAGATCATCGTCTTCGTAAACGATATGCAGCGGGATGTCTTCGGCGATGATCTCTATTTCGCGCGGCGGATAAGGCAGTACGATGGATATGCGGTCGAGCGGTTTGACTTTGTAGCTCGACTTGGCCGGACGGCCGTTGACGAGGATATTTCCGGCATCGGCTGCCGCCTGAATGCGGTTGCGGGAGGTGTTTTCGAGCCGGACGGCCAAAAATTTGTCGAGCCGCAGCATTCCTTGCCCACGGTCGGCCACGACGTTGAAATGTTCGAACAGTTCGTCGCCCGCCTCTTCGTCCTCCGCCGTGTCCGGCACTAACAGGTCCGACTCCTCTTCGTCGATATCGAATCTCTGCCTAACGTTCATCGTCTCTCCTCCTCTTCTTCTTCCGGCCCGTTATCGTCCTCATCCTCATCGTCCTCTTCGACCACGATTGTCGGCCGGGCCGCTTCGTCGGAACGTTTGGACGATTCGGCTATTTTCTGCGTATCCAACGTGAACCACAGGGCCACATATCCGCCATAGTCGATCCGGCTCTGCTGGTTGGGTTCCTGCCGATAGACGCGTGCGTTTTCGTACTCCTCCTCTTTCACTCCGGAATCGTACCGCAACCGGCCGATGTTGATCCCGGCCTCCCACAGCCGGCTTTTGGCCTCCCGCAAGGTCAACCCGATCACTTTCGGGATCCGGGGCAGGGGCGACGAGTGGTTCACGCCGACGACTAACGTAATATTCGATCCTAACTCCGCCAGGGTTCGTGAGTCGCGGGAGATGGATTTCCCTTGATAGAGTTCGTCGAGGACGTTGTTGGTGGCCATATCCGACCGGTAGACGAGCCGTTCGATCTCGAACCCTTTGGTTTCGAGCATGTTCTTGGCTTGCCGCAACGAGTAGCCTGTAACGTACGGTATCACCTCTGTCCGAGGACGAAAGGCATTGACGGTCAGGAATATGCGGCGCCCTTTTTTCACTCCCATTCCGGGCTTCGGACTCTGGTCGAGTATCTGGCCGGGCTTCTGTTTGGGCATGTAGAGCGAGTCGATGATTTCGAGCCGCAGTTCGCCGTTCCGGGCCATCGCCTGTGCTTCGGAATAACTGTGTCCGATCAGGTGGGGCACGATGAATTTCTGTCCGTGCCGGGTATAGATGCTGAGACTCAGGTTGATGATGAAATACAAAACGATTCCGAGACACAAGGCCATTACGAGGTTCCGCAGAATGACATTCCTGTGGACGATGTCGTATCCCCGCCTCACTCCGGAGGGAATGGGCCGCTGCCGCCGATTGGTCTGTTGCATAATCTACTCTGTATAAATACGAATGAGTGTTGGACTGTCGCCAGCAGCACCGCAGAGGCCGCCTCAAGCGTCTGACAAGTGCGGGCCGCCGCGCAGGGTAGCGCACCCGTTGGGTGTTTTGTTGGCCGCCTCTACCCCAAATGGCCATCGAAAGTGCGGGCCGGAG
>JAFLSI010000156.1 GCA_022511025.1 Rikenella sp. | reverse complement strand
CAGTCCCCGCCGGCTCCGGCCCGCGAATGGGGTAGAGGCTGCCAGCAAAACACCCAACGGGTGTGCGGCGCCAGCGCAGACGCAACCGAGCGGAGCGAGAGATTGCGGGCGGCGCAGGGGGGTGGCGCCGCCCGCCCGATTCTGCAGAATCGGATGTGTGCAATCACAAGCGACGAAAACCGCGATCCGTAAGGATCGCCGGCCTCTACCCAGCGGCGAAGCCGCTCGGGGGAGTGGGCGCGAGGTCGAAAGAGAGCAGCAGCCGAATGGCGAGTTTTTGAAAAAAGATTCCGGAGAAGTTTCCGTATCTTTGAAGTCGCTATGATCGAATTTCAGAAAAAGATCCTTGCCAACGGACTGACCGTCATCGTGCACGAAGACCCCTCGACCCCGATGGCCGCAGTCAACGTGTTGTATAAAGTCGGTTCGCGGAACGAACGGGACGACCGTACCGGATTCGCCCACCTGTTCGAGCACCTGATGTTCGGCGGATCGGTCCACATCCCCGACTACGACGAACCCGTCCAGTTGGCCGGCGGCGAGAACAACGCTTTCACCAACAGCGATTATACGAACTACTATTTAGCTTTGCCGCGGGAGAATCTCGAAACCGCTCTGTGGCTCGAATCCGACCGGATGTTGTCGTTGGCATTCAGTCAGCGGAGCCTCGACGTGCAGCGCAAAGTGGTAGTCGAGGAGTTCGCCCAGCGGTACCTCAACCAGCCGTACGGCGACATCTGGCTGCTGCTGCGTCCGCTCGCCTACGAACGGCACCCGTACCGGTGGGCCACCATCGGGCGCGACATCGAACACATCCGGCAGGCCGGGATGGACGAAGTGCGCGCATTCTTTGCCCGGTATTACAGGCCCGGCAATGCGATTCTCTCGATTGCAGGGGATTTGGAGGCCGGCCGGGTGTTCGAGTCGGTCGAGCGGTGGTTCGGACCGATCCCGGCCGGAGAGCCGGTGCGGGACCAGATCCCGCAGGAGCCGGAACAGACAGCCCCGAAACGGTTAGAAGTGCGGCGGCCGGTGCCCGCGTCGGTCATTTACATCGTTTTTCACATGGGGCCGCGGCTGAGTCGCGAGGCGGTGGTGTGCGACGTGGTGTCGGACCTGCTCAGCAACGGCACCTCGAGCCGTCTCTACCAGCGGTTAGTCAAGGAGTCGCCGCTGTTTTCCTCGGTGAATGCCTACATCTCGGGCGATGTCGATCCGGGGCTGTTCGTGGTAACGGGCTATGCGATGGAGGGGGTGCCGCTCGACGAGGCGGAGGCAGCATTGTGGCGCGAGTTGGAACTGCTGAAAACGGAGCCGGCGGGCGAATACGAATTGGAAAAGGTCAAAAACAAGTTCGAGGCGAACCAGCTTTTCGGAGAGATCAACGTGTTGAACAAGGCGATGAATCTGGCCTATTTCGAGATGTTGGGTGACGCGGCGATGATCAACGACGAGGTGGCGGAACACCGCTCGGTAACGCAGGAGGAGATTATGGAGGTGTCCCGGCGGATTTTTCGGCGGGAGAACAGCTCGACGCTGCTGTATGTGGCGGAGGGGGGTTCTTCCGGCGAGGCCGAAGCCGCCGACCGTTCCGAAACCGGCAAGCCAGAAATGTAACCAGCAAGAAAACGATCCATCGATGTTAGACCGAACCATACGCCCGCCTTTCCGGCTGCCGGAACATTTGACGATTCCCGAAGCCCGGCCGGTCGTCTCCGACAAGGGGATCCGGCTCTGGACGATCGACGCCGGAACCCAGCCGTTGATCCGTTTGAGTCTCGTTTTCGGGGCCGGGACGAGGTATCAGTCGGCCCCGTTCTCCGCTTCGGCCGCCCTCAATCTGATGAGCGAGGGGACGGCACACTGCACGGCGGCGCAGATTGCCGAACAGTTCGACTTTTACGGCATCTATTACGATACGTCGATTGACCGCGACTATGCCATCGTAACGGTGAGTTGTCTGAGCCGGTTTCTGGACCGGACGTTGGAGCTGTTAGGCGAGATTCTTTTCGAGCCGCTTTTTCCGGAGCGGGAGTTGGCGGTCTATGCCTCGAAGCGGAAACAGCAGCTGACCATCGAACGCGAAAAACCGTCGTATCGGGCGCGGGAGTTCTTTTCGGAGGGGCTTTTCGGAGCGGAGCATCCTTACGGCCGGATTTCGGCTGCGGCGGAGTACGACAGGCTGACGACGGAGGTGCTGTACACGTTCTACGAGTCGCACTATCGGGCGGGGAACTGTTTTGCGGTGGCGTCGGGGCGGATCGCTCCGGAGACGGAACGGAGGCTGATCGAGTTCCTGAACCGGTTCGACTGTGCGCCGGCGCCGGCCGATCGGGGAGTGCCTCCGGTGGCGTCGACGCCGCTCCTCCGCGAAAAACGTGCCGGCGCCTTGCAATCTTCCATCCGGATCGGGCGGGTGCTCTTTCCGAAAGAACATCCGGATTTCAACGGGATGCAGGTGGTGGCGACGGTGCTGGGGGGCTATTTCGGCTCTCGGTTGGTGAAGAACCTGCGCGAGGAGAAGGGATACACGTATGGTATCTATGCGGCGATGATCAATATGCAGCATGCGGGCTATTTCGCGGTGGCAACGGATGTAACGGCCGGGGCGACGGACGAAGCGGTGGCGGAGATCTGCCGGGAGGTGGAACGGCTCCGATCGGAACCGGTCCCGGCGGCGGAACTGGATATGGTGCGCAATATCATTGCGGGCGAAATGATGCGCATCTTGGACGGACCGTTCGGCGTGGCGGACGTAACGATCGAAAATGCACAGTGCGGCATGACGAACGAGGCGCTGACGGCGTTTTTCGACGAGGTGCGTACGATCTCGCCGGAACGGATCTGTGAACTGGCGAAACGCTGGCTCGATCCGAATACATTTACTACGGTCATCGTCGGTGCTTGACAAACTTTGTTTCTTATCGTTCGTTTTTTGTTGTTTGTGTTTTGGGGCTGGGTATGGAACCGTTCTTTTTCTGAAGAAAAAGAACCAAAAAGACTTTCGGGAATGCTGACGCATTCCATGACCGTACGCGGTGATATGCTTCGCTTTACTTTGGGCCGGGACTTTGATGGGCGCTAATGCGAGAATAACCCTTTTGCGCCCATCAAAGCCCGA
>JAFLSI010000155.1 GCA_022511025.1 Rikenella sp. | reverse complement strand
AGGGTTATTCTCGCATTAGCGCCCCATCAAAGTCCCGGCCCAAAGACAGGGCGAAACACATCACCGCGTACGGTCATGGAATGCGTAAGCATTCCCAAAAGTCTTTTTGGTTCTTTTTCTTCAGAAAAAGAACGGTTCCATACCCCGGCGCACAAAGAACAAAACAACAGATAAGGATATATGGAAACAGTAGTGAGCGGGATTCGCTCGACCGGGAATTTGCATTTAGGGAATTACTTCGGCGCCCTGCGGAATTTTATCAAGATGCAGGAGAGCGCGAACTGTTATTTTTTCATAGCCGATTACCATTCGCTGACCACCCATCCCGATCCGGCAGCCCTGCACGGGAACGTACGCAGCATACTGGCCGAATACTTGGCCGCCGGCCTCGACCCGGAGAAATCCGCCATTTTCATTCAGAGCGACATGCCCCAGGTAGCCGAGCTTTACCTGTTGCTCAACATGCACGCCTATATCGGCGAATTGGAGCGCACCGCCTCGTTCAAGGAGAAGATGCGCAAACACGCCGACAACGTCAATGCCGGCCTGCTCACCTACCCGACCCTGATGGCCGCCGACATTCTGATCCACCGGGCCGACAAAGTTCCTGTCGGGAAAGATCAGGAGCAGCATTTGGAGATGACCCGGAAATTCGCCCGGCGGTTCAACACCAAGTACGGCGTAAACTACTTTCCGGAGCCGGAGCCGTACAACTTCGGTTCGGACTTGGTCAAAGTTCCCGGGTTGGACGGCAGCGGCAAGATGGGGAAAAGCGAAGGGAACGGGATTTACTTAGCCGACAGCGACACGGACATCCGCAAGAAAGTGATGCGGGCCGTTACCGACAGCGGGCCGACCGAGCCGAACTCCGAGATGCCGGAAACGATCCGGAACATCTTCACCCTGTTGGAGATCGTTTCGTCCCCCGATACGGTGGCCTATTTTCGGGAGCGGTATGCCGATTGTTCGATCCGTTACGGCGATCTGAAGAAGCAGTTGGCCGAAGACATCATCGCCACGGTAGCCCCGATTCGGGAGCGGATTGTCGCGATACAGAACGACGACGTTTACCTCTCGCAGGTGGCTCGCAGGGGGGCCGAGCGGGCGCAGGAGAGCGCACGGAAGACAATAGCCGAAGTGCGCGAGATCATGGGGATCAAACGATTCTGAGGCTCGTCTCTTTCAGACACTCCGTGCAGCGGGCCGTTCCCTCACACCGGTCAGCTCCGCCGGTCGAAAAGCAACAGCCCGACAAAGGCATACAAACCGCAAACGAGAATAAAAACAGAGGCCAGGACCGGTGGAGCGGCCGGCCGGTTCCGCCGAACCACACAGTAAACGACAGCCAGCACCGCCCCCAAAACCAACGCCCACGGCGAAAAGTCCGTCAGCCGCGGCCTCACCTCGTTATCGAGCCTCGACGTGAACGAAAGCCGGAACGGAAAGAGATACCGCGCAGCCCCGTCGAACACCCTCTCTTCCGGTGCCGGGCGATGCTTCTCCGCCAGCCGGCCGAACGCAGCCCCGTCGACGGCATAGAGATGTTCCGCCCCGTCCGGATCGCCGATTTTCAGCGTCCAGTCGAGCAGATTGCCCACAATCATCATCCCCTGCCGAGTCGGATCGACCGGAGGCACATCGACCGGATGCAAGGCATAGTCGCCCGTCGTCAGAACGTAAAATTGTCCCGCATCGTCGAACAAAAAGGCGAAATACCGGCGGTTGCGGAACTCGGTTACGAAAATCCGGGCGATTTCCGTTCCGGCAGCCTGTTCGACAGCCCGAACGAACGGACGGCCCTGAGTCTGCTTCAGGTGGAACAGACGGCCGGACTGGTCGACTATGAAAAATCCTTCGTCATACTCCTTCCGCGTCGTCGGGTTTCCGGCAATGAGCCGGGCGGGAAAGACAAAACCTGCACAGCGCATCGCTTCGGTGAAGGCGGCGCTTTTCTCCGTCTCGACCGCATTGGTCGCACAGTCAATAAAGGTGATGCCCTCGCGGCCGATACGGAAAACATCGCCGGGTGCCTCCAAATCGACGCGGCCCGACATCGATTCCAACAACGGATAGAGACCGACGGGGCTGGTATTCACCTGCCGCGGTGAACTGCGGAACATGAAGTTGCCGGTCTGCACGGCCTGAGGCGTTACCGGAACACCGCAAACGGTATCCGGAAAGCGGTTGTCGGAGAGCAGCTGGCGGTAGTAGAAAAAGGGGAGAATGCTGTCGAACTCCTTGTCGGTCAAGCTCTGCCCGGTGTCGTCGCGCCGGACGACACCCTGCTCCGAGGATTCGAGCCACGAGAACTGTCCGCTCACGGAACTGTAAAGTGTAAAGGGGTGGCCCGGCCGGGCACCGCCGAGAAAACCGTAAACCCACGGCAGCACCCAGGCCAGCAGGGCGGTAACGAGAAAAAGCAGAAGTATTTTGCTGAGTCGTATCATTTTTGTATCGGGTATTAGCGATTGTATTTCAGTCTTGTTCTCCGGTTTTGAACCGGTGAACCGAAAGCAGGCTGAGCAGCCCCAAGGCGAGTGTAAGCAGGGTCAAAAGGGGCAAGAAACGGTTGTAGGCTTCCGGATCGGGGGAGAGGAAAAAGAGGCGCAGAAAGCCTGCTCCGACCAACAGGTCGAGCAGGCGCCGTTTCCACGTGGGTTCCAAACAGACCCAGGCGGCCAGAAAATAGGCGGCGATCCCGGCCAAGTACCAAGGCAGGGCGGTGAGACAAACGTGCAGGCTCAGTTCCCGGGCCACCACGGCCCTGAATGAGAGGCCGATCCAAACCCAATTTGCAGCATACAAAACACTCTGAACGACTATGCCGTAAAGCAGCATGTCGACGATCATCCTCCCCGAAGGATAGGGCAGGTGAAGGGTCAGTTTCAAACGGCTCTGCTGCATCTCCGGCACAAACTGAAAAACGGCGGCCAACAGTCCGGTCAACAGGGGCAGGTAACGCAGGGGGTCGACGAACAGGGCGTCAAGCTCGAGCATCGCTTCCCACAAATGAACCGGCCCTCGGAATGCAATGATCCGGTGTAGGTTCAATAAACAATATCCGGTCATAACAACCATCAACAGAGTGGCTGCCAAAAGATACCACCGGGTCTTGATCCATTCTTTGTAAAATATCGCTTTTCGCATCTCTGAATTTTTTACTGTTCGTTTGCTGTTGTTTTGTTCTTTGGCGACGGGCGGGTACTGTTCTCTTTGTGAACAAAGAGAACCAGAA
>JAFLSI010000154.1 GCA_022511025.1 Rikenella sp. | reverse complement strand
TCTTTTTGGTTCTTTTTCTTCAGAAAAAGAACGGTTCCAGACCCCGGCTCCAAGAACAATGCAGCAAAAACAGAGAGGGATTATAAATAGAGTCAGTTATGAATAGGATAGGGCGGAAATACGGAGTGAGTTTATTCGGCGAGTCTCATGGTACGTCAGTCGGCGTAGTAGTGGACGGCGTTCCCGCCGGTATTGTTTTGAGTGCATCCGATTTGGAAGTCGATCTCAGTCGGCGTCGCGCCGGCGCCAAAGGGACGACCCCCAGACAGGAAGCCGACCGGCCTCAGATCGTTTCCGGTCTTTTCGACGGGCGGACCACCGGGTCTCCCCTGACCGTCCTGTTTCAGAACAGCGACACCCGTTCCGGCGACTATGCCCGGTTGGTGGCCCAGCCCCGGCCCGGTCATGCCGATTTCGTTGCCCGCCGGAAGTGGAACGGATGGAACGATTATCGCGGCGGCGGACATTTTTCCGGTCGGATTACCTTAGGTATAGTGGTAGCCGGAACCATTGCCAAGAAAGTGTTGGGCGAGTCGGTGAAGATCGAGAGCCGGATCGTCGAGATCGGCGGCAGGAGCGATCCCGCCGGGATGGAAGCCGCAGTGGAACACGCCATGGAAGAGCAGGACTCGGTCGGCGGGATTGTCGAGTGCACCGTTACCGGTGTTCCGGTGGGTTGGGGCGAACCCTTTTTCGATTCCGTCGAGTCCGTATTGAGCCATGCCCTCTTTTCGATTCCCGCCGTGAAAGGTGTCGAGTTCGGTTCCGGTTTCGCCGCAGCCCGGATGCGCGGCAGCGAACACAACGACCCGATCGTAGCGGCCGACGGCACCACCCGGAGCAACCATGCCGGCGGGATCAACGGCGGGATCAGCAACGGGAACCCCATCGTTTTTCGCGTCGCAGTGAAACCCACCTCCAGCATCTCCAAACCGCAAGAGACCTTCGATTTTGCGACCGGCCGCGTCGAACCGCTCGTCGTGCGCGGGCGGCACGATGCCTGCATCGCCCTGCGCATGCCGGTGATCGTGGAATCCATGGCCGCGATCGTACTGTGCGACTTCGCCCTGCTCGCCGGCAGCGGAATCGATACCGGGCATTGCGAATTTTGAATTTATGATTACCTTTGCAGGATGCTGAGTTAACGTTCGATGAGTGCGAATGCCACATATCGGATAGATTTTCACGGACTTGCCATCGGGAAAGACTACACCTATGACTTTCCGGTCGACGACCGCTTCTTCGGCCGGTGGCCGGAGTCCGAGGTGAGTTCGGGACAGGGGCGGGTCGAAGTGAAAGTGGTGCGGCATGCTTCGATGCTGGAACTCGATGTGCGGATCGAAGCGGAAGTGAAGCTGACCTGCGACCGCTGTTTGGATGAATTTTGCTGTCCGGTCTCGTTCGAGGGACATCCGGTGGTCAAGATCAGCGACTCCGTGCCGGAGGGCGAGCGGTACTCCGGAGCGGCTTATCGGGAGGGGGACAATAACAGCGACGGGGATATTTTGTGGATCTCCACGGCCGAAGACTCGCTCGATCTGGGGCAGTACATTTACGAGAGCATTATGCTTTCGCTGCCTTTCCAGCGGGTGCATCCGGAGTTGAAAGATTGCAATCCGGACATGCTCCGCCGGTTTCGGATCGTCTCGGAAGAGGAGTTCGACCGGTTCGTGCAGGAGGGAGCTGCGGAAGAGGGGGCGGAGGAAACGGACAAGGAGGGGGGAAAGGCAAGCCCTTTTGCCGCGTTGGCCAAGTTGAAACACGACGACAGCGGCGAATAACGGCCGCTTGTACAGATTTCATACAGAAAATACATAAAAAACGGATAAAAAGAAATGGCACATCCTAAACACAAGGTCTCATCGACCCGCCGGGACAAAAGAAGAACCCACTACAAAGCCACCGCTCCGACGCTGGCTACCTGCTCGAACTGCGGCGCTACGATCCTGTTTCACCGCGTGTGCCCGGAATGCGGCTTCTATCGCGGTAAGAAAGCGATGGAGGTCAAGGGGCAGTAGGGCATATATAACACAGCGAGAGGGGGCAGCCTCTTTTTCGTACACACTTTTCAGCCTTTGCAGTTTAACAGGCGCAGTGCCGGCAGGTTCACCATACCGACCGGTCGCCGTGCGCCTTATTCCGACGGAGCGGCTCCTCGCCGGCAGAACACGGTCGACCGGGGCACCGTCATGAACCTAACGTCATCATTATGAGAATAGGCCTCGATGCCATGGGCGGCGATTTCGCTCCGCAGGTTACTGTGGAGGGGGCTCATGCGGCTTTGGCGCACCTTTCGCCCGGGACGACCCTCGTTTTGTTCGGCGATCGGTCGGCCTTGGCGGCGGCGGACCGGTGGGGCGTACTCGACGATCCCCGGGTCGAAACGGTCCATACCGCTGAAGTCATTGCCATGGGCGACCATCCGGTGAAGGCTTTCGCCCAGAAGAGCGATTCGAGCATTGTGGTCGGTTTTCGGCATTTGTGCAGCGGCGACATCGCCGGTTTCGCCAGTGCGGGGAGCACCGGAGCGATGATGGTCGGCTGCATGCAGGCCGTGGGGCAGATCGAAGGGGTGATCCGGCCGGCAATCGCAACGGCGCTCCGAACGGTCCGGGGAAGCGATGTGCTGCTGCTCGATGTGGGACTGAATGCGGACTGCAAACCGGAGGTGCTGGCGCAGTACGGGACGATCGGAAGCATCTATGCCCGGACGACGCTGGGAATCGAACGGCCGCGGGTGGCGCTGCTCAATATCGGCGAAGAACCGGAAAAGGGAAACTTGCTGACCAAGGCTACTTTCCCGCTGATGGAGCAGTGCGGGGCGGCGGGGGCTTATGACTTTGTGGGGAATATCGAGGGCAAACACCTGCTGTCGGGCGAGGTGGCGGATGTGGTGGTGTGCGACGGATTCTCCGGCAATACGCTCCTCAAAACGATCGAAGGTTTCCATCGAATCCTGCAACTGCAGGGGGTCGAGGGCACGTTTATGGAGGGGCTGAACTACGAACGGGTCGGCGGAACTCCGGTCCTGGGGATCAACTCTACTGTGATTATCGGCCATGGCTGCTCTTCGGTACTGGCTGTAACGAATATGATTCGACTCACCGAACGCGCTGCGCGAACGGATATGGTGTCGCAATTCAAACAGGCGTTCAATCATTGACCGCCTCTATTTTTTTAACCGTTCGTTTTTTTGTTGTTTGTTCTTTGGTGTCGGGAGGGTACTGTTCTCTTTGTGAACAAAGAGAACCA
>JAFLSI010000153.1 GCA_022511025.1 Rikenella sp. | reverse complement strand
GTAGGTCGCCGCCTCCTTCAAAGGGTCTCATATCTTTAATGATATGGGACCCTTTCTGTTTTAAGACGGGTGCATTTTCTCCAATCCCTGAAAAAACCGGTTCCCGCGGTGCCGTTTAGCGCATCTCCTGTCGCAATTGCGGCGGAAGCGTGTGGTCTTTCCGAGGGTCTGAGATGGAAAAAACGAAAGGCACTACGATATACATCCGGACAGCCTCCCCCTGTTCGTTTTTGCCCGGCCTCCATTTGGGCGAAAGCCCGATTACGCGAAGAACTTCGGCGCTGAGCAGCAGGTAAGGGGATTCGAGCACCTCGACCTCGTTGATGCGTCCGTCCTTTTCGACGACGAACCGGACGACCACCCGACCGCCTAATCCTTCTGCGGAGAGCGTTTTCGGATACTCTATCTTTTGGGCGGCCCATTGAACGAATGACTGATACGGTTTTCCTTGAAACAAAGGCATTTGTGCAGCCACCGAGTGGATGGTGGTATCGGCGGAACAGACATCCGGAGCGGATGATTTTTTCTTTTTGGCATCCGCCTCTTGTCCGAAACAAAGCGCCAGAATACCCGTACAGATGATGAAAAATAAGGTACGCATAAGATGAAAAACAGTTGGTCGAACCCTCTAAAGTAATCAAAATCGTCGAATGCGGCAAATCGGCTTCGCGAATCGTGGCGGATATTCGGCGGAAACAGCCCCGGTACAGCGAAAGGCCGGGAAATATGGATGCGAAAGATTAACTTTGCAGCCACAAAATAAAAAGCGAGAAAGATTATGGCATTGGTCGGAGTATTGGGAGGCGGCGTCAGCGGATACGGAGCCGCCGTGCTGGCCGCTGCACACGGATACGAAGTGCTGCTTTCCGATTCCGGAACGCTGAAAGAGCCTTATCGGTCGCAGCTTGTCCGGCAGGGGATTCCGTTCGAAGAGGGAGGGCATACGTTGGAGAAACTGTTGACAGCCGAGTTCGTTGTCAAGAGTCCCGGCGTTCCGGATACGGCCTCCGTGGTCCGGGCCGTCCGTGAGCGGGGGATTCCGGTGATCTCCGAGATCGAGTTCGCCGGGCGTTATCTTGCGCCGCAGACACGGACAGTCTGCATCACCGGGAGCAACGGAAAGACCACCACGACCACGCTGATCCACGAAATCATGCGGGCGGCGGGGTTTCGGGCCGAGCTGGCGGGCAATATAGGACGCGGTTTGGCGATGCAGGTGGCCGAGGTTCCGGCCGAAGCACAACCGGACTGGTATGTGATCGAGTTGAGCAGCTTTCAGCTCGACGGGATGTATGACTTTCGGCCGGATATTGCGCTGCTGCTGAATGTTACGCCGGATCATCTGGACCGGTACGACTACCGGATGGAGAATTACGTGAAAAGCAAGTTCCGGATTACGCAGAATTTGCGTCCGGAAGATCTTTTCATTTATAATGGCGAAGATACGGAGACACAGGCTTACCTGCCTCGGGTGCTGCCCGCTTTGCAGTCCGGGCGGCTGGCCTTTGCCGTCAAGGACGCTGCTGCGGGAGCCGGGGGAGCGTGGTACGATGCGGAGACGGGGACGATGCACTGCGGGGATTTTGCCTTTCCGGCGGACGAGATGCGCATCAAGGGGTTGCACAATATAGCCAATGCGCTGGCTGCGGTGGCGGCCTGCCGTCGGGCGGGGGTGCCGGATGCGGTGATTGGGGAGACTTTGCGGTCGTTCGGCGGGGTGGAGCACCGGTTGGAACCGGTGGCGACGGTCGACGGGGTGGAATATATCAACGACTCGAAAGCGACGAATGTCGATTCGGTGTGGTATGCTTTGCAGGCGATGACGCGGCCGACGGTCTGGATCGCCGGGGGAACGGACAAGGGGAATGATTACGAAGTCTTGCTGCCCTTGGTGCGGGAGCATGTGAAAGCGTTGGTGTGCTTGGGTTTGGACAATGCGAAATTGGTGCGGTCTTTTCAGGGAGTGGTGCCGGTCTATGATACGGCCTCGCTGGAGGAGGCGCTGCGGGCATGCCGTTCGGTGGCGGTGCCGGGCGATACGGTGCTGCTCTCGCCGGCCTGTGCGAGTTTCGACCTCTTCCGGAACTACGAGGATCGGGGCCGGAAATTCAAAGAGGCGGTCAGACAGCTTTTGGGGTAGGGGCGGTCTCTGCCCCCGCACCTCGCAGTTTACGGGTGCACGGATTCGATGATTCGGGTGAATGTCGCAACCGCCTCGTTCATCGGCCCGAAGAACCGGCCCCCTGCCGCATTTTTGTGCCCTCCGCCGTTGAAGTGCGTGCGGGCGAAGAGGTTGACGTCGAAATCCCC
Source organism: Rikenella sp. (assembly GCA_022511025.1). Classification (GTDB taxonomy): domain Bacteria; phylum Bacteroidota; class Bacteroidia; order Bacteroidales; family Rikenellaceae; genus Rikenella. Next base: position 950 of record JAFLSI010000153.1, on the reverse strand, counting down.
CTGGGAGCGGAACGAGATTTTGATGCAGTCTAACGTCTCGATGAACATCGCCGAGAAGTCGATGCCTTCGATCGCCAGCGGCATGTTGACAATCCCCTCCGTGTCCCCGATCTGGTGGTTGAACCGTGTCTTTTCGGCCCGGGTGAGTGTGATATAGGCTGTGTGCCGGTCGCTTTCGACTTTCATTTTCTCCGACAGCAGGTATCCGACTAAACGCAACCGACTTTCGCTCTGTGTGTTGATTGCGCGGGATATTTCGAGGGGCTGCACCCCTTTTTCGATCAACGAGGCGACGGCCCGGTAGAGCGCCGGCGTCAGGTTGCCGTAACTGAGGTTGCCGGTGTCGGTAACCATGCCGACATACAACGCTACGGCTATCTCGGGCGTAATCGCCTCTGTCCCGCCCCAGGCTTCGATCAGGTCGTACACCATGTGCGCGGTGGAGGAGTAGTCGGTGTCCGAAAAACTGAGTTCGTATTCCGGCGGGTTTAGGTGGTGGTCGATCAGCACGCGGGGTGCAATGACGTTGGCTTCGATCGCTTCGGTCATCCGGTCGAGCCGCTCGATCTGGTTGAAGTCGGAACAGATGATGAGGTCGGCATCGGCGATATAATCGTGCGCGGCGTCGCACAACTCGCCGTAGATCCCGACCTCTTCCGTGCCGGGAATGACGGCTAAAAACTTCGGAAAATGGTTCGGTACGAAAAAACGTACCTCATGCCCTGCCTGACGCAAAAACCGGGTCAGGGCAATGCCCGATCCGATGGCGTCGCCGTCGGGATTGGTGTGGGACACAATGGCGATCGTCGAGGAGACGGAACATAATGCTTTTAATTGGATAACCTTTGTCGTTTCAAACGTATTTTTCATACTTTTGACATTGTAAATCGCTCGTTTTTTTGTTGTTTGTGTTTTGGAGCCGGGGTCTGGAACCGTTCTTTTTCTGAAGA
>JAFLSI010000152.1 GCA_022511025.1 Rikenella sp. | reverse complement strand
CCGCGCCGATGGTACTGCACAGTGTTGTGGGAGAGTAGGTCGCCGCCTCCTTCAAGCCTTTGGTTATCGTACGATAACCAAAGGCTTTTTTATTCATAGGTCTTTCACCTATTTTTATAGGGGGGGAGACCCTTTCTTTATTTCCTTGCTTTGGACTTGGAGGGGGCTTGGAACCTCTTCCATTTGAATTGAGAACCACTTCTTTGCCAATAAGCAGCTCTTTCCCGTTTCTTATGTCAATTTGTAGTAAGTGTTTAATCCCTTCGTAAGGTTAATAATATCCCGAATCTTCCCTATTCGCAATCAAGGTCGAATTTTCCCTCCTCTTCTTGATCATCCTCCCCGACGAACACGACAAAAATTTGTGTAATCCGAAAAAGGGAAATACCTTTGTTAGCAAACAAACAGCCTTGCAGAGTCTCTCTGCATTCCCCGTCCGGTAAAACCCACACGTTTGATACGAACAAGGCGCTTACACAACAGATAATCATTCAAAAACAACCAAACCTATGAGTAAACTCTGGAGTTCTTCCATCGGGAAGAAATTAGTGATGAGTCTTTCGGGGCTTTTCCTACTGCTCTTCCTGCTCGTTCATTTGGCCGCCAACCTCTTTTACTACGGCGGTCCGGAGGCTTACAACGCCATGTGCGAATTCATGGACACCAACCCCTTTATCCGGATCATGGTGCCCGTGCTGGCATTGGGATTCATCATTCATATCGCCTGGGCGACAGTGATCACCCTGAAGAATCGCACCGCCCGCCCCGTGAAATACAAAGTGCAGGACCTCCGGAAATCTTCGACATGGGAATCGCGGAACATGTACGTACTGGGGATTATCGTTCTGGGGCTTTTGGTTTGGCATCTTTCGGACTTTTGGGCCGAGATGCAGCTCCAGCACTTCGTCGGCGGGACACCCGCAGTCGACCAGTACGCCCTGCTCGAAAATACGTTCGCCAATCCGGTGATCTCGGTTCTTTATATCGTTTGGATCGTCGCCCTGTGGTTTCATCTGCGGCACGGCTTTTGGAGCGCATTCCAGACCGTCGGGTTAGACAACCAGATCTGGATTCGCCGGTGGCAGTGCATCGCACGGATCTATGCAGCCGTCGTGGCTGCCGGGTTCATCTCGATCCCCGTGGCCGTACTGGTCTCCCGGTTCTGCTGCGGAAACTAACATTCACTCCCTCTTTCGACCAAATTACCACTGAAAGTTATGAGCATACTCGATTCCAAGATTCCCGAAGGGCCGTTGGCCCAGAAGTGGAGCAAGCATAAAGCAGATATTAAAGTCGTCAGCCCCGCCAACAAACGGAAACTGGACGTGATCATCGTCGGGACCGGTCTGGCAGGCGCTTCGGCCGCCGCGTCGCTCGGCGAATTGGGCTACAACGTAAAAGTGTTCTGCATCAGCGACTCTCCCCGGCGAGCTCATTCGATTGCCGCACAAGGGGGGATCAATGCCGCCAAGAACTACCAGAACGATAACGACTCGGTTTACCGTCTCTTTTACGATACGATCAAGGGGGGAGACTACCGGGCCCGCGAAGCCAACGTCTACCGGTTGGCCGAAGTCTCCAACTCGATCATCGACCAGTGTGTGGCACAGGGGGTTCCCTTTGCCCGGGACTACGGCGGACTGCTCGACAACCGCTCGTTCGGGGGGGCGCAAGTCTCCAGAACTTTCTATGCCCGCGGTCAGACCGGGCAGCAATTGTTGCTGGGAGCCTATGCAGCCCTGAACCGGCAGATCCAGAAAGGCTCCGTCAAGAGCTATCCGCGGCATGAGATGTTGGATGTCGTCCTCATCGACGGCAAGGCACGGGGAATCATTACCCGGAACTTGGTAACGGGGCAGATCGAACGGCACGGGGCACACGCCGTGTTGATCTGTACGGGAGGATACGGGAATGTCTTCTTCCTCTCGACGAACGCGATGAACTCGAACGGTTCGGCCGCTTGGCAGTGCTACAAGAAAGGGGCGATGTTCGCCAACCCGTGCTTCACGCAGATCCACCCGACCTGCATCCCGAAGCACGGCGAACAGCAGTCGAAACTGACCTTGATGTCGGAGTCGCTGCGAAACGACGGACGGATCTGGGTGCCGAAGAAGAAAGAGGATGTCGAAGCGGTTCGGTCGGGCGCCAAGAAACCGTCTCAGATTCCGGAAGAGGATCGGGACTACTATCTGGAACGGCGCTATCCGGCATTCGGAAACTTGGTGCCGCGCGACGTAGCGTCGCGGGCGGCGAAGGAACGGTGCGATGCCGGCTTCGGGGTCAATGAGACAGGGTTGGCGGTGTTCCTCGACTTCTCGACCGCGATCGACCGGTTGGGCAAGGATGTCATTGCGCAGCGGTACGGCAACCTGTTCCAGATGTACGAAAAGATCGTCGACGTCAACCCGTACGAAGAACCGATGATGATCTATCCGGCCGTACACTATACGATGGGCGGTATCTGGGTGGACTACAACCTGATGACGACCATTCCGGGGCTGTATGCTTTGGGAGAGGCCAACTTCTCGGACCACGGGGCGAACCGTTTGGGGGCTTCTGCGCTGATGCAGGGGCTGGCGGACGGCTATTTCGTCATTCCCTACACGCTGGGAGACTACCTCTCGCACGACATTCAGACGCCGAAAATCGACACGAACCATCCGGCATTTGCGGAGGCGGAACAGGCGGTGGTCGACAAGATCAACCGGCTCTTCTCGATCAAGGGGTCGCGCTCGGTGGATGATTTGCATCGCGAACTGGGAAATATCATGTGGGAATATGTCGGCATGGCCCGGACGAAAGAGAGTCTCGAAAAGGCGATCGTCGAAATCCAAAGGCTTCGGAAAGAGTTCTGGTCGAATGTCCGAGTGCCGGGCGCCGAGGGCGAGTTCAACCAAGAGATCGAAAAGGCGCTCCGGGTGGCGGATTTCATGGAGATGGGCGAACTCATGGCGCGCGATGCGCTGAACCGGAACGAGTCGTGCGGGGGCCACTTCCGCGAGGAGTTCCAAACGCCTGAGGGCGAGGCGCTGCGCGATGACGACCACTATGCCTATGTGGCGGTCTGGGAATACAAGGGACCGGATGCCGAACCGGAATTGCACAAGGAGGCGCTGAGGTTCGATACGGTCCACTTGGCACAGCGAAACTACAAGGACTAATCGTCTCGCCTTTTGTTTAACCGTTCTTTTTTCTGTTGCTTGTATCTTGGAGCCGGGGTCTGGAACCGTTCTTTTTCTGAAGAAAAAGAACCAAAAAGA
>JAFLSI010000151.1 GCA_022511025.1 Rikenella sp. | reverse complement strand
CTCGGGCCGGGCAGGCCCCGCGTGCCCGCGGCGGGCAACGGGCAGCCTCTACCCCGAACAGGCTGCGACCCGAAAAAATACCTGAACCCTACGGCCGCACCGTCCGACCGACATAGCCCTGATGGTCGATATACCACCACGTACCTCCGAACCCCGGCGCCACAATCCGGTAGCCATCCCCTCCGGCATAAACCACCGGCGAAAAGGCCAACCCCGGCACCGCAATCTCCGACGCCCGCAGCTCTTCCGGCGTCGCCGCCCACCGTCCCACTGCCCTGTGGAACTCCGACTGGCGGAAATAGAGCTGCCTCAACGCCCATTTCACCCGTTCGTTTTCATTCCACACGAACGGCGTCGTCCCCTCGCCCGCCGTAACATCCGAGAACTGCAAGAATCCCCAATACTCCGGCTCGTGCATGCTGATCTTTCCCGTCGGCGCCCATACCCAGTTATCCTCCGGCACATTCGGCCGCTTCACGTACGCCCCGTCTACCACATCCAACTGCCACTGCACCCGCGAAAAGTTCAGCCGCCACTGTTCCCCCGCCTCGACCCGGTGTTTGCCGTACTGCACCTCGAGCAGCGTCGCTATCGGGATCGCCATCTCGAACGTCCACCGCTCGTCCCGGTCCGACGGATCGTTCAGCGTACCATACAGCTTCACCGCCGACCGCATCCCGTTCATGTTCCACCCATTGAGCGCCGCCCCGCCGTCCCGGTAGGGCCGCGTCAGCATCAAATCCCACTCGGTGCCCAACGCATTGACCTCGAACTCCATATAATGGTGCGTGCTCCCCGTTACATCCAAAAAAACCTCGAAATCGTTGTCATGAAAAATCACCGATTCGCGCTCGGTGAGCGTCGCCCACAAATGCGGCTCGACCAGCTCGGCAGCGATATAGAGATACCGGTCATCCCACATCAGCTTGGTCCGGCACCGATGCCGCGGCTCCACCGGACGATTCTTCCCCTGTATATCGACGAAATCGGATGTCCACGGCACTGCCGACCACTCCGGCGTGTCGATATCGCCGTCGACCGTTACAGCTTGAGGCGCCCGGTAACAGACATAATGGGGCGGCTGAAATTCATACGGCGTACTGAAACGAACCTCTCTCTCCTGAGCGGTCCCGACCGCCGGACACCCGATCCCCAACACGAGTGCCGCCAAAACAAACGTTGTTCTCACACTGCTTTCATTTATATAGTTTTCCGAGTCCTCTCCCCCTTTCGTTACTCCGCCAACTGCTGCATTTCGATCAGTTTGCGGTAGACCCCCTCCAAAGCCATCAGCTCCGCATGGGTCCCCTGCTCCACAATCCGTCCCGAGTCGATCACGATGATCCGGTCGGCATGCTGGATCGTGCTCAGCCGGTGGGCGATCACCAACGAGGTCCGCCCCTTGAGCAGCGAAGCGAGCGACTCCTGCACCAACCGTTCGCTCTCCGTGTCCAACGCCGAGGTCGCCTCGTCCAGAATCAGGATATCCGGATTCCGCAGCACCGCCCGAGCTATCGACAGGCGCTGCCGCTGCCCCCCCGACAACTTCATCCCGCGGTCGCCGATGTTGGTCCGGAAACCGTGTTCGGTCGCCATGATAAAGTCATAGGCATTGGCCACCCGCGCCGCCTCGATCACCTCCTCCTGCGTCGCCGTGTCGTTCCCCATCCGGATATTCTCCTCGATCGTATCGTTAAAAAGCACGGTCTCCTGCGCCACGATCCCCAGATGCGCCCGCACGCTCTCGATCCGGTAGTCCCGCAAATCGACTCCGTCCACCCGCACCGCTCCGCCGGTGGGATCGTAAAACCGCGGGATCAGGTCCGCCAAGGTCGACTTCCCGCCGCCCGACGGCCCTACCAACGCCACGGTCTGCCCTTTCGGTATCGAGAAGGTGATCTCCTCCAACACGGGCCGGTCGGCGTATGCGAACGATACGCCGCAGAACTCGATCCCTTCCCGGAATGTCTCCAAGGTCTTGGCCTCAGGCCGGTCGGTAACGGTCGGCTCGGTGTCCATCATCCCCAAAATCCGCTCGCCGGCGGCAATCCCTTGATTGATGTTCCCGAATGCGTCGGCGATCGCCCGTGCCGGACGGGTTACCTGCGAAAAAGCGCCGAGATAGGTAATGAAGGCGGCGGCGGCCAATGTCCCGTCCATAATCATGTTTCCGCCGTAAACCAAAATAAAGGAGAGGGAGGCCACGCCCAAAAACTCGCTCATCGGCGAGGCGAGCTGCTGACGGCGGGCGATATAGCGCATGATGTCGGAATACCGGCCATCGAGTCCGCGAAATTTCCGGTCGATATAATCCGTCGCGTTGTATCCTTTGACGGTCTTGATCGCTCCGAGGGATTCGTCGAGCAGGCCGACCATCTCGCCGAATGCCTCCTGCCCTTCGGTGGCCGACCGCCGCAGCTTCTTGACGATGTAACCGATCACGAGGGCGATCACCGGCAGCACGGCGATCGTGAACAAAGTCAGCTGGAATGAAATCGAGATCAACAGCCAGAAATAGCCGATCAACAGAAAGGGCTCCTTGAAGAAAATCTGAAAAGTGCTGGTGATGCAGAACTGCACGACTTGCACGTCGGCCGTAATTTTCGAGATAATATCCCCTTTGCGTTCGTTGCTGAAGTATCCGACCTGCAATTGTACGACCCGGCTGAAGAGGGTGTCCCGAATCTGTTGCAGGGTGTGAATCCGGAGGTTTTCCAGAATCCGCTGGGCGAGGTACCGGAAGGCGTTGCTGAGCAGCACGATGACGACGGTCAGCACGGCCAGTGCGATCAAAATGTCTTTGGTGTCGTACCCGGCGCCGGTAACGCGGTACAAGCCGTAGTTGAGCAGCTCTTTGAAATACCGGGCGGTGAGCTGGAAGTCCGGCGGTGCCGTAACGGTTTCCATCATCGAGTCGGCGTCGAACATGATCTGGATGATGGGGATCAGCATCGCGAACATCAAGGTATTGAAGAGGGTGTGCAGCAGTATGCAGATGAAATACGGCCCGGCATACCGGCCGTAGGGCCGCCCGAACCGGAGAATGCGGAAATAGGTGTTCATGGGGATAAAGGTAAGGCTTTTTATTTTATCGGGGTCTCTTTCATTCGGCCTCGCCCTGTTTCTTGCGACCTCCGCGGGGCTTGCCGGTGCGACACTCGTCGGAGCTCGCATTTCCCTGCCGGGCGGCTGACCCAAATCCGTTGGGTATCTTGCTGGCAGTCTCTACCCCGATTCAGGCCGCACCCGTTGGGTGTTTTATTGGCAGCCTTTACCCCAAACGCAGCTTGCGAC
>JAFLSI010000150.1 GCA_022511025.1 Rikenella sp. | reverse complement strand
ATCGCCTAAAGTTTTTCTGGTTCTCTTTGTTCACAAAGAGAACAGTACCCGCCCGACATCAAAAAACAAATTACTCTTCTTCCCGCTGCAATCCCTGGACGTAGATCGCCTTGAGTCGCTGCACCCGGTTTTTCACCGACGGTTTGGTGAAATACTGGCGGGCGCGCAACTCCTTGATGACTCCCGTTTTTTCGTATTTGCGTTTGAACTTTTTCAGAGCGCGTTCGATGTTTTCGCCCTCTTTGATCGGCATGATAATCATGACAAACTGTTTTTTGGTCGTTAGAAATAAGAAAAAGAGGTTTTTCGGGCCGGCCCCCTCCCGGCCGGAGAGCCGGAATCAGAGAACTTTCTCCGGAAAACGTTGTTTCCGGATCGCCCTGTGTGTGTGAATCGCTGTTAAACTGTCGTATCGTTCTCGGTCGGTTCCAGCCTCCTTTCCATTTCCCCTCAGACGAGGGCTTGGAGGGCAAAGGTAACCATTTTCCCGACACACCGAATGATTTTATAGAAATAAAGATGAATATTTTATGTATAAAAATAAGAATAAATAAAGCTGTGGACAGCGTGGATAAAAATATCCGATCGGGGTTGCACAGCAAGTTGTTTCGATTCGGTCAACCTTTTGTCAACAGTTTTTTCGATCCGAAAGATCGAAGGATAAGCGGTTTGAAAGAAAAGATCGACAGTTGTTCACAAAAGTTGTCAACCGGGTCGATCCGGTCCGGTTTTGTCTATAAGTCGCCTGTTTCGGCCGGTCGACGCTGTGCATGAAAAAGGAAAACTTTTTGTTGCAAACGACCGAAAAATCTCCATATATTTTTTCTTTCCGGAGTTGCAAGCGGTCGGACCCCTCTTCTTTGAAAAGATACCGACAGTTTCTCCACAAAAATGGCTTTTCGGCCGGCCGCTCGCAGTCAGCGGGTTGGAAACGGACAAATCGAAATATCGACAGGTTGTCAACAACGCTTTTCTGCCGGTCCGGTTGCCTTATTCGACCGTGATTTCGTCCATGAAAACGAAGGCCTTGCCTCCCGCCCCCAGATGCCATGCCGGACACCGGCCGATCCCCTCCGTTTTCACCTTGACATACCTCCCCCACCGCCTGCCGGCTGCCGTCGAAAAGTCGCGCACCCCTACCTGAACCGTCCGGTCCACCTCCGGTTGCTCCGCCGCTCCCACACAGGTATAGTGTCGTCCGTCCGGCGAGAGGTGGAAAGTTACCCGTTTCGGAAAGAAGATCCAGTCGGTCAGCGTCTGCAGGTAGCCCGCCGAGATCCGCTCGATCCGCTGTTCGCTCCCCAAGTCCACCACCGCCTCGAAGTGCGGCGTGTCCCAGCCCAACCACTGAAGCCGGTAATCGTGGCTGCCCCGGATACCGTTCGTCAGCACCCGGTCCGCATCGCGGGCGTAACGCGGATGCGGCGCCGGTGCAAGTACCGCCGGCCGCCCGAAACTCAGACTCCCCTCCTGCCGAACCACCGAAATGCGCTCCATCAAGGCCTCGTATTCATCCGGCGTGGTGTGCCATTCCGACAGGCGCGTTACCCCCTCTTCCCGGCACAGCGCGATGAAATCCTGCAACTTCTTCGTGTACTCCGGCCGCGTCGTCCAAGTACCCTCCGCTGTTTTCATGTAGATGCCCTGCGGTCCGTAGGGATCGAGCTTCGTCTGCTCCAACTCGGCGTACCGGAGCGGCTGCCGGGCGATCCGCACCCGTTTCAGCCGAACCGAATCCCCGGCAGCTGCCGCCTCCGCCCGGTCGAAACAGGCCTCATAGAGGGCCAAGTTTTCCGGCGACAGGTAGCTGTCCGCCCCATCGGTCGGCGAGCCGAAAATGCTCAACGGCTTGCCGCTCCGGACCAAATTTTCGGTCAGCCGGTCGATATAAGTCCGGATATGCGGTCCCGCTTCAGGTCCGTAATAACCGGCCAAAAAATCGTTCATCAAGGCATCGACATCGGCCTCCGGATTCCACAGCAGCTTGGCGAGCAGGTAGGCCCGCAGTTCGGCGAACTCGCCTCCCGTTTCGCGGTTTCCCTGCTCGAAAATCGCTGTTACGTGGTTTTCCGCAAAGTACCGGATGTTGGCCTGCAGCGTATGGAAGTTCGGAAAGGGACTGACCAAATGTTTGAACTGGATCACGTAGTCCCACACCAACATGTTGTCGGTCAGTGCGACCCACTGCTCCATGTCGCGGCGGAACGAGGCGCTGGTGGAGTCTGTGGCGATCGGTTCGCTGCGGTTGCATTCGATGTTGCAGAACATGATGTTGACATTCCGGTGCGGTCGGGTCTTTTTCGGCGCTGCGCGGGAGTACTGGTAGGCGAGGGTCGAGATCACTTTGTCGGGAAACCGCTCGGCCACCCGGTTGACGAAGCGGATCACCGAACCGGTCGGACTCCCTTCGACGGAGTCGGTCTCGGCGCAGAGCGGACACCGGCAGTAGCCGAAGTTGTCGTTCGGACTGACCGACCAGTAGCGGGCCTCCGGTTTGGCGGCTATCTTTCGGGCGAGGTTGTCGCACACGATCTCCAAAACCTCCGGATGGGACAGACAAGGCTGGGTCGAGGCCCGGCGGCCGTTGACGAGGGCGAAATATTCCGGGTGGCTCTGAAAATAGCGGTCGGCGGGCAGCAGCTGGCCGAAACTGTGGCACCAGAGTCCCCAGTCGGGTTTTCCGCCGGTCGAGTCGTGGCTCAGTTTGTGCCAGTCGATGTACTCCGGGTCGTTGGTGCCGCGGTAGTAGACGTCGCGAAAGGAGATGACCGGTACCTGCCGGTCGGCGATCCGGCGGGGCAGGGTTACGCGCTCCCGCCGGGGGATGATTTCGGCATCGGCAGCGTACTTGCGACAGCCGAGGTACTCTTCGAGCAGGGTGTACATGCCGTTCAGCGTGCCGCGCGAGGTGCCTCCCTGAATGTACAGCCGGTCGCCCTCCGTGAAGAGGAAGAACCCCTCCTCGCCCAAATCGGCAACTGCCGAGGTGTCGGTACGGAATACGATCGCCCGGCTGTCAATAGAAAAGAGGCTGTCGGCAGCGACGATGGGCAACTCGACATCGGCAATCTGACGGAAATAGTCCTGAAACCGACCGGCGGCCAATCGGGTCAGGCTGTCGGCGTCGGCGGCTACGACAATGCGGTAGTCGCTCTTTCCGCAGTCGGCCAACCGCAACTCTTGCCAGCAGGAACCGAACAGAATCGAAATGCTCAACAGAACGAACAGCTGTTTCATAGTGTGATGGGTTATGTACTATTTTTTTGCATGCCCGTTCTTTGGCGACGGGAGAGAACTGTTCTCTTTGTGAACA
>JAFLSI010000015.1 GCA_022511025.1 Rikenella sp. | reverse complement strand
TGCGCTTCCAAGCGTATGGGCACTGTATCAGGGGCAGTTCGGCCGACTGTTTGACAGCAGGCTGTTTATCCCCGCCGCGGGCTACCGCCACTGCGATGATGATACGTTGTACAGCGTCGGCCAGCGCGGGTACAGCTGGTCCTCGTCGGTTCCTCCGGCCTGGGAGCTGAGCTACCGTGCCTACTACTTGCGCTTCTACTACACTGTGCTCCACCCGCAGTACATCAGCAACCGTGCGAACGGCCTTCAGGTGCGTTGCCTCCAAAAATAACGGATGAAATTTTAAGTCATGAAAACTTATGTAATCACACTATCTGAACGATTCCCTGTCAATCATACCCGCCGGGGCGAACAGACCGATTTCCGACGGAAGTTCATGAACGCGTTACATGGAAATTTTTTGGAACAAAAGCTACATACGATTCGGGCAAATGCCCCGCTTTGGGCCGAGCGCATCAAAGAAATCAAAGCCGGTTCCGCATGTCTCTCCGTTAGGCAGTGGACAGGACAGCCGTATAGAAGTCGCCAGATCGAATTGGCAAGATTGACTGCTGCCGATGGGATCGGGGGGCAGCTCTTGTTTCTCGACTGCTCTTGCCGAGATTTCTGCTTAGTTGATCACAAGGCCATTAGAACAAGATTAATTGCCCGAAACGATGGTCTTTCATTCGAGGACTGGAAAGAGTGGTTTAAGTCGTATAAACGTCCGGTTAACTTGGCAATCATTCATTTTACACCATTTCGATATTAACAGTGAAGACCTACCGCGATAGCTTGCTGGCCAAGCTGCACATTTTGATCAAAGAGCAAGGGATCGACGACGAGACCAAACGAACCATGTACGCCGGGTATGGCGTCGAGACCGCCGCCGATATGACCGATTACCAACTCTCGCACCTGATCGCCCGGTTGGAGGGTCGGGAGGTCGGCTCCGGGTTCGTTATCCCGTTCCGCCGGGAGGTCGGCCCGGAGACTCGCCGGCTGCGGTCGCAGTGCCTGAAACTGATCACCGGCAGCCCGGATGCCGCTGTTCTGAGGATGCGCGGTCTCGGACTGCCGAACGACTGGACGGTAATCAATCCGTTCGTTCAACACCATGCCGGAGCGCTACTGAACCAGCTCTCGGACGGCAGTTTGATCGACTTCGTCAGAAAGCTGCGAAAGATACGCGACAGCGGCTGGCGTTATCGGAGCCCGGAGGAACCGTGCCGAAAACAGGAACCGGCCGTTGTACTTGTTGCATCCCCTGGAGGCAGTTTGCCGAACTAAAAAAAGCCCCGGAGATTGTCCGAGGCTTCGAGTTTGGCTGCTCGATGCAAAGATAATCAAATCGGGAGACATGGCATACAACAAAAAAGGGTATTTCGATCGAGCACGACGGATGCGAGAGATTACGGAACAATACTACGAATCGGAGAATCATCGCAAGTGCAAAAAGGCGATCTGGCGCACGCACATAAGGCCGATTTACGGTGTATGTTATCAAACCTATATTAACAGTTTACAGGCCCTTCGGATATTGGAGACCGAACAAACACAAACAGAGAAAAGCCCGCCGAAGTAGTGCGGGCTTTTCTTATATTTGCGAAAAACAATTATGATGAGCGAGTTGTTTATGGCAATCGTAGCAATCGGCAGTTTGGTTCTTTGGGTCGTCCTGCTGGTCGCATTTTTTCAATTGGTCGGCGATGTTCGAAAAATAAAGATACGGTTAGCGAATAAAGATAGCGAATATTTCCGATACGCGAATCTCGCCAAAGAGGAACATGCTCTGGGAAATATCGAAAAGGAACGCGAGTATCTGATTCGTGCGCAATGCCATGCCTATTATGCCGAGCAAGAGGAGACTGTACGGAAATTGATTGCTGCGCTGGATCGGAAAAACGGGGAGGAAATATAAATTACTCGTCGAACTCCTCGTCGAATGTCGCGGTGAATGTGATCCGATAGACCTTTAACGCATCGTCGCGTTTTTCGGCTTGTTGCGTTGTTCGGGACAGACTGCTTGAAAATCCGCAGTCGAATCCCTGCAACGCCTGGACAACGGCTTGCACGGTGTCCAATATCGCTAACGATCGTTCGCGCCACATGTGCGGTGTAGAGTAGCTCGTTTCACCCGTGATCGCCAGTTCGGCAACACGTATAGTAATGGTCGCTCGACATTGCTGATTCCGGCCCCCTGTGTCTTCGCAATTCGGAAATTCGATGTCGATCAGGGCCGCCGGATAATCCACCCCTTGCCGGGTTTCCGGATTGTCGGTTTGTCCTTTGTCGAGATCGATCAGCCGGAGTCCCGGTACTGCTTTCGCCAATCGGTCGGCGATTCTCAAATAGAACTCTTTCATTATTTGATTTAGGTTAAAGCGAAATCAAAGCCCGGAGCCGTTCGACGATTCGACGGTTCAAGGCAATGGATTTGCCAATGAATTTTCGTTGAGGAATCGTTATATGCAGCTGCTTGGCGACTGCCGTACGTCCCCAACGACCGAGGCCGTTCCCGTCAGCCGTTTCGCCCTCTGCGTGGACTTTCGCCCAAAAGAACCGTCGCTGTTTCGGTGTCGGTTTCTGCTCGATCGTTCCCCCTTCGTTATGGATGCGTGCATAGGGAACGCGCGGACTACCGGCCCGGATCGTCGCTTCGGAAGGCGTTATCCGTGCCGGACGGATCGTGGAGACCAATGCTCCGGAGCGCACCATCAACGACCCACGTTGCGGTGGATTCTTCGCTGCTTTCCACGACATGCTCTCCCACTCTTTTGTTGTGAAACGCTGTTTATAAAATTCTGTGGCCGTCTCGGCAATTACTCGTGTACCATTCTGCCGGAAACGTTCCGATGAAGCTGCTATTTTTTTGCGTAAGGTCTCGAAATCTCCCATTCTTTTATATCTTTGCAACAAGTGGTACTCACGGTTAATTGAACCCGCCGTTCCTCGTAGGTAGGACGACCGGCGAAAGTCTGACACGATAACAGCGTGAAAAGCCCCGAACCTACAAAAGTCCCGGATCATTCCGGGGCTTTTTTGTTATACACCAATAGGCCTCGTCGATAACTGTTCTGTATCCATCTTTTTCGCTCCAACGGAAACCAGCTGCGAATTTCATTAACAGTTCCGCCGATAATCCGGCAACATACCACAACCACCTCATCCCGATAGTATCGGATCAGCGTATAGTTGTCATAGGCGCTTTTCCCTTTTTCCGTATTGATCCACACCTCGTCCGGATCGATCAGAGTCTCCGGCAAGGCTTGCAGGTATCCTACCCGTAGGGCATGACTCCCTGTCGTGTGCGTCTGGAAAGTCTTTTCGGATAACACTACCTTTCGTCCGGATCGATCGGTCAGCATGACGATACCGTCCCGCTGACGTTCGGAAAACCAATCCGTCGCCAAACCGGTGAAGCGCGGCATGTCGCCTGCAGCTTCCATTTGCCGTTTCACTACTGTCGGCAGATCGTAATCCGTGGCGCCAAGGCGATTCAGATATTTGGCCGCCCGATTCGGAAATTTTCGGATGTATTGCTGGTTCGTCGTGAAAACTTCGCGCAGTTCGGAACGGTTCACACCGAAACCTTGTGCTGCTGCCGATCGGAACTCTTCGGTTTCGAAATAGGCATCTGCCCGTTGCTGCATGCCGGACAGATCGATGCCCTCCGTTTCCTGACGCATTCGAGGAACCACATAACAACGACATCCCCAACCGTTTGGCGGATAAATCTTGTGCCACCGAGGATCGTTTACAGGTAAAATGAGTCCGTTCAAAGCTGCATGCTCAGGCCGAACCTTATCGTCTCCAACTGTTCGATATTCCCAATAAGGGAAAAGCCGGTTCTGTCCCAACAGACGGTAATAGGTCGAGGTGCTTTCGGCGACTTGTCCGGCTGTATCGTATTCTGTCTGCGCCCAGCGGCGGTTGAATATATCCGTGATTTTCGCTGCCCGTTCCATGTAATCCTCGAAACTGCGACTTGCCCGGTAGGCTTGGTTAAGCTGCTGAATCTCAGTCAGCGTTTTGGCTGCCGAGAAGTGATAGAGGTTTGTCTCCATGGCTGTCAGCACTACATTGTCCGGCACACCGTATTCTATACTATTCCACAGCCTACCACCTCCTTTTTTCCATCCGGCATGAAAAGCGTGCAGAAGCTGTTCGGCTGTTTGACTGAACAGCTCCCTGTCGAAATACCGAGCCTCTCCGCGGGCTACGCGTTTGGCGAGTCGGAGGTCGAACCCGTCACTTTCCATATCTTCGAGAGCGTTACGCTCGCCAGTGATCGCCCCCGTATCGGGGGCTTCGGCGAAAAAACCGAAGACCCTTTCCATGAAATTCCGTGCACTGTTCGATCGGGTTAGATCATCCGCATCCGGCAGTTCGGACAAGCTCGCTCCGACCGGTTCCACTACCTCTTCGTCGGCTTCGGGTTGCGGAATACCGGTAATCCGGTAGATATGGTTGATCGGTACAGGTACTGACAGGTTCGCCGCGCGTTCGGCAAGACTTAGCCGATCGGCGGCTCCTAAGTTTTCGCCCTGCTCGACGAAAGCGAAGCGTCCGCCGGAGACCGGAAATCCGCGCCGTTCGAGCATCGGTAAAAATTGCGTATTGAGAACCCGTTGTACGAACCGACGGTCAGCATTATGCAGGTCTTCCTGTACTTGCATATGTACCTCACCAAGCGAACGAGCCCCTTTGTCGCCCTGGATCGTTGTCAGTGTCTGGCCGAGGATGCCGATCAGAATCTCTTCGTTGCAGGCTTTCCGCAACATGTCGTACACACTACCGTCGCCGCCGGCCGCTCCGGGTTCGACTTTAAAATCCGAACCTTTCGGCAGAATGTTGACCAAAGCACCGCCGGCCTTTTCCATCGCTTTTTGTAATTCGATCCTTGCCCCTTCGTCGTAGGTCTCGTAGTAAGCCGTACGCATCGGCATACCGAAAATTTCAGCATATTGCGCCCAATCGCCGAAATTATTCCGTTTGTATAGTACGAACGGAGCCACGTTGAGCAACAGACCGAGATCATCTGGCGCCCCGACCGAGAGGAAAAACGGATCGTCGCGATACGGAACTCCCCGTTCGTCGTTCTCTTCCAAAGCGATCTCACCAAACTGCGGACGGATGTGTTTCGGTGGGATCGGGTGCGGAACGATTCGGTCTTCGATAAATTCCATCTCCGTAACCGTGATCCCCCAAAAGCGGGCCTGCATAATCTCCTCCAGAACCGACTCGAATCCGGAAGTATCCATCAAGCGATCGATCGTCTCCTCCGGTTTGTTGTCGCGCGTGAAGGTGAGTTCTGCGTTCGTGATGGCCGAAATGCGTTTACGTACGGCGTCTTTCAGAACATTGTCACGCATCAGTTCGGCGTACAGGCCGTACAGCTGCAGACGTTTGCCCTGGTCGGCCGCGCGCAAGGCACGCTGAACATTATCGATGTCGAGGTTTGTGCGGTTCGGAGCCTTGATGGTGATCTGATTAATCACCAGTTCCTGCTCTTGTTTATTCTCCATTTATCGGTATTTGAAAAGCGTTAAAAGTGTGTCGTCCGTTTCGGGTTGCTGCTGAAATAGAACGGCCCTGGAGAGATACCCTCTTCTATATTCTTTTTCGGCAGATCGGGGACGATTTCCCCTTTTTGCACTCCCTTGAGCCACGCTACCGCCCGCTCGTAGCGCGCCTGGCGACGATCGTAATAGTTACCGGCTGCGCACAGATTGATAAGGTGATAAACGGCTATGTCTTTGCAGAATATCAGTAGCAGCGGGTCTCGGTCCTCGCCCGAAGCGGCAAAGATGGTCTCAGTGTCGTAAGCGGTCAGATAGCCTCGCGCCTCCGCTATCGCACCCGACAGGGCTGCGGTGATGATCGTCTCGTCGGCGCGGGAGATCAGTTCGGCATGCTCTTCCCGCAGGTGTGTCCGCAAGTCGTCTGGCATTAGAAACATAATCAGTATCGTTTGGTATTTCGGGTTCTCGGTATGGAAATGATCGGTTGTTCGAGGGTAACCTGCTTCTCTCTGACGATGTAGATACCGCCCTCGACGGCATCCACACCGTCGGCCGGAGCTGACAGCTTGGGACCGAAGAGCCGGAACTGCTCTTTGAGTCGCTGCATGTGCGGATTACCTTGTTCGTCGATGTTGAAGACCAGTTGTCCGAGCCGTACGAGCGGCTCCAGTCCTGATTCGATGCGGGCGAATTTTTCGCCCTTTCGCCGGGTATCCGGCGTAATGCCTATATAGGTACCCGACCGACGGCCTTTTGCGGCAAAGACCGGGACATAGACTTGAGTGTAAAACGGGTCTTGCAGGGTGTTGTTCTCGATGTACCAGTAGACCGGCGGACAACGATCACCGATCCAGTCCCGCAGGTCGAAAAACCACTGGACGAACGTATCCGTGCTGGCATTGTCTACGAAACATTTGATTATGTAGTACCTCCCTCGACAGAAGCCCAACAGGACGAGCGCTTTGGTCGATGAGCTCCGCTGCCGGGCATTGTTCGACGGGGACGGATCGGCATAGGCGATCAAAAACTGGAATCGATCCATGGGTGGAACTTTTCCCCATGTCAATTCGCCGAACGTATTCCCCTCCGCGACCGGATTATTATAGTATTCGCCTTGCTGAGCTTTGTACGAGATTTTTGACAGCACCCGGTCGATCATCTCCTCGGTGTTTTTGCTCGGCCATGTCGAATGACCGTGCTTGTCGCGGATGTTGACGATGTCTGTGTGATCGGCTTTTTCCATCGCCCGCTTGATACAGCAATCCTCGGCAATGACGTTGCCGCAAAAGATCACCAATAATGACGTGGAGATCGACCGCGTCGGATAGAGTGCCTGCTCGAACCACTCCCACTTCTTTTTCAAGACTTCCGGATTCCGGCACTCTTCGTCCGTGTCGAAATCATCGACCAGCAGCACGTCCGGACGGCATTCGTTATTGCGCGAACCACGGGGACTTTGCCCGGCACCGACTGCCCGAAAAGCAGCCCCGTTGCGGAGGGTGAACTCTTCGGAGGTCCACAGACCGAGATTCCGCTGCACTCCGTAGTCATGAATAACGCGTTCGTTGCTCTCGAAAAAAGCTCGATAGGGAGCCAATAGACGTTCGGCGTTGTTCTGCGTATTGGATGTCAGAATGACCGTTCGTTTCAATCCTGTCAACACCAGATAACATACCTCCATCATCGTACGAGCCGACTTGGCTAACTCGCGAGACCAAGCGCGCACTTCATACCACTCCGGATTTGCCAGCACCCGACATGTAGCGGCCGTGTGGAACGGAGCCGGTGCGGCCGTGTAGAATCGCGGGAAATAGTAGCTGAACCACACTTCCGGCTCCCGTTCTAAGGTTTTGATCCGGCGGCGACGGTCCGATCGGGTTTCGTTGGGATCAATCTCGAGGCCGCAGTTGAACGATCGCTGAAAGGCGTACCACGCTTCGTATGCTCTCTTTTCGTCAGCAGTCATCGCAACGCCTCCTTGATAAATGCGTCATAGAGCGGCAGAAACTCCACGGCCCGATCCGGGTCGGTCTCGCGCAGCCATGTAAGGAATTGGCGACCGACCTCCACTTTATGGGTGATATTCGTTTCCGTTTCTAACTTTTTAATGGCATTCGTCAGTTTTGTAATTGTATCGGCTTCTTTGCTTGATACGTAATTGTTTTCCTGGCGCGAAGAGACCGCCTCACGGATCGCGTTGAGTTGTGTGTGCAACCAACTCAGCAACTCCTCGCGCCCTCCGACAACCGATGTCTTCAACCGGTCCCACTGTTCCTCCCGCACCCATTTGCTCACGGTCGCCTCCGTAACACCGACTCGCGCAGCGATCTCTTTCTGTGTAATCCCTTTTTCGGACAGGTACAGCGTTTTGGCAAAATCCTTTCGCTGCTGTCTCGTTTGATTTTCCATGCCCTCTGTTTTTCTGCAAAAATGGGTTGGCCGCCGTCAATCTGAAAAAATCATATAAAGCGTTTTTGTTCTTTTTGTCACGAGAGTTTTTACCGTCGATTTTTGCCGAAAAAAGAACCGAATGCCACGAAGCTACATCGACATCATCGACCGCGAGAAACAAGAAGCGACGATCCGTCTGTATGGAACCATCGGCGAGAAGATCGACGGCGACCTCTTCGCTCAGGAACTGGCCTCGCTCGACCATCAGTGTGAGCTGATTCACCTGCGAATCAACAGCCCGGGCGGAGAGGTAATGCAAGGGCTCAGCATCGTGGGAGCGATGCTGGAGATGACCACTCCGATTCATGTACACGTGGACGGCGTTGCGGCCAGCATGGCAGCCGTGATCGCGGTTTGCGGAGACCGGCTCTATATGTATGACTTCGCCCGGTTGATGATCCATGATCCTTATTTCGCCGGGGCGGACGAACTGACCCCCAAACAAGAGAAACAACTGACCCGGACGCGTGAATCCCTGATTCGCATTTTGAGCCGACGGGGTAAGGATGAAGCCGAAGTGGATCGATTAATGAGCGAAGAGACTTGGTTTTCTGCCAAAGAGGCCAAAGCGGCGGGGCTATGCGACGTCGTCGTCACCTCGCGACAAAAGGCTCTAATGGCTCTCGCGCCGGATGAACTCCGCGCCCGCATTGATGAACGCAACCAATCAAAAACTGATACTGAAATGGGAAAAATCACAGAAAAAGCCGCGGGGATGCTTGGCATCAAGACCGAAGCTCCGGAAGCTGAAATATCTGCGGCTATCGAGACACTGCATGCGTCGAAAGTCGCCGCAGAAAAAGCCAAGGCCGAAGCCGAAGAGGCACGGACGAAGGCAGAAAAAGAGCTGAACGATTACAAAGCCAGCATCCGGGCGGAGAAGAAAGCCGCATTCGTGGCCCAGCTCGAGGCGGGTGCCAAGTCCGGAAAGATCGACGCAAGCGGAGTCGCCACATTCTCGGCCATGTACGACACAGACCCGGAAAACGCACTCAAAGCATTCGAGGCTATCCCCGAACGTGAACAGGTACACAATCGGTTGTCGAAGAAAGAACAGGACAAAGCCCTTCTGGATGCCTCGTGGGACGAACTCGACAAAGCCGGACGACTGGGAGAGTTGAAGACCAAGTATCCGGACGAGTACAAGGCCAAGTTCGACGCACGATTCCACCCGAACGAAGACTAACCGAAAAACAACCAACGAATTATGGCTGAATTACAAGTAGAAATCTGGCAGGATCACCTGGTCGGGGGCATCTTTGCTGCTAATCCGCACATGGATAAATGCGTGAATGCCGACCATTACGTCCTGAAAGGGAAAGTGGTTCACATTCCGCAGGCCGGTGCCGCGCCGAAAGCGGTGAAAAACCGGACCGATCTCCCGGCCAAAGTGGTGCGACGCAAGGACACCGACATTACTTACACGCTGGACGAGATCACCACCGATCCGGTCCATATCCCGGATGCCGATCAGTGCGAACTCTCGTACGAAAAACGCGCCTCGGTGCTGACCGAAACGCAGAATGCCCTCAACGAGCTGGCCGGCGACCTGATGCTGCTCAACTGGGCACCACCCGCCTCGCGCATCATCCGTACCAGCGGCGAAGCCGTACCGGCACACATGGGGATCGGTTCGCGGCTGAAGTTCACGACCAAGGACCTGAAACGGGCGCAGAAACAGTTCAACAGAGACGGTGTTCCGACGGCCGATCGCTACATCATGCTCGATGCCGACATGGAAGACCAGTTCACCGACAGTCTGACCGAGAACCAGGCTCGAGACTTCTCCCGGGCATACGACGAGAAGAACGGCGTGATCGGGAAGCTGTACGGCTTTACCTTCCTGTCCCGTGCCTACGTATTGTCGTACCTCGGTATGGGAGTCGTTGAAAAAGCCGAAGAGTTCGCCGCCGCCACCTGTGCCGCTGCGCTTTGCTGGCACAAGGACAGCGTCGAGGGGGCAAAAGGAGAGGTCAAACTGTTCGACGACGAAGGCAATCCGCTCTATTTCGGCGACATCTATTCATTCCTGCTCCGTATGGGCGGCCGCATCCGTCGTGCTGACAACAAAGGCGTGTTGGCCATCGTGCAGGGTGTGCCGTCCGAGGCCTGGGCAACCGGAAAGTCATACAAAGAGGGGGACTTCGCAACTTCCGGCGAACTGCTTTACATCTGTATCAGAGACCACACCGCCTCGGACACATTCGAAACCGATGCCGCAAACTGGGAAGTAGTCGAATAGCACTATGGAGACTTGGATAATTTACGTCATTGCGCCGATTGCCGTCGCGCTGGTCAGCTGGATACTCGGCAAGAACGGCCGCCGGATTGACGAGACTTCCAAATTGGTAAATATGCAACAGGAGGAACTCCGACGGCTGGATCGAAAAGTCGAACGACTCGAAGCGAAGTTAGAAGCGAAAGACGATGCACTCGACCGCAAAAGCACGATCATCCAAGCTGCTTTCGAGTGCCGGACACCCTCTTATAAGTGTCCGGTGCTCATTAAACAAAATCTTTTCAACAAGCAAAAGTACAACGATGAGCAGAGGATTGCGAAACAAGAATCCGGGGAATATTCGCCGGAGTACGACGATCTACAAGGGGGAAACGACGAGCAGCGATAAAGAATTTAAGGCATTCGAAAATATGGCATGGGGCTACCGTGCTATGTTCGTCTTGCTCGATACCTACAAACGCCGCCACGGGTGCGATACACTACGAAAAATGATCGGCCGTTATGCGCCGCCTGTGGAGAACAACACCGCGGCTTATATAAACACTGTCGCGACACGTTCGCTGGTGGCCCCGGACAGCCCGATCTCCACGGATAACAAAGAGGTTATGGTGCCGATCGTCTCGGCAATGTCTTATGTTGAGAACGGGGTTCCGGCCGTGGCAGCCGATGTAAAAACGGGATGGGAACTCTTTGTCAAATATCGTCGATAATGAATCGAATCGTTCTTCTGTGTCTTTGCATGGTGGCACAAACCGCCTGTTCACCACGCTTGGCCCGTATCGTTACCGCTTCGCACGACAATATGAGCATCCGTATGGAACGGATCATCGATACGGTGAAAATAAGTTCCGACAGTGCATTGTTAGCTGCACTGCTCGAATGCGACAGCCTCGGCCGGATACGCATTGCATGTTTGGAGGCCGAAAACGGTCGTTTGATGACTCAGGCATTGGAACTGGCCGACAATCTGCTCCAAGTTCGTGCCCGTGTCGATATTACGGAGCGTGGGCGCGAAGTTATCCGGTCGGACACCGTGATCGTACACGAAACGGTGCCGGTTCCTTATCCGGTAGAACGAACGGAATATCGCCTGCGGAGTTGGCAACGCTGGCTCTGCTGGATCGGGGTGTTTTACTTGCTTCGGACGCTCCTCAAGATCGCCCTCGGAGGACGAGGATTGACTATTGGAAAACTTTTAACACAGCTTTAATTATGAAAAAGAAAGCGATCGGTCTCACCGAAGAGGGTATTCAAATCGCCCTACTGCCGGCAGACGGAACTGCACCGGAATCGGAGGCCTACACGGCACTCGGTAAAACGTACAAAGATACCGCCACATTAGAGACGGCGGAGGGCGAAACAGTATCTTGCGATTGCGAAGAACTCGACGACCCGGAAGACGAAATTCAAATTCCCGGTAAAACAACTCTCAAATATTCGACTTCGGACCTTGATCCGGCCACTTGTCATAAAGTGTTCGGAGGGACGTTGTCGGAAGACGGAAGCGAATGGGCTGCTCCGGACAGCTTCACGTCGAAAGAGGTAGCAGTACGTTTCACGACGAAATCGGGTCTCACCGTACAGATCGGCCGGGCCAAAATGTCTACGCGCATCAACTGGGCGATCAAGAAAGACGGATACGGGTTGCTGGAACATACTCTCACAGTGCTGACGCCGAAAGTAGCGGGAATGAAAAAAATGACTGTAACAGACACTGCATCCGCCTCCGCATCGTCGTTGAGTACGAAATCGGTACGCGTTGCGGCAGCAAAAACCAATTAACGGAGAATAGGCGATGAATGAGCAGCAGACGAAGCTGCGGGCCGCCGATGCGTTATTGGAACGAGGGGTGCGCGTGCGGAGGGTACGCGCACCCTTTATTTTAAGCATTTTCGGCATCCGCACATGGGATATAGTATTGCGTCAACCGGTTTTTGCCGATTTGATACGTGTTAGCCGCATAATCGTCTCCATGGGACTCAACCCGGCAGACTTGGAGGGACTGACCCAAGAAGGTGCTTTTCGGATTGTCCGGCAACATGGTGCCTCTGCATTGCGTGTGCTTGCCGTTGTCGCTGCACCCCGTTGGATACCGATTCGGTTATATGCGTGGTGGATGGGACGAATTTTGACGCCGACACAATTCGCAGAGGCGTGGGTGGTGTTCACACTGACATCCGGGACAGCGGATTTTATCAGTACTATCAGATTGATGCTAAAGGCCGACAATCTGAGCCCGACGACCACGGCGAGTACGCAGGACGAATAACCGGCCTGCATAGCCCGTGGGGCATCCTCGCGATGCTTGCTGAAAAAACCGGCTGGAGCTATCACTACATCCTGCATAAGGTAGCTTGGATCAATATCCGAATGATGCTCGCCGATGCACCTCAGTACCTATCCAACCGGCGAGACGAACAACCGGAAGAGGCTACGGACGACGATCTGCGAGCCCTCGCAAATTCGCTATAATCACTAAGATGGCAGACGAAACAGTCGATATACGTTACTTGCTCAATTCAGACGAGTTCGCCCGCGAATCCGCCCGCATCGACGCGGCGATCCGCGGCACCGAACACACCTCTTCGGTCGCCGTATCGCAACTCGACAGCGATTTCCAGCGCCTGACGAAAACGGTCGGCAAGATAGGAATCGCTACGGCATTGGCTGCCGCCGGACGCGAGGTGTACACCTTTGCGCGTGATTTCAACAGCAAGATGACCGAGGTGGTTACGCTGTCGGACGAGATCGAATCGCATCTGGACGACTACAAGGCCAAGATATTGGCCCTGACCGGTACGGTTCCGATTATGGCCAGTGAGGCCGCCTCGGCACTCTATCAAATCATCAGTGCCGGACATGATGGAGCCGATGGAATAACCATCTTGGAACAATCAGCCAAAGCCGCCATTGCCGGTGTAGCGGATACGGCCACCGCCGCGGACGGGATCACGTCCATTCTGAACGCTTATCAGAAAGATGCGGCAGAGGCTGGAGCAGTGTCCGACAGGATGTTTACCACCGTCCGGCTGGGGAAGACAACGTTCGGCGAACTGGCTGCGTATATTGCCCAGGTAACTCCAACAGCGGCTGCTTACGACGTGGAGATGGAGCAAGTGCTGGCGGCAATCGCGACGCTGACGAAGTCGGGAGTTCCGACGGCGCAAGCCGTTACGCGTATCCGACAGGCAATCGTCGCCGGGTCGAAAGTCCTGGGCGACGGAGCGTATGCCGGTCGCACTTTTCAGGAGGCGATGGACTTGATCGCCCAAAAGGCTGACGGGAGTGAATCAAAGCTGCGAGCGCTCGTGCCGGAAATCGAGGCCGTGAACGGCGTACTCGGATTGACCGGAATCAACGCCGAATCGGCGGCGGCCCATCTCGACGAGATGACTCGTTCGGCCGGGGCGACGGAACGGGCATTCAATCAACAAATGGCCGATCCGCAACGGCAAATCAATCTGTTGAAAAACAATCTGCTGAAAGCTTTTGCCGAGATCGGCGACGGTGCATTGCAATTGGTCGGTAACGTGTCGGAGGTGTTGAACAAAGCATTTGACAGCGGTGCGGCCAGTACGTTGATTGCCACTGTAACTACTCTAACTGTCGCCTATGGTAGCTATCGGACACAGTTGTTGTTGGTTTCGGCTGCAAAACGTGCTATAGAGAACATACGATACGACGAAGAGTCGCGCCAATTAGCCACATTGCTCACAAAAGAACAGTTGCGGGCACTCGGCATTGCAAAAATCAATAAATTGACACGTGAACAAGCGGCTGCCGTTCGAGAAAAGATTGCTACAGATGTACAGGCTGCTCGCTCTGCAGCACAATTAGCGGCTACAGAGAAAGTTGCTGCCTCGCAATCCTATCAGGCTGCATTGAGACGATCGTTAGCCTCCAAACAGGCGGTCATCGATGCAGAAAACGCATTGGCAGCCGCCAAAGCATCCGGAGATGTAGCCCGGATCGAGGCAGTACAGCAGACCTTGGCTGCAGCACAACAAGAACGGCATACAGCTGCGATTGCCAAAAAATCGGCCGCACAAACGTATGCTATCGCTTGCACGAAAGCCACTTCGGCAGCTACTGCAGCCAATACCTTGCAAACTCGCGTAGCCACGGCAACCGATACGGCAGCTGCACGGGCGAAAAACATCTTCACGGCTGCCACGACACGCCTGGCACGTGCTTTCAATACTCTAAAAGCAGCTTTTCTTGCCAATCCGATCGGAGCGATCATTACCGTTATCACCACCGCAGCCGCAGCTATGTCGTTGTTCGGCGACGACACGGAAGATGCGGCTTCCGGCGTATCGACCCTCAGCGAAGCATTGGCAAAGCACCAAGCCGAAATGAGTCGCGAAAAGGCCAAAATAGACGAACT
This sequence comes from Rikenella sp., assembly GCA_022511025.1. GTDB lineage: Bacteria > Bacteroidota > Bacteroidia > Bacteroidales > Rikenellaceae > Rikenella. Next base: position 9,766 of record JAFLSI010000015.1, on the reverse strand, counting down.
GTTCGACACATTGAGGAAAGCGAAAGAGGGCACACAAGAATATGCCGATGCAAAAGATGCAATACTCCGCGGTTATGGTTCCTATTTAAGTGGTCTCGATGAGGAGGTACGCCAGCTAAATGACGTTGAGAGAGCATACGTAGCTATCAAAAACGCCGCTATGGAGAGTGCTACGGCTCGTGCAAAAGCGGCATTCGTCGAAGATGCGTCGACCCGTGCGGCTGGTGCTATGGGCAAGGCTTTGGAGGGTTTGCGTGAAAATATAGCCAAAGCGTACAGCGATGATTTCCTGAAACAATTTCCAGACCAGGTCAATACCATCATGGCCGAAATAACCAAAGCCATGTCGGACCCCACAAAATCGAAACACGATCGTCGTGTGGATGTAGGAGCGATTTTGGAAGACTATGGACTTTCTTTCCGTACAGTATATCATGGTCTGCTGGCCGATAAAAGCTATTTCGACGATTATCTGTCCGCTTTGGATGAGCTTTCCGGGGTAAAGCAAATTGCTGACGAAGTTTTTACGACCGAAGCCGCCTCGACTACCAGCAGCAATACGACTGAGCAGGCAGAAACGGTATCGGTCCGTGTGGCAGCTTTGCGAAAAGAGATAAAGGAGGCGCAAGTCGAACTGCAGAGATTGCGCAATGCCGGATCGACAGCGTCGGAGGCCCAAATCAACCAGGCAAATGCCCGTTTGAAAGCACTGCAGGAACAGTTGGAAGTGTATACTGGTACCTCTGTCAAAGAGACTGCGGAGGCAGTCAGGAAACAGCAGGAATTGGGCCAGACAATGGCGCAGGCGGAAATCGATGCCCAGGCCCAGCGTATTGCAGCAATGCGGGATGGCCGAACGAAGCGACTGGCAGAAGTGGATTTGGAATATCAGCAGACGCTGGCAAAGATCGAGAAAGACCAAGTTGCAGCAAAGAACAAGGGGGCAACCGACAGTCAACTCGAAGTCTATAATTCACTGGCTGTAGCAGCTGAACAAAAACGCCTTGCCGATCGAGTAAAAATCGAGCAAGAGTATGCCCGACAAACGGCAGAAACATATCGCCAGTTATCGGAAGTTTTTCTCACCGAAGAACAGCGCAAGATACAGGCTCGCGAAAGGAGTTACCAAGAGATGCGCGACAAGGCCTTGGATGATTTACTCTCAGGCAATATTGACGGAGTGCAGTATATTGACCTGAGTGTTCGGATAGACAATGCCGAATCAAAAGCAGAACTCGATGCTGAGGTGGAACGTTACCGTGCTTATTTAGAAGAGAGGAACCGAATCGAGGAGGAGTTTGATGCTGAGGTTGCCCGATTGAGAAAATCAAAATCGAAAGGCGGTGCTGGGGATGAGATCGAGCAGCGAAGACGCATTCGAGACGGAGAGTTACAAGAACTGGAAGAACGATTGGGTATAACAGGAGACTCCTTTATCTCATTCGTCGATTCATTGATTTATAAGAGTACGGAAGATATTCTTAGTTTGATCGAAACCGCCCAGAACGAATTGAATAAATTGGGTCAAGATGGTGATCCAGCGAAACGCGCCGAACAGCAGAACCGTCTAAATGCGGCGTCTGCTGCGTTGAATCGGAGAAAAGGATCGAACAGCAATGTCGATTCTCCTAATTCAAAAAGTATCAAAAGATGGACGGAGTTACAAAAAATATTGAAAGGGGTCTGCGACGAATTCGACGAGATCGGAGAGGCTATTGGTGGAACGGCGGGAGAAGCGATTAAAGCAGCAGGAGAGATCGCGACATGTGCTTTACGACTGGTAGACGGCATCACAATGATTGCCACAAGTTCATCGCAAGCCATGGAAGGTACCTCAACCGCAGCTGCCACGGCTATTCAAAACGTAGAACGTGCCTCCGTCATATTGGCAGTGATCAGTGCCGCATTGCAACTTGCCACCAAGATTGCCCAACTCTTCACCAAAGATCATGAACTATCCGAGGAGACGATCAAATCTTACGAAGCCTATATGGACGCCACGGACGATCTGATCGACAAGCAGAAAGAACTTTTAGAGGTCATGACAGGCATTCAAGCCTTGATGGTGTCCAATGCCGGTGTGGAGGCTATCAAAAGACAGGAAGAAGCAACCCGAAATCTCGGTAAAGCTTATCTTGCCTCCCGTGCAAAGAGAAGCCATAGCTACGGTTATAAAGCAGAACAGAAACTCCGCGACTATCAAAATGAAATACAGGCTGCCGGATTCGATTGGAATCGACTTTTGGGTTCGGGGAGGATGGAAGGTCTTTTCGATCTGTCGTCCGAGGAGATCGAACGGTTCAAACATGAACTTCCAGAAGTGTGGGCAAAACTTGATGAGGACACGCGGAAATACCTTGACACGCTTATCGAATGCAGCGAAAAAATGCACGAACTGGGCGAAGCGACCACGGAGGCTCTTACTGGGTTTTCGCTCGACGATGCTCGGGACGAATTGCTGGACTTTTTGAACGATATGGAGGCTACATTCGACAATGTGGCAGAGAACTTCCAGAGCCGGATGATGACAGCAATCAACCGTGTAATTGCCACGGGATTAGACAGTCGTCTGAAAAAGTGGTACGAAAACCTCAGCACCGCGATGGAGGACGGTGTTCTGTCCGATGCAGAACGAAAAGCGCTCAAAGAAGAGTATGAAAGTATTTACCGAGAGGCACAAGAACGACAAAAAGAGGCGTATAACCTCTCTGGCATCGATCCTGATACCGTTGCAGCCAATGGATTGCGCGGCGAGATCAGCGAGAAAATTACGGAGGAAACGGCTACTAAATTAGAGGGATTGTTTCGCGTAACCTACGATAAGGTAGCCGAAATCCGCGGCATAGCAGCAGATCAGTTGCAAACTCTGCAGGATGGTTTTTCCGATGTAGCGGAGATGTTGCGTTATCAGGCAGCGATCGAAGAGAATACCCGTCGTACGGCCGAGAATACCGACCCGCTCGCGGCGAAGTTAGATGCCGTGATAGACGAGTTGCAGGGTATCAAAAAAGGAGGCGGAGTTTATGCCAAGTGAGTACTACCTAAATGGTCAGGCCTTGTCGGACTTCGGGTTCGTACCGGGCCATGCACCGGGCAGCAATCTTGCGTTATCCGGTGCATGGGATATGCCTGCCCGCCGCGGCGACACTTCTTATACATGGCAGGAGGAAAACGGGATCGAACCCTACGTCGAACAGGAAGATATCTTATTCGACACCCGCAGCATCAAGTTAGTCGGCAGTATATCCGCATCGGATCGGACAGTGTTTTGGAACCGACTGGAGGCGTTCCGCGCCTTCGTCGAGTCGTTGCCGGCCGTATTCGAGTTACGTTGCGATTGGGCCGTGCGCAGAGTCAGTCGCCGTGCGGAAATGAGAGCAGATGTTAAGAATGGACGAGTCGCTCTGATCACACTGGCTTTCACCGAATCGGAACCGGATATTTCAGGGCTGCCCCCTTTGCAATGGATACTGGCTACCGGCGTTTGGAATGAACACGGAACATGGATGGACAGTGCTCCGTGGTACATCGTATCGAAAAACGATACGGGTTCTGGTATAGATATGTGGTTGTGGGATTCGTTAGGTTTGGTTCTCAATTCCGTAAACGGTGAGGGGGTAGTATCGACAATGCGATCGCTGCAAGTAACTCAGCCGGCACGAGGAACGATCATTGCACCGGGAGGCCGGGAAGCACGTGAATTGACCCTTGTCGGTATGTTGATAGCAGACAATCTGGTTGATTTTGAAAAACGTGTACGATCGTTGTACTGGCTGTTCGGTTCCGCCGGCCTGCGGACATTACATCGCTACGGCCGGGAAATAGACTGCTTCGCCCACAGCGGCTTTGTCCTGACCGGCATCCAGAAACGCGATCGCATCTATGCAAAATTGAGCGTCAAATTAACCGAAGTCGAATGATGGAAAACCTGACGATATGGCGTGCCGGTACCGAACTCTGTCATCTCCCGGCCGGTACGAAACTGAAACTGTCGCAGAAGCTGATGGCCGAACGGTCGATCGCTTACGACGTGGCCGTCGCCTCGCCGCTCGACCTACGGGCCGGCGACTATGTCGAATGGCAGGGGGTCCGTTATTCGCTCTTCGAGGAGCCCGATTACAAACATACCGCCGGCGTTTATACCTATAACCTCCATTTCTACGCCCCCTACCACCGCCTCAGCCACATTCTGCACAAAGACGAAGGGGCGACCTCGTTCGCCTACTATGGCAGCGTGCGGGAGCATCTGGATGCCCTGCTGAAATCCGTCCAGGCGATCGACCCGGAGTTCGAGCTGGGTACGATCGACAAGAACGGTTCGCAACTGCTCGAATTTGCCGACACTTACTGCCTCGACGCGCTGACACAGATATGCGAAGCGTTCGAGATGGAGTGGGAGGTCGAGAACAAAACGATTCACGTCCGGCAACGCATCGGCGTGGATACTTCCTATCGTTTTGCCTACGGCTGCGGCCAGGGACTCTACTCCCTGGACAAGGCCGGCGTGACCAATGCCAGCGTTGCGACGCGCCTGTACGGTCGGGGGGCTGCCCAGAACCTCCCGCCGCGCTACCGGGAGACCGACAACCCGCGGCCGGACACCCTCGTTTTCGCCGGCCGCTACCTGGAACAGAACGTCGCCCGGTACGGCATTCGTGAAGATGTGGCGACGTTCGAGGAGATATTCCCGCGCCTGAAAGATGCCGTTCTGACCTCCGTGACTGTACCGGACGACGTGGCCGCCGCAACCGGATGGTCCGTCCGGGTCTCCTTGCCGTTCGACCTGAACGACTGCCTGGGCGAAGACGAAGCGCAAATCAAGTTCACCTCCGGCGAGCTGACCGGCGAGGGCTTCACGATCACCCGTTACGACCCGGAGACGGGCCAGTTGCAGTTCAACGTCTCGGAAGACAATGGCTACTTGTTACCCTCGGCCACCCGTCAGCCGCACGCTGGTGACGGGTACGTGTTGTTGAATATCATTATGCCAGAGGCGTACGTCCAAGCGGCAGAAGAGGAGTTGCGGGAAGCCACGCAAAAAGAGCTGGATCGGCGGTGCGAGAAGCGGTACGCTTATACGCTCGACGTAGACCCGCGCTATGTGCGGCAACACGGCATCCAGCTCCATCCGGGCGACAGTGTCGTCGTCTGCGAGAACCCGCAAGCCGCCGGGACTTCGATCCGCGTGACGCAGATCACCTACCCACTTTACGAACCGCATCGGATGGAAATCACCTTGTCCGATACGGTGCTTTATTCATCTTACGCCGAGAAGATCGAGAACGACATCCGGGACGTGACCCACGAGGTGAGCAACGTCCACCGCGAGTCCCGTACGTTCTCCCGTCGGGCCTGGCGCGACGCCGAAGAGCTGGCCCGGCTGATCGACGCCCTGCGGACCGAACTGCTGCTGGTGGGCAACTTGGCCGGACAGTTCGCCCTCACCTCCACCTTCGCGGTGAACCGGAACAACACCCGCAATCTGTTCCGTGCGACCGACGGAACGTTGCAGCACACCGTATACAAAGGGGCGACCGAGGGTGTCTGGCAGCTCGGCGGAGTGAACCTGACGCTCGAGAGCGACTCGCCATACTATCTGTATGCCCGGTGCAATCGCACGAGCTCGAACGGCTTCTTCTACGCGACGACGGAAAAGATCGAGCCGGAGGCCGTCGAGGGATGGTACCACTTTCCGGTCGGCGTGATCAGTTCTCCGTTCGAGGGCGCTCGGGTTTTCAACACCACGTACGGTTTTACCCAGATTTCCGGCGGTTCCGTCACGACGGGCATCCTGCGGGACCAGACGGGCCGTCTGGAGATCGACCTCGACAACGGCACGATCACGGGACCGGTGAGATTCCGGAACGACGACAACTTCGAGACCCTGGCCGACGGCGGTCTGCTGTTGACCTCGCTGATTAAGATGCTGAAAGATGGCATCGAGACGGGCGGTCTGGTGGCCAATCTGGATAACATCCTGCTTTGGGGCGGCGGCACCTACGACGACGCCCTGAAATCACTCGCCCGAATCATCCTGCGACACGACGGCTCGGGCCAACTGGCCGGCGGAAATATCGCTTGGGACAAAGGCGGTGCGCTCAAGGTGGCGGCCTCGTTTGCGACCCCGTTTGCAGTTCCCTCTGCGAATGCCGTGTTTGATCCGACCATCACCCACAACATAGCCCTCGAAACCGCCTATAACGATACGGTGCGATACTTGCCGAACGATCCCGATCGATTCAACGGAGCGCAGCTCAAAATCGTAATTTTCGGTATCGGCAAGATGAGCGGCGACCTGCTGCTCGATGCCAACGGAGCGAAAATCTACGGCGGAACGCAATACGATGGAGAACGTCTTTTTGTTCCGAATCGCTCCTACGTCGAACTGCAAGGTGCGCTGAACCCATATGGCGAACTGTTTTGGATTGTTTTACATCAAATATCGTTAGTATGACGACTTTTTATAAACCCGTCCAGGGCGACACCGCAGCAACCGTCGCCGACGGATACGACCGTAATTTTTGTGCACTCGAAACTCCGGAGGGTGCACAGCAGAAAGCCGATGCTGCACAAGAGGCGGCAGGAAATGATGCTTCGATGAAAGCGGAAGCCGCCTTGCGATCGTCGAAGGAGTACACCGACCAGCGGGAGATGGCGATGTTGGAGGCGGTGGAGTCGGGAGACGACCAGACGCTGAAAACAGCCAAGGAGTATGCCGACCGGATCGTGGCGGCGTTGGTGGACAACAGCCCGGAAGCGCTGGACACGCTGCAGGAGTTGGCCGCCGCCCTCGGCAATGACCCCAACTTCTCGACCACCGTCCTGCAAGCCATCGGCGAGCGGGTCCGGACCTCCGACTTCGAGAACCATACGGGCGATACGACCCGGCACATCACCTCCTCCGAACGGACGGCATGGAACGCCAAGCTCGACCACTCTGCCTACACCGCCTCGGATGTACTGTCGAAGCTGTTGACGGTGGACGGCAAGGGGAGTGGCCTGCTGGCTGACGGCGTGGCCGACCAGCAGACCGGCGGTGTACTGAAACTCTGGTCGGGGACCGAGGCCCAGTATAATGCCCTTGCGGTGAAAGACGCCAACACCCTTTACATTCTGACCAAATGATCAAGATAGGCACGACGAATATCTATCTGCGCCTCGGAGCCGAGGAGGTAAAAGCGGCCTACGTCGGCTCCGAGAAAGTCTACCCGAATAGCTCGCTGGCGGTTACCGGGGCGCTCGCTTTCGCTGCCGCCGGCGGGTCGCAGAGCCTCTCCATCGCGGTGGAGGCGGGACAGGTGTGGAGCCTCTCCGGACTTCCGTCCGGGTGGTCGGCCTCGGCCGCTTCGGGAACGGGGCCTGCCACCGTAACGATCGCGGCGCCGAACAACACCTCGACGGCGGCCCGGAGCGGAACGCTGACCGTGGTGTCGGACGGGCTGACGGCGACATGCACGCTGACCCAGACGGCGGGGGGCAAGGTCTACGGCACGCCGTCGGTCTCGCTGACGGTGGCCGATATTCCAGCATCGGGCGGCACGGTGTCGGCCGGGACGGTCAACTATTCGCAAACGTGGACATGGAACGGGGTGGCCGGGAGCGGCGGCACGCTGACCACGGGCGGCTCGGTCTCCTATTCGGCGGCGGTGTCGGCCGGGAGTCTCGGCACGACGGTCAAGGTCCGGACGAAGATCGGGACGCTCACGGCCACGGTTTCCATGAATGGCCAGTCGGCCAGCAAGGCCGCGGATGTCTACCAAGCGGAGAACCGCATCGAGTCCGGTTCGGAAGAGGACTTGTGGAACAGGCGCATTACACCAAAGATGGTCATTACGGCCCAGCCGGGATCGATCGCGGCGAATGGCGGAAGTACGACGTTCAAAGCGCAGCTGCAATACGTAACGACCTACACCTCGGGATCGACGGTAACGCGGTACGACACGGCGGGTATCCTCGCCCGCAGCTCGTCGAGCAACTTCACGGTGAAGTCGCCGGGGACGTTAGATTCGGACGGCAGGACGTTCGTCTTCACGGTGTCGGCCTCGATGAACGGCACGACGAGTGCGCGGTCTGCGACGATCACAGTCTACGGGGCGGCGGCCTATGCGTCGGACATCTCGGCGACGGTGTCGGTCTCTCAAACCGGCCAGTCCAATACGGCGACGATCCGCTTCACGGACCTCTCGGGGAACACGATTACGGAGATCGAGTGTGCTTCGGACGGCCTACTGCTGGCCTCTGTACCGGTGGCGGCTGTGGCCACACCCTTGGCCTTCGGACCGGGAAATACGCAGTTCTCTTTCCGGGTGGTGCCGAGCAATTCGGCTATGGAGTGGATGATGGATGCCGGAAACGGCACTTATTTCGCAAACAACTGTGGCTCATTCAGCTGTACGACGGACGGAACGATCTGCTATCCGACGATGGCGGCAGGCGGTACGCTGCGCTTCACAGGGCAGCAGGAGTTCACCGGCATGTTCACCGGAGCGGCAGGAGCGTCGTTTACGTTCTATGTCCGGTATACCAGCGCGTCGGGCAATGCAACGCTGACGGTCAAGGGAACGTAAAAAGGCCTCCAGCCTCTATAAAATAGAACGGTGTCTCAGTCGCTAAACAGGAGTACCCCCAGCCGAAGGCCCGAAAGCCTGACGGGGGTACTCCTGTTTAGCAATGCAAAAGTAATCAAAATAGCTAAAAAAAGATGAAAACACCGATCACCTACTACGGAGGCAAGCAGACGATGTTAAAACACATCCTTCCGCTTATCCCGACACACGACCTTTACACCGAAGCGTTCTGCGGCGGGGCAGCGGTACTCTTCGCCAAACGGCCGGCTCCGGCCGAGATCATCAACGACCTGAACGGCGAACTGGTCAATTTCTACTGGTGCGCCTCGGTCTACTATCCCGACCTCAAGCGCGAGATCGACAAGACCCTACACTCGCGCGACATGCACGCCCATGCCACCCACATATATACTTACCCTCACTTCTTCGAACCGGCGCAGCGGGCATGGGCGGTGTGGGCTTTATCAAAGCTCTCGTTCGCTTCGATGCTGGACGGCACATTCGGATACGACTTCACCGGAACAATGGTTAAGAAGGTGCGGAACGCGAAAGACGAATTCACTGAACATCTGTGCAAAAGGCTGGAAAACGTAACGATCGAGAATCGAGACGCTCTGCAAGTCATCGAATGTTACGATATCCCGGGGGCATTCCACTTCGTCGATCCGCCGTACGTCGGAAGCGACTGCGGACACTACACGGATACCTTCGGTGATGCCGACCTCGAACGTCTCCTCCAGCTTCTCGAAAGGGTGCAGGGTAAATTCATGCTGACGATGTTTCCGAACGACACGATCGCCGCCTATGCTGACCGCAACGGCTGGACTATCCACCGCATCGAACGCACCATCTCGGCCTCAAAGGACTCTCGAAGAAAGCAGGAGGAGTGGATGGTGTGTAATTACCTGCCTGAAAACCATCTTCAAACACTATTCTAAAGCCTTTTGAATGACATTCTAAGGAATCTCAACCGGATAAATATTTGCACAAAAATTTGTATTTTTCGTTCCGCAAAACCTGCACTTTTCGTTTTGCCGATTATATGTGTTGCCTCTTTTGTTGGCCGCCTCAATAGCGCTTGACGCCGGCGGGTCGCAAAGAGTAATGCAAGACTAAATTAGGGTAGAGGCTGCCAATAAGACATCCGAAGGGTGTGCGGCGCCAGCGCAGACGCAACCGAGCGGAGCGAGGGATTGCGG
>JAFLSI010000149.1 GCA_022511025.1 Rikenella sp. | reverse complement strand
AGCAAAACAAACATAGGTCCGAGGCTGCCATAGCGATACGCAGTATCGCCTAAAGTTTTTCTGGTTCTCTTTGTTCACAAAGAGAACAGTACCCTCCCATCACCAAAGAACGAACAGCAGCAAAAACAGAATGAGTTAGACACCGATACCGAAATAGTCGAAGCCCAAAGAGCGGAGTTCGTTTCGGTCGAAGATATTTCGTCCGTCCACCACCACACGACCCCGCATCGCCCGTTTGAGCAGTTCCCAGTTCGGGAGTCGGAACTCCTTCCACTCCGTGAGCAGCACCAAGGCATCCGCATCCAACGCTGCTCCGTAGGCATCCGTCGCATAAGCGATCTTCCCTTTCAACCGTCTTTTTGCCTCGTCCATCGCCACCGGATCGTAAGCCACCACCTCAGCCCCCGCCGCTGTCAATTGATCGATCAGCACCAAGGCCGGTGCCTCCCGCATATCGTCCGTTCCCGGTTTGAATGCCAAGCCCCAGAGTGCGATCCGCCGTCCCCGCAGCCCCTTGGCCCCGCCGAAACGGGCCGCCAGTTTCTCGAACAGAATCCTTTTTTGGCGTTCGTTCACCCGCTCCACCGCCTCCAACACCTTCATCCGGCACCCGTTTTCGGCTGCGCTGCGGATCAACGCCTTGACATCTTTCGGAAAGCACGATCCCCCGTATCCGCACCCCGGATAAAGGAACTTGTTTCCGATCCGGCTGTCCGCCCCGATTCCCTTGCGCACCTGATTGACATCCGCCCCCACCGCCTGGCACAGATTGGCCACATCATTGATGAAGCTGATTCGTGTAGCCAACATGGCATTGGCTGCATACTTGGTCATCTCGGCCGACGGAATATCCATGAACAGAACCCGGAAATTGTTCAGCAACAGCGGTTTGTAGAGTTTCGTCATGAGTTCTTTCGCCCGTTCGGAATCGGTTCCGACCACCACCCGGTCCGGCCGCATGAAATCTTCGATCGCATTCCCCTCTTTGAGGAACTCCGGGTTGGAAGCCACGTCGAACGGCACCTGCACCCCCCGTGCATCGAGTTGCGCCTGGATCGCGGCCCGCACTTTGGCTGCTGTTCCCACCGGCACCGTCGATTTCGTAACGACCAACAGATAGCGGTCGATATGCCGCCCGATGGTCTCAGCCACCTGCAACACATACCGCAAGTCCGCACTGCCGTCTTCGTCGGGCGGTGTCCCCACGGCCGAAAAGACGATCTCCACCTCAGGCAGCACCTCCGGCAAAGAGGTGGTGAAATGCAGCCTCTTGGCGCGGTGATTCTTCTCGACCAACTGTTTCAAGTTCGGTTCGTAGATCGGGATATCTCCGTGCTGGAGCCGGTCGATTTTCGAGGTGTCGGTGTCGACGCAGGTAACCTCTGCCCCCAGTTCGGCAAAACAGGTACCGGTTACCAAACCCACGTAGCCGGTACCGACGATGGCTATCTTCATGCGAATGAATTATTCCGGATTTGCGGTCGGAGCATAGTTGACGGTGTAACGCTTCGACAGTTGCGTCCCGTCCGGCAGCGTCGACGTGCGGGTCAGCAGGTAGGAGAACGACACCGATCCGGAGGTGGTCAGTTCCAGCCCTCCCGACTGCTGCGCATCGGCGATCACCTTGTCGAGGTTGGCTGCATCGAGCCGCTGCACTTCGTTGGTGAAGAGTTTGTAGGCCTGCTGGTCGTTGTAGGCCAAGTCCTCCCCTTCGATGATCAGCGGATTGCCCAAACCGTATGTCCGCACGTAGACGTTGTTGATCATCCATTTGACCAAATAGTCGGCCACGTGGTACAGGTCTCGCTGTTCGGCCGGCAGTTTTTCGATCTCTTCCGAGGTGAAGTCGGTGCCGTTTTCGTTTTTGGGTAGCCCCGAAAAGGTTACGGCTATCTCGTACGACGAGAAAGATTTTTCTTTCTTACACCCGGTCAGAAGCGTTGCTCCGGCCATGACGGCGGCCGAAGCGAGCAGGAAAATGTGTTTTTTCATGGTCTTTTTTTCCGAATAAGTTCGATCCAAAGTCTTGTGCTGCGTGAGGCAGGACGTTGCAAAGATGGGTATTTTCCGGCAAATATCCGCCTCTATGCTGTCAGATACCACCGGTAGAGGCGTTCGATGCCTTCGGCGATCCCGACGCGGTGGTGCCAGCCGAGGGCGTGGAGTCGCGACGGGTCGGTCAGCTTGCGCGGGGTGCCGTCGGGTTTCGAGGCGTCGAACCGGATCTCGCCGGCGTAACCGACGGTGGAGGCGATGAGACGAACGAGTTCGGCGATGGTCAGTTCGCTCCCGGTACCGATATTGAGGTGGCAGTTCCGCACCTGCGGACCTTTGTCTGCGGCCAAATCGCGAAAGTCGACCCGTTCCATGACGTAAACGCAGGCGTCGGCCATGTCTTCGCTCCACAGAAACTCTCTCAACGGCTGCCCGCTGCCCCAGACGGTCATCTGCCGGTCTGCGATGCCGTAGCGCTCTAAGGTCGAGCGGATCGCCTGTTCGGTGGCGGAACCGTCCACGCCTTCGACGGGCCTCCGGTCGAAATCCCGGCGCAGAGAGTCCCAGTCGCTGTCGCGGAGGGCTTTGGCCAAGTGCATCTTCCGCAGCAGGGCGGGCAGCACATGGCTGGTCTCGAGGTCGAAGTTGTCGCCGGGACCGTACAGGTTGGTGGGCATCACGGCGATAAAGTTGGTCCCGTACTGCAGGTTGAAACTTTCGCAGAGCTTCAGGCCGGCGATCTTGGCGATCGCGTATGGCTCGTTGGTGTACTCCAATGGGGAGGTCAGCAAGCTCTCTTCGGCCATCGGCTGAGGCGCTTCGCGCGGATAAATGCAGGTGGATCCGAGAAACAGCAGCTTCTTCACGCCGTATCGCCACGCTGCGGCGATGACGTTGTTCTGGATCTGCAAGTTCCGCCAGATAAAGTCGGCGCGGTAGGTATTGTTGGCCCAAATGCCGCCTACGTAAGCGGCGGCCAAAAAGACATATTCGGGCTGCTCTTGACTGAAAAACTGTTCGACGGCGCTCTGACAGGTCAAATCCAGTTCGTTGTGCCTCCGCCCGACAAGATGCTCATATCCTTTCTGCTCCAAGTCGCGCCAAATGGCGCTCCCTACCAACCCGCAATGACCGGCTACATAAATCTTCGATCTCTTTTCCATAAATCTTTTTTTATCCACTCGTTTTTTTGCTGTTCGTTCTTTGTGATGGGAGGGTACTGTTCTCTTTGTGAACAAAGAGAACCAGAAAAACTTTAGGCGATACTGCGTATCGCTATGGCCGCCTCGGACTTATGTTTGTTTTGCTTTTGGGTTGGGGTAATGGAGCGCAATTGAGTTTAACTTAC
>JAFLSI010000148.1 GCA_022511025.1 Rikenella sp. | reverse complement strand
CCTAAAGTTTTTCTGGTTCTCTTTGTTCACAAAGAGAACAGTACCCTCCCGACACAAAAAAACAAAGCAGCAAAGAACGAACGGGTTATTAGTATAGAGAGTAATAATGGGATTAGAGATTAGTTTATTGTTGATCGGCGGGTATTTGTTGGGATCGATACCCAGCGCAGTATGGATCGGGCGGAAATTTTACGGGATCGACGTGCGCGAGCACGGGAGCCACAATGCCGGAGCGACCAACGTATTGCGCGTATTGGGGAGGAGGGCAGCGTTGCCCGTGTTCGTGATCGACGCAGCGAAAGGGTATGGAGCCGTGATGCTCGCCCATTGCACCGACCTCACGGGCGACAGTTTCTTCTTTTTGAAGATCGCGCTGACAGCGGCCGCGATATTGGGGCATATATTTCCGCTTTTTGCCGGTTTCAAAGGCGGGAAGGGAGTGGCGACGATGACCGGGTGCATGCTGGCGATCGCACCCGTGCCCGTATTGCTGGGCTTCGTTACCTTTATGGCCGTTTTGGCAACGACCCACTACGTTTCGTTGGGTTCGATGGCCGGCGGAGCGCTGTTTCCCGTTTTTATTCTCCTGATCGACGGCAGCGAATCTCCCTATAAGATCGTGTTCGGCGTTGTGGTAGCCCTCGTGCTGGTGATTACGCACCGCAAGAATATCGAACGGCTGTTCAAAGGGACGGAGAACAAAACCTATCTTTTCCTGCGGCGGAGAAAAAAAGAGGAGTAGTCAGAACTTGCGCACCATGACCCGCATCGTCGTTCCGCGGTCGAGTTCCGAGTCGAACACGAAAATCTTTCCCCCGTGGTACTCCTCGATGATCCGTTTGCTGAGCGACAAGCCCAAACCCCACCCACGCGTTTTGGTCGTGAATCCCGGCTGGAAAATCCGTTTGAAATAGGCTTTGGGTATCCCTTTGCCCGTGTCGCGCACGTCGATGCAGATCCACTTGGCATCCCGCACCGAGAGCTGTACCGTGATCACCCCCCTCCCCTGCAACGCATCCAGCGCATTCTTGAGCAGGTTCTCCACCACCCATTCGAAAAGCGCATCGTTCACCATCCCCTGCATCGGCTCGGAGGTGCAGCGGGCGAAATTCAGCATGACGTTTTTCGGAATCCGCGTCCGGAAATAGTCCACCGCCCCCGCCACCAACTCATAGATGTTTCGCGGAGCGAGCAGAGTCGTCGCCCCGATCTTCGAGAACCGGTCCACCACCTTCAGCAGCCGTTGGAGGTCTTTGTTCATCTCGTCCACCACGAAAGCCTCGACCCCCTTCTGCTCCCGCAGGTATTCGAGCCATCCTAACAGCGAGCTGGTCGGCGTCCCCAGCTGGTGGGCCGTCTCTTTGGCCATTCCGATCCAGACCCGGTTCTGCTCGCTGTGTTTCGACGAGCGGAACGCGATGAAGGCGAACCCGATGAACAGGGAGAAGACGCAAAGCTCGATCCATGGAAAATATCGCAGCGTTTTGAGCAGCGGCGATTCGTCGTAGAAAACCCGGACGATGCTCCCTTGGGCCGTCAGTATTTCGATCGGGTCGCGGCCGCCGGAGCGCATGCTTTCGAGTCGGTTCGCCAGCCGGTCGGGGTCGGCCAGCACGGCCGGGTCGATCGACCGGTACTGCAACACCCGCAGCTGGTCGTCGCAGACGATCACCGGGATGTTTTTCGAGAAGTCGATGATCCGGGCCAGAATCTCGGCCTGATAGCGGTTGCCGGTTCTGGCCGCCTTGATGCTTTCGCCGACGGCGAACGACCAGAGGTGAATCTCGTGGCGCTCTTTGTCGCGCAGCTGTCCGACGAGGTAGTTGGAGTAGATGAGCGAGGCGATGCCGATGGCGAGGCCGACGGCGATGAACAGCATTTTGCCGCGATACCCGATGGAAAACTTACGCATGGGAGGGGTGTGGTTCCTGTTATTGCCGGTCGTCGGTCATGTTGTCGGTGGTCGGCCTCAGGAAAAAGAGCTGAACGGCGATCGCCGCCGCCACGATCACACTGAGCCATGCGAATCCGGCGCCCAAGTTTCCGTTGTCTTTGCCTTCGCCCAGGACGGTGGTTACGACCGCTCCGGCAAACACGCCGATCATGTTCATAATCCCGTAGGCCGTAGCCCGGTAGCGATTCGAGACGAACTGGCAGAGGATCGGCATGTTGTTGGCGTCGAAAACGCCGAATCCGATCCCGAAGAGCAGTCCGGCTCCGACCACGCCGACCAAACTCGTGCTGAAGCCTAACAGCAGCAAGGCCGGAACGGTCATCCCCAGTCCGATGGCTCCGGTGTAGATCCGTCCGCGGAGGTTCCGCCGCACCCAGCGGTCGGAGAGGATCCCGCCGGCAATCACTCCGAGGAAGGAGGATACTGCGATCGTGATGGTGGCGGTGGGTCCGGCTTGTTCCATCGGGATGTGCAGGCTGTCGGCAAACAGGGTCGGCAGCCAGTTCTTGGTCGCCCATCCCGGCAGGCTCGGGGCGGCGAAGTAGAAGAGAATCGCCCAAAAAGCGATGTTCGAGAAGAGCAATCCGAACCCTTTGATCAGACTGCCGATCTGTTCCGGAAAACTTTTGCTGCCGGCGGTCATGCGGCTCGCCTGCCGTTCGGCGACTGTCTCCCGGTTTTCGTGCAGGAAGAAGATCAGCACCAGCGCGTAGGCCATCCCGATGATGCCGAACCAGTGGAAGGTGGCATGCCACGAAAAGGCTGCGGCGACTGTGGCTCCGAACCCGCCGATCGCCTGTCCGGTATAGAGTCCGGTCATGTGTATCCCGACGGCCAACGACCGCGACCGGTCGCGGTGCCAGTCGGCGATCATCGCCAATCCGGCCGGTATATACAGGGCTTCGCTGACTCCCATCACGGCGCGCAGGCAGTAGAGCTGACCGAAGGTGTCGGCGTATCCCATGCCGAACGTAACGGCCGACCACACGAACAAACTCCCCACGATCAGCCATTTGCGGCTCACCCGGTCGGCTACGGTTCCTGCCGCGGGGCTGACTAATCCGTAAACCCAGAGGAATATCCCCATCAGGCGTCCGAAGTTGGTGCCGGTCTGCAATTCGGCAATGTCGATCTTCATGGCGTCCTGCATGGTGGAGAGCATCTGTCGGTCCATGTAGTTGAGCAGGGCGACGCCCCACAGCAAACCGACGACGATCCACGGATAACTGCGGCTTCTGAGGTCGTAAAGTTTCATAAGGTAGGATGTTTCGGATTCGATTTCTGTGGGTATATATACAGTCGCTCGGGCGGTGCCACCCCCGCGCCGCACCCGTTGGGTGTTTTGCAGGCAGCCTCTACCCCATTCGCGGGCCGGAGCCGGCGGGGACTGCTTGCAGGCCTC
>JAFLSI010000147.1 GCA_022511025.1 Rikenella sp. | reverse complement strand
GGTTGCGGCCCTCCGCCGGGGGTGGCGTCGGCCCGCCGCGCCTCGCGGCGCGCAAACGACCGAACCTCTTCTCAAATCTGTCCGGCACACAACACACGACCGGCAAAAGAGGAGGGATTATTTTCGTTCCTGCAAGGCCCGCAGTTGTTTTTGCAGTTCAGCGACCAGTTTACGGAGTTCCGGCAGCTGTTTGACGGACGCCTGAATGCGGTGCCCCTCCAAGCCCGGATAAGCCGGCGAGCCGAACACCGTAACCCCCGGAGTCGGGATATTGTTCGAGACGCCCGACTGCGACCCGATCTTCACCCCGTCTGCAATCGCGATATGTCCCACGACCCCCACCTGTCCCCCCATCATCACATTGCGCCCCACCTTCGTGGAACCGGCGATCCCCACCTGCGCCGCCATCACCGTATTTTCGCCGATCACCACATTGTGCGCCACCTGGATCAGGTTGTCCAACTTCGCCCCCCGGCAGATTCGCGTAGAGCCCATCGTCGCCCGGTCGATCGTACAGTTCGACCCGATCTCCACATCGGCCTCGATCACCACATTTCCGATCTGCGGAATCTTTTGGAACGAACCATCCTCAGTCGGCGCAAATCCGAAGCCGTCGCCTCCGATCACCGTTCCTCCGTGCACCGTAACCCGGTCGCCGACCACGCAATCTTCGTAGATCTTCACCCCCGGATAGAGTTTCGCCCCCTGTCCGACCCGCACCCGGTCGCCGACATAGACCTGCGGCCACACCTCCGTCCCCTCGCCCACCGTGGCCCCTTCGCCGATCACCGCATATTCGCCCACATACACCCCCTCGCCCACCGTCGCGGTCGGATGGATGAAAGCGAGCGGGCTGATCCCCTGTTTTTTCGGTTTGTTGGCCACATACAGGTCGAGCAGCGAAGCGAACGCCTGATAGGCATTGTCGACCCGCACGAGGGTCAACCCCTCCGGCAGCGCCTGCTGGGCCCGAAAATCGCGGCCCACGATCGCCACCGTCGCCCCGGTGCGGTAAATATGCTCCTCGTATTTCGGATTGGAGAGAAAAACGAGGTCTCCGGCTTTCGCCTCTTCGATTTTGGCGACGGAACCGACTGCCGCCTCCTTGTTCCCTTCGACCGAACCGCCGAGGAAACCGGCGATCATCTCTGCTGTGAATTTCATAAACTGTTGTACCGTATGGTGAATGATAACCTGCCCCTCAGGCTGCGGCCCGACTAAAGCATTACCGCTGTCGAGCGATCAACGAATCGAGGGTCGAGTAAAAAGCCGGATCCTCGCCCGTGATCCGAACGACGATCTTCCCCTGCGGATCGAGAATCAGTTTGGTCGGAAAACCTTCGACTCCGAATCGCTGCGCCACATCGCTCGTCTCGTCGGCCCGCACGTTGATCCACGGCAGCGCCTGTTCTTCGACCGTCCGCCGCCATGTCTCCTCTTTGTCGCCACAGTCGATCCCCACGAATTCGACCGCTCCGTCATATTTGCCGTAGGCCTCTTTCATCGCCGGCATCCCCCGCATGCACCAGCCGCACCATGCCCCCCAAAAGTCGATGACGATGTATTTCCCCTGACCGTACAAAGACGACAGCGTGAACGCCTCTCCCGCCCCGTCCGGCAGCGTAAAGTCCGGCGCCATGCTTCCCTCCTCCGCAGCCGTTTCATGTTCCCCCTTTTCGACCGACGATGCGAGGTCGTTCATCTCCTTGTACAATTCGAGCCACTCCTTGACCGCTCCGTTCCGGACGCCCGGATCGAGCCGGTGGTAGAGGCTGTCGAACCGGTCGGCATCGGACAGGGTCAACAGATGGTAACCCGATACCGGATCGGCCGGATGGGCCGTAATGTATTCCGCTTTGATCTGGTTCATACTGTCGGCCAACCGGCAAATCAAATGAAATACGGAGTCTTCTATCCCGCGCCGTTCCGGCGAGAGGATCTGGGCCATCATGCTGAGCATTTCAATCCGCAGCCGAAGCGGTTCGAACTCCTTTTCCGCATCGAGCCACCGCTGCTGGTCGTCGGAACCAACCAGCGTATAGTCGATGGCTTTGCTTTGCGGGTCGTAGACCGCCTGCACTTCGACCCGTTCACCGGGTGCGAGAAAGAGTTCGATGTTCTGGTTCGGTCCGTCGCCGACAAAACTCTGCGGTGCCAGAAAAATCCGGTACGAATGGCGGGCATCCGGCAGATCGACCGAAAATTCGGTCCGGTCGTCCGACCGTTTCCCGCCGACCAGCACGACGGTATAGTTGGCGAGTTCGCGAACGGCTTCCGGAGTGATATACGAGCAGATCAGACTGTCGTCGGTCAATCCCTGAATGCTGACTTTCAAACGCCCTTTGCCGCCTGAGCAGGCTGTGAACAGCGACCCGGCGAACAGCAGGCCGATCAAAAATTTTTTCATAACACAACTGTTGTTTTCTCTGTTAACTCAATTAGAACCGCAGTCCGACGCTCACCGACCAGTTGCTGTTTTTGGCCCGGTTTTTCGAGTCTTCGGAGGTGCGTATCGTGGAGATGTCGTACCGCACGCCGATGTCGAACAGTTTGGAGAACTGGTAATTGACTCCGACGGGTATGGTCAGGTCGAACCGGCGGCTGTCATTCATCAAGCTCTGGTGGTGTTCGATCGTTTCGACCAAGTCGTTGTTGCTGTCGTAGACGTCGCTGGTCCATTTGTGCTGTGCCCGCACGAGCCAGTCGAACGAGATGCCGGCTTCGATGTTCAGCCCGCCGACCAGAAATATTTTGGCCAACACCGGTATCTTGATGTAGTTGTACGAGTAGACGTCGTTTTGGTTGGTCATTTTGCTCCCTTGCAGCGAGTAGAGGGCTTCGGCTTGCAGGCCGACGATGTCGTTGATTTTGTAGCCTGCCATCATGCCGAAGTTGGCGCGGGCGCGGGCTTTGGCAAAAGTGGTTTTGGTGAGGCCGCTGATGTTCAGCCCGACGCGGGGACCCCAGTAAAAACCTTGAGCGGATGCGGTGGAACGAATTCCGGTGCCGAACAGCAAAACTGCGGCGAACGGCAGGGTGCGTTTGATGATCTGCTTAACCATGTGTGTGCGTGGTAAAAAATAAATATTTCGAGGCTCCCTGCCCGATTGGCACACTGCGCAGTCCGGAACCGGGGCTGCGGATTCGGTCTCTGTGGGAGACGAAACGGCGGACGGGGTACCTTTTTCTATATGAACGGTCAAAGATAGCATTTTATTCGGCAGGTTCGCTGCTTCGAGTCGGTTATTTGCACTGCGGGCTGCAAGCCGATATTGCTGGGGCGATTGTAACCCTATCTTTGCCTCGCTGTTCTCTGCGACCCTCTGGGTCGCGCGCCCGACGCCGCCCCCATGCGGAGGGCGCCACTCGCCCGGCTCGTGATCGCCTCCGCCGGCATCGG
>JAFLSI010000146.1 GCA_022511025.1 Rikenella sp. | reverse complement strand
ACTGGCAGCCTATACCCCAAACGCAACTTGCGATCCGAAAAAACACCTGCGACCCGCCGGGTCGCGCGCCCGACGCCGCCCCCATGCGGAGGGGTGCCGCTGGGCACTCCAGCCGATTAGTCTGCTCGGAACAATTTCCGCCGGCAGCGGACGCTGGGTAAAGACGGCCAACAAAAGACGCAACACCTCCGACTCGACAGAGTCGGGCGGGCGGCGCCACCCCCATGCGCCGGCCGCAATCCCTCGCTTCGCTCGGTTGCGTCTGCGCTGGCGCCGCACACCCGTTGGGTGTTTTACTGGCCGCCTCTACCCCAAACAGGCTGCGGGCCGCGGGAACAAACACCCCAATAGCCTGCGCCGCACCATACTATTAACTTATTATAAAAACACCTATGCAACTGATCACCCCAGAAGAGATCCTGAGTTTGGCCTTTTCGCCCGACGACCGCATCGACCCGGCGCACATCCGCGCCGCCCGGATCGAAGCCGCCCAGCTGCGGTACATCCGGCCCGCTTTCGGGAGCGCCATGTACCGGAAGATGATCCTGGAGCAATACGGCAGTTTCGTCAGCGGGTATATCAAGCCCGCCCTGGCCCATTTCGTGCGGTACGAGTTGATCGGCGAGCTGGCCGTCCGCGCCTCGGACCGCGGACTGGTTCGCCCCTCGTCGTCGGAGAGCACCCAGACCACCTCGGCCACCCGCAACGACCAGCAAGATCGCAAAGAGACCTTGCAGCAGGAGTCGATCCGGAACCGGACGGACGACAAAACCACCTCCGAATCCTCGGAGAGCCAGACCACCGACCAGTCCACCACCAAGCAGACCACCACGAACGAGAGTCTCCGCAGCGGCAGCGACCAGCGGACCACGACCCTGATCGACACCGACAAGACCACCGTCCAGAGCAACTCGTCGCAGCAGGCCGACACCTCGATCGCCACGACCGTCAGCGAGAAGAAAGAGACCCGTCAGACCAACGGCACGAAAGAGACCACCGACGAACTCACCCAGTCGGTCGAGACGAGCGAGCAGGGGAGCCGGACCGACACCGTCAGCGGAACGCGCAAGGTGCTCGGCGAGGAGAGCGGTTCGGTCAAGACCGAGACCGAGCAGGAAGACCTGACCACCAAAAACGCCACCCTCGCTTCGAAAACGACGAGCGAAAACAACGGCACCGGCACGACGAGCGAGTTTTCGCTCAGCGCCGCCACGGCCGAGGAGTGGCAGTTGCTGTCGCGGCAGGCACTGCGCGACGCCCGCACCTTTCTGCGCTACGCCGTGGAACACGTGGAATCCAACCGGGCGCAGTTTCCGGAATACGATCCGGCGTCGGGTTTGGGCTCCTCGTCGACCCGCCGCTGCATCGGAGGCATCATCCTTTAGCGAAAACCGCCGGACATGGAAACAAACTGGTTGGAAAACGAGATGCAGCGCATCGAAGCGATGGAAGCCCGCTACCGCTGGGCCGCCGAATTGGTCAAACCCGGCGAATTGGAGGAAGACCCCGCCCGGTCGGTTCGTTCCTACTTAGCGGCCCTGCGCGGATTGGAACGCTGCATGGAGTTGCGGATGAAATTGGTGCGCACGGCCGGGCAGCTGCCCGAACCGGAGGCCGGCGAACCGTTGGCGACCGTCGATCTGAGCCGCCTGTCGATCGACGCCTTGGAAGAGGTCGAAGCCGCCTTGGTACCCGTCTCGCCCGCCGCACCGCCCAACGAAGACACCGATCGAGAAAGACTATGCGAAACGAAACCTCGCGCGGCCGCCGAGCCGTCGCGCAAACGAACGAAAACCGAAACGACACAGGCCGAAAAAGCGGCTCCCGACGCTCGGACGCCGCCCCCGTCGTCGGGATAAACCGCCCGCGCCACGAACGGGCGCGCCGCCAGTTCGCCGCCTTTGCCGCCTCCGTGCTGGCCGACTGGGAGCAGACCCCGTTCCACCGGGCCTATTACCGGCTGTTGGAAGCCTTTGCAGAGGGGCGGATCCGGCGCATGATGGTCAGCGTACCGCCCCAGCACGGCAAGAGTCTCGGGGCTTCGGTTCTGCTCCCGGCCTACCTGCTGGGCCGCAATCCGGAGCTGCGGATCGCGGTCGCCTCCTACTCGTTCGCCTTGGCCGGACGGTTCGCCCAGCAGCTCCAGCGGCTGATGTCGGAAGAGCCTTACCGGGCCGTCTTTCCGGCCACCCGGCTCAAAGGGTCCGGTCCCCGGTCGGACAGCGAGCGGACGGCGCGGCGAACGGCACAGGAGTTCGATTGCGTGGGTTTCTCGGGCGGGCTGAAGGCGGTCGGACGCACCGGATCGCTGACCGGCAACCGGGTGGACGTACTGATCGCCGACGACCTCTACAAAGATGCGTTGGAGGCCAACTCGCCGTTGGTGCGCGACCGGGTCTGGGAGTGGTACAATGCGGTGGCGCGAACGAGGCTCCACGACAGCTCGCGCGAGTTGGTGGTCTGCACGCGGTGGCACGAGGAGGACCTCATCGGCCGGCTCCGGCACACCGAACGGGTGGTGGAGCCGGCTGCATGGAGCCAGATCGAGAGTCTGCCGCCGGACGTCTGGGTGGCGGTATCGTTTCCGGCGCTGAAAAACGGCCCGCCCTCCGAGGTCGACCCGCGCCGGGAGGGGGAAGCGCTTTGGCCCGCACGCCACTCGGCCGGCTGGCTGTTGCAGCGGCGCCAAGCCGACCCGGTGCTGTTCGAGGCGCTGTACCAAGGCAACCCGGTCGTCCGCGAGGGGCTGCTCTATGGCGACTTCGAGACCTACACCGCACTCCCGAAAGGGGTACTTCACCGTGCGAACTACACGGACACGGCGGACAAGGGTCGGGACCGGCTCTGCTCGATCTGCTACGTGGCGGGCGACGACGGGTTGTTCTACCTCACGGATCTCCTCTACACGGACGAGGCGATGGAGGAGACGGAGAGTGCGGTGGCGGCGATGCTGGCGCGAAACGGCACGACGACGGCCCACATCGAGAGCAACAACGGAGGCCGGGGGTTCGGCCGGGCGGTGGAGCGCCGGCTGCAGGAGACGGGGGTTCAGGGCTGCACCCTGAGGCTGTTCCACCAGAGCGGCAACAAGGAGTCCCGCATTCTGACGCATGCTTCGACGGTGGTGCGAAAGATTCGCATGCCGCAGGACTGGCGCATCCGCTGGCCGGTATTCGCGACGGATGTGATCGGTTTCCGGCGGGTGTTCCGGGCCAACGCGCACGACGACGGTCCGGATGCGCTCACGGGGATCGTCGAAACGGAACTCTCCGCGCGGGGCGGCCGCATCCGGGTGGGGGGCTTCACGAAACGGTAACTGTCTATCGGTATGCGGACCGGGCAGCCTCTGCCCCAAAACGCGCAAGCTGCGATCAAAAAAACACCTGCGACCTCCGGTCGCTCGGGCCAGCCGGTGCCGCTGGGCACTCCA
>JAFLSI010000145.1 GCA_022511025.1 Rikenella sp. | reverse complement strand
CATACAAGACTGGGTTCGGCCGCTCGAAAGCGGCCGAACCCTGTCTTTCCCGAAGATAACCCCTCAGTTCGCCTGTATCGTCCCCGTGTAGACCACCGTATTCCCCATGTTCGGCACCAAGGTCAGCGTAGCGAAACCGTTGTCGATATTGTAATTCAAGTGGAAGACATACTTCACCCCGCTCCACTCCGTCTGGAACACCAGCGTCCACTGCGAACCGTTGTTCATATCCTCCCAGAAAGTGAACTGCGACGTATTGATCGCAATCCGCGCCGGAATCATCGTAACATCCTGCGCCACCGAAGCATACGGAAGATTCACCTCCAGATAGCCCGGATAGACCGACACATAGTTGTTCCACTGGTTCAGCGCCTGCTGCGGCCCCATGAACTCCGGCGTGGTTTGCGAAGCCGAGAAAGTGAAATCGTGCGTTTTGAGCGCAGTCGTCAGCTGCTGAATCATCGCCTGCTGGCGAGCCGTACGCTTCGCATCGCGCACCTCCTGCTTCGTGTAATCCTGAGCCATCGCCGAAGCGACCAACGAAACCATCAAGACCGAGAAGAAAAATAACTTTTTCATGGCGTTTAAGATTTTTTGAGTTCGGTTTGAGTACCTGTTCTTTCTGCCCCCAAGTGTTACAATTTCCGTGCCAGAAAATTCGACCCCCTATCCCCGCCCCACCCCCTCCTCTCACTTCATCCGATGAAAAAAGCCGATATATTGCTATTTTTGCAGATCGTACGGGACAGAGGTTCCCATACCCCAAAGAACAAACACAGAAAAAACGCACGGATACGATGCAGATAAACAAGATCACGATTTTCCTCGGCACCGGGCTGGCCATCGTGCTGAGCGCACTCCGCCCCGCCGGGGCGCAAAGTCCGGCAGCGAGGCCGGATGACAGCACGCGGGCCATCACCTTGCAGGAGGCTATCGAACTCAGTTACCGCCAAAGCCCGGTTTTAGAAGCCCGCCGGCTCGCCCGCGAAGCCTCCGTCGACCGGAGGAAAGCCGCCTGGGGGCTGCGGATGCCGCAGCTGAACGCCTCGGCCACCTACACCTACCTGTCCGACGAGATCAAAGCCTTCGACTTGAACAAAGAAAAGAACGCCGTTCTCGAACAGCTCGGTCAGCTGCCGCTGCCCGTTCCTATCCCGGACCAGATCGTACAGGCCGTGCAAGGGCTCGATTTGAGCCTGACGCTCCAAAAACAGCAGTTCGCCGTGGTCGGCGCCTCGGTCATCCTGCCGCTGTACATGGGCGGCAAGATCAATGCCGCCGTGAACGCCGCCAAGATCAACATCGAGAAACAGGACCAAGAGACCCTCAAGGCCCAAACCGACCTCTTCGCCGAGGTGGTCGAGCGGTACTACGCCCTTTCGCTGGCCCGCCACGTGCTGCGGGTCCGGGAAGAGGTAACGGCCGGCATGCGCAAACACTTGGACGATGCCCGGAAACTCGAAGCCAACGGCATGATCGCTTCGACCGAGAAACTCTATGCCGAAATGTTCCTCGCCCGCGCCGAAGGGGAGCAGACCGCCGCCGCCCTGCAAGCCGCCACCGTCAACCGGGCCTTGGGAGCTTCGCTGGGGCAGACCGACACCTATCTGCCGATCACCGCTCTGTTCGTGTTCGACGACCTGCCCGCGCTCGCCTATTTCCAGCAGCGCGTGAAGCAGAACAGTCCGATTCTGAAACAGGTCGAACTGACCCGTCGGTTAGCCGACGAAGGGGTTCGGGCGGCGCGGTCGGCCTTTTTGCCGGAGGTGGCGGCGATGGGGGCCGTCAATGCGTGGGACTGGCAGCTGACCGATCTGGCACCCCGCTGGATGGTGGGGGCCGGCATCAAACTCCGCATCTTCGACGGGCTGAGCAGCGAGTACAAACATGCGGCGGCTAAAAAAGAGCGGCAGCAGGTCGAGGTCATGCAGGCCAAAGCCGAAGACGACCTGATGACCCTGACCGAAAAACTCTACAACCAGCTGAAAAGCTCGGCCGCCGAGGTGGAGGCCTTGGAGGCGTCGGTCCGATTCGCCGAATCCTACTTGGATGCGAAACAGCGGGCTTTCGGCGAAGGAATGGCCTCGTCGTCCGACGTGGTGGACGCGCAGCTGAACTTGGCCAAAGCCCGGATCGAACGGATCGCGGCAGCCTGCACGTTCGACCTGACGCTGAGCCGGCTGCTGGCCTTGGCCGGAGAGACGGAGTCGCTGAGCGGCTACATGCGCCGGCCGGACTGCCGGATCATCACGAACGGACAATAACACGGAAAGTATAACCAACAACACACCACATACATACGACTATGAAATCGAAAGTATATACCATCACGCTGATTTTGATCGCGGCCATCACGGCGGTGGCATTCGTGGGCTGGTTCCTGCTCGAACCGGCGCCCTACCTGTTGCAGGGGACGGTGGAGGCCTCCAGTTACAAAGTGTCGTCGAAGGTGCCGGGCCGGGTCGACAGCCTGACGGTTCGCCGCGGCGATGCGGTGGTCCGCGGCCAGTTCCTCTACGGCATCAGTTCGCCGGAGGTCTACGCCAAACTGACGCAGGCCGAAGCGGCCCGCTCGGCGGCCGAGGCTTTGCAGGAGAAGGTGGACGCAGGGGCGCGGACGCAGCAGAAACAACAGGCTTACGAGATGTGGCAGCAGTCGTTGGCGGGTCTGGATCTGGCGCGAAAGACCTACGACCGGGTGAAGAACCTGTACGAGCAGGGGGTGGTTCCGGCCCAGAAGTTAGACGAGGCGGAGGCGGCCTGGAAAGCGATGCTGACGACGTCGACGGCGGCGAAGGCGGCTTACGAGCTGGCGCTCGAGGGGGCGCAGCAGGAGGACAAGGCGGCGGCCCGGGCGGTGGTGGAACAGGCGGGCGGTGCGGTCAGCGAGGTGGAATCGTTCGTAACGGAGACGCGCCAGTTCGCACCGGTGGACGGCGAGGTGTCGAGCGTGATCTCGGAAAACGGGGAGTTGGTGGGAGCGGGCTTCCCGGTGGTTACGATCGTCGACCGGTCGGATGCGTGGGTGGTCTTCGATGTCAAGGAGACGATGCTGCCCAAAATCAAAATGGGAACGCGCTTCCGGGGCTACTTCCCGGCGCTGGACTCGACGATCGAACTGACGGTGGACTACATCGCTGCGGAGGCCTCCTATGCAACGTGGACGGCGACGAGAACCAGCGGGGAGTTCGATGTCAAAACGTTCGAGGTGCATGCCCGACCGACGCAACGGATCGATCTCTTGCGGCCGGGCATGACGGTTACGGTAGACTACGACGCGCTCTAAATCCGGTTTCGTATTCTGAGAACCGTGCTTTGAGCCGGCTGGAACCGTACTCATTCATACGTTGCGTTTGTTCCGGGCCGGCGCCAGCGGAGGTGCAACCGTCGCGTCAGCGAGGAGAGGTTGCGGCCCTCCGCCGGGGGTGGCGTCGGCCCGC
>JAFLSI010000144.1 GCA_022511025.1 Rikenella sp. | reverse complement strand
GAAAGTCTTTTTGGTTCTTTTTCTTCAGAAAAAGAACGGTTCCATACCCCGGCACGAAACACAAATACAATAACGTACGATTAAAGTTTTGCCGTATGCGAGCGGATCAGAGCGAGGTATCGTCGGGAGGGCGACGGGATCGGAGCCGTCGTGAAGCCATAGTCAGTCCAGCGCGCATCGACCCGGTCGATGATTTCCGGCGACATGGCCACCACATTCGGCCAGCCCCGGTCGACCGTCCCCGGTTTGAATCGCGCATCTATCCTTAGCACCCCATCCGGCGTAATTTCCGCATCCCGTTCCGGGTCCGTGTTTCCCGCCGCTAACCACAGCCGTTCGTCGAACGTCAGATTCGCTTCGAGGACAAAATCATCCCACAGCACCTCGATCGGCAGCACCTCCCGGTAAGGTCGTTCGCCCCCCTCCTCCGGGAGTTTGCGCGTGAGGTCCAGACAGAGCTTGCCACCGAAACCCGTTTGCGGCGCCGCGTGGTCCAGGACATCCAATATCCCCCGCGAAAAGAGCGTATCCCGCGCCGGGTCGAACCGGTGGAGCCGTTCCCGGACGACATCGGCATACCCCTTGTCCGACCGCCCCGCCGCATCCTCCTCCGAGAGCAGGATGAGAAACTTGTTGAACCCCATCTGCCCCGCCCCCCACAGCGCATGCGCCACCCGGAACGCCTGTCCCGCATAGTGTTTCCGAATGACGCACACCGCGATGTTGTGCGCCACCCCCGCCGGCGGCATCCACAAGTCGACCACCTCCGGCGCCACCGCCAACCGGATCGGAGCGAGAAAGATCCGTTCCGTCGCCCACTGGATCCAGGCATCCTCCATCGGCGGCACCCCCACCACCGTCGCCGGCCACACCGCACCCCGCCGGTGCGTGATGCAGGTTACGTGGAACCGCGGGTAGAGGTCTTTCAGCGAGTAGAATCCCGTGTGGTCGCCGAAATCCCCCTCGACCGCTTTCGGTTCCTGCGGGTCGACATACCCCTCGATCACGAAGTCGCAGTCGGCCGGCACCCGCAGCCCATTCGTCAGACATTCGACCAGCTCCACCGGCCGCCGGCGCAGGAACCCCGCCAGCAGATATTCGTCCACCCCGTCCGGCAGCGGCGCCGTCGCGCAGTAGGTATAGACCGGATCGCCCCCCACACAGACCGATACCGGCATCCGTTCGCCGCGCTTTTCGTACAACCCGTAGTGGCGTTCGCCCGTTTTGTGGCGGTGCCAGTGCATGCCGGTCGTCCGGGAGTCGAACAGCTGCATCCGGTACATCCCCACATTCCGTATCCCCGTCTCCGGGTCGACCGTGTGCACCAAAGGTAGCGTAACGAACCGTCCGCCGTCGTGCGGCCAGCATTGCAGCACCGGCAGCCGAGACAGGTCGGCCTCCTCCCCCCGCCACACCACCTGCTGGCACGCCCCCCGTCCCGACCGGTTGCGCGGCATCCACTCCGCCACTTCTTTCAGCAGCGGCAGCATCCGCAGTTTCTCTATCCAGCCCGTTTTCGGCCGGGCCGCCGCGGAGAAGAGGGCGTCGATACGCGCTTCGATCTCCCCGATCCGCTCCACGCCGAGCGCTAAACAGATCCGCCGCCGGGAACCCAACAGGTTGGTCAGTACGGGAAAACCGGTGCCGGTCTGCTCGAACAGCAAGGCCTGCCCGCCGCCGGGCTGTTTGGACTGCCGGTCGGTCAGTTCGGCGATCTCCAGTACCGGGTCGACCGGCTCGGCGATCCGGATCAGCTCGCCGGCCGCTTCCAGCGCGGCGATGTATTCCGTCAAGTTTTTGTACATGGTCGATACATTGGTGGTTCAAAATTAATATTTTTGCAACACCCATCTTTGTTTGAGACCGAAACGTATGAGACCGATCTACCTGCACAACACGCTGACCCGGCGCAAGGAACTTTTCGAACCGTTGCACGCTCCGGCGGTAGGGATGTATGTCTGCGGGCCGACGGTCTACGGCGATCCGCACTTGGGGCATGTGCGGCCGGCGGTAACGTTCGACCTGCTGTTCCGCCTTTTGAGACACGAGGGGTACAAGGTGCGGTATGTGCGGAACATCACGGATGTGGGACACCTCGAAAACGATGCCGATGCGGGCGAGGACAAAATCGCGAAAAAGGCGCGGTTGGAACAGCTGGAGCCGATGGAGGTGGCGCAATACTACACCAACCGGTACCACGAATTTATGGATCGGTTGGGGGTCCTGAGGCCGTCGATCGAGCCGCTGGCGTCGGGGCATGTCATCGAGCAGATCGCTATGACGCAGGCGATTCTGGAGGCGGGCTATGCCTATGTCAGCAACGGGTCGGTCTATTTCGACGTGCGGAAATATGTCGCCGACGGCTACGACTACGGGGTGCTGAGCGGGCGGAACTTAGACGAGATGCAGTCGGGGGGGCGGTCGGAGGATTTCGAGGGGGAGAAGCGGTTCGCGGCGGACTTCGCGCTGTGGAAACGGGCTGCGCCGGAGCATATCATGCGGTGGCCGAGTCCGTGGAGCGAGGGTTTCCCGGGCTGGCACATGGAGTGTTCGGCGATGGGGGCCAAATACCTCGGCGATCGGTTCGACATTCACGGGGGGGGGATGGACTTGATGTTCCCGCACCACGAGTGCGAAATCGCACAGTCGACGGCGGCGTTGGGAGGGGCGGCGGCGCGGTACTGGGTCCACAACAACATGGTTACGATCGGGGGGCAGAAGATGGGAAAGTCGCTCGGCAATTTCATTACGCTGGAGCAGTTCTTTACGGGGGATCATCCGCTGCTGTCGCAGGCCTATTCGCCGATGGTGATCCGGTTTTTCATCCTGCAGGCGCACTACCGGTCGACGCTGGATTTCAGCGACGGGGCGCTGATAGCGGCCGAAAAGGGGCTGGAACGGCTGCTTAAGGCGTGGAACCTGTTGGTGTCGGGCCGGATCGAACCGGGGACGGTTTCTACGATGCCTTCTCCGGCGGGGTTGCTGGCGGAGTGCGAGGAGGCGCTGTGCGACGATTTGAACAGTCCGGTGGCGATCGCGAAACTGTTCGACTGGGTACACCACATCAATGCGCTGCACGACGGCACGCTCTCGGCGACGGCGGCGGACCTGCGGACGTTGCGGGAAACGTTCGACACGGTCTTGGGCGCTCTGCTGGGCCTCTCTCTAACGGAAGGGGAGGTCTCGACGGGGGACGACTATGATCGCTTGGGGGGGGTGATCGATATGGTTCTGGAGGTGCGCCAACAGGCAAAGGCGGCAAAAGACTGGGCTACGTCGGATCTGATCCGGGACCGCTTGGCGGCTTTGGGAATCCGGGTCAAAGATCGCAAAGACGGTGCAGACTGGGAACTGAATCGATAGATTTTTAACCATTCGTTTTTTGCTGCTTTTTTGCTTTGTGCCGTATGGAACCGTTCTTTTTCTGAAGAAAAAGAACCAAAAAGACTTTCGGGAATGC
>JAFLSI010000143.1 GCA_022511025.1 Rikenella sp. | reverse complement strand
CGCCTAAAGTTTTTCTGGTTCTCTTTGTTCACAAAGAGAACAGTACCCTCCCGTTACACAAAGACTGGATATTATAACAACAGGAAGGTTTCCGGCTTTTTTGTCGGAGCCTCACTTAAATACCCCTTGTTATATGAAGAGACTGTTTATTGCCGCCCTGTTTTCCTTTCTCGCCTCAGGAGCCGTCGCACAAGTCAAAGGTTTCGGTTTCGGTCCGCGGGCAGGGTTGAACTTTGCCGACTACCTGAACAGTCCCGGCAGTTCTCGGACAGGGCTTTATGCAGGCATATTCGCCGATTACAACATCACCCACCGCTGGGGTGTAGAGACAGGAGCTTATTATTCGCAGCTCGGTTCGACCAACAATGTCGAACACGGCTACTCGTCGCAAACGATCCACCGTATGGACTATCTTTCGGTACCTTTGGTAGCGAAGTTCAATTTCTTGGGCGGATTCCGGGCCGTGGCAGGAGTCGAAGGACTCTTCAAACTCTCGGCGAAGAGTGTCGAAAAGAGCGGCGGACCGACCCGGGCGATGGAGAACGTCCGCTCCTCCAATATGACCATTACGATCGGGGCCGGATACCTCTTTCGTTTCGGGTTGGACATCACGGCATCGTACTCGAAAGGGGTGCACAGCGCGATCTTGAACCAAGGGAAGACCACCTGTCCGACCTACTTTCGGGTGGCTGTGGGCTGGCGTTTGGTCGGAACGAACCGGTAGCGGGTCGGACGGGGAACCGGCCTCTACTTAAATCTACAGACAGAGAAAAACAGGCATGGCCCGCAGACGGAAAATCCATATCGTTACCTTGGGATGCGCCAAGAACCTCGTCGACTCCGAGCATCTGGGCGGTCAGCTCGGCGCAGAGGGGTGGAGCGTGGTTTACGACAGCGATACGACCGATGCGCGCGTGGTGGTGGTCAATACCTGCGGTTTCATCGGCGACGCGAAAGAAGAGTCCGTGAATACCATCCTGCGCTTTGCCGCAGCGAAAGAGGCCGGAGCGATCGACCGGCTGTTCGTGATGGGGTGTCTGAGCGAACGGTACCGCGACGAATTGAAAGCCGAGATCCCGGAAGCGGATGAATTTTTCGGCGTGAACAGCCTATCCGACATTCTGCGCACCCTCGGTGCCGAATATCGCCACGAATTGCGCGGCGAGCGGCAGCTGACCACCCCGAAACACTACGCCTATCTCAAGATTTCGGAAGGGTGCAATTGGAAGTGCGGATATTGCGCTATTCCTTCGATCCGGGGGCGGCACGTTTCGGTGCCCTTCGAAGAGGTAGTCGCCGAGGCAGCCTCATTGGCGCAGAGAGGGGTGCGGGAGTTGATCGTCATCGCCCAGGACACCACCTATTACGGCGTCGACCTCTACGGCGAGCGGCGGTTGGGAGAGTTACTGCGAGCCTTGTGCCGGATCGACGGGATCGAATGGGTGCGGCTCCATTATGCCTACCCCGCCCATTTCTCGCGGGAGGTGATCGAAGCGATGCGCGACGAACCGAAACTGTGCAAATACCTCGATATCCCGTTGCAGCACATCAGCGACCGGATGCTCCGCTCCATGCGGCGCGGGCTGTCGAAAGCAGAGACACAGGCCTTGGTAGCCGAGCTGCGGCGCGAGATTCCCGGTATCGCGCTGCGGACGACGATGCTCGTGGGGTATCCCGGCGAGACCGAACAGGACTTTGAAGAACTGCTCGATTTCGTGCGCGAGAGCCGTTTCGAGCGGCTCGGCGTCTTTCCTTACTCGGCCGAGGAGGGGACCTACTCCGCGACCGAACTCACCGACGACGTGCCGCAGGAAGTGAAGGAGGAGCGCGCGGAGCGGTTGATGGCCTTGCAGCAGGAGATTGCCCGGACGGCGAACGAACGGCTCGTGGGAACGGTTCAGCGGGTGGTGATCGACCGGCGCGAGGGAGACCGGGCGGTCGGCCGGACGCAGTACGATTCGCCGGAGGTGGACCAGGAGGTGATCGTGTCGGGCGCCGGCGGGCTGGAACCGGGTGTTTTCGTGCCGGTGCGGATCGTCGGGGCGGATGATTACGACCTGTTTGGCGAGGTGCTCTGAGGCGCCGGAAAACGCCGTTGTGCGGCCGTCGAATCATTCGCATTTGCAAATCCGGGCAGAAAACCGTAGTTTTGTGAGACAGATCAGCGGACGATGCCATGACCGAAATCTCGGAACAAAACCTTGTGGAACGCGTGGAACGTCAAGTGGCGCGCGTGTTGGCGCAGAACGACGAACTGCGTGCTGCGAATGCCGGGTTGGCGGCCGAGAATGCAAGGCTCGAAAGTTTGGTGGCGGAACAAACTGCCCAGATCGGGGAGTTGCGGATGCAGCTGGACCGGCTCTTGCTGCACAAGTCCGTTACCGAGGTGTCGGGCGGGGTGCGGGCGGCCAAAGTGCGCATCAACCGTTTGCTGAAGGATGTGGATCGCTGCATCGCTTTGATGAATAAATAGTGGCGACGAATAAGGCTGGAGTTTTCTCCGGGCAGGCACTCTTGAGTGGTTCGAGGCGGACAAGATGCTGTATGCGGGCTCCGGAGCAGTGCACGGGCCGTTCGTTCGCACAGGGCAGACCCTTACTCCCCCTACAGGTATGGAACGGAAGATGATGAAGATAACCGTAGAGATTGCCGATAAACCGTACCGACTGACTATATCTGCCGACGAGGAGCAGAAGGTGAGGCGTGCAGCAGAACAGATTAAGCGGCAGATCGCGAAACTGAAACGCGAATTCGACGCCACGCTGATCGAATACCTGTCGATGGCGGCCATGCGCATCTCCATCGAAAACGAGGAGAACAAGGAGCGGCTCGAACGGGGGCCGGAGGCGTTCAAACTCAAGGCTTTGGTGTCTCAGCTCGACGATTGGGTCGGCCGGACCGAAGATCCGTCGGGAGGGGGCGGTGTGGTGCGGGCGGCGGAACGGCCGCCGATCGTGAAACCGAAAGCCAAACGGGGACGGCCGAGGAAAAACCGGCCCGAAGGGGAGGGGCAGGGAGACGGCAGGCGACAGGGATAGGGGGGCGAAAAAGGTGGTGCGGCGCTGCGCAAGCGCACACGAGCCGATAGGCAACGAACGTTCTTTAGGGGAGGGAAAGCCTTTCCCGGTACATACACCGAAAGAAACCGACACAAGCCCGCATGGTTTCCTTTTGCTTTGCGATACTCAACACTACACTACTTGGAGCAGACGACTCTATGGACGTAGGACAGGCCTTGCCCCGATCGCCGCTGACGACGGGTTTCTGTATCCCAAACGCCGCTCCGGTGCGGCGGCAGAACGTTGGAAGTCCCAAATCCGCAGGTGGCTCCATCCCTGATTTGACCGGAGTTTCGTCAAACCATCGAAGGAAGCCATGCTTTTTTTATACCGTACTGTTTTTTGTTGTTTGTGTTTTGGAGCCGGGTCTGGAACTGTTCTTTTTCTGAAGAAAAAGAACCAAAAAGACTTTCGGGAATG
>JAFLSI010000142.1 GCA_022511025.1 Rikenella sp. | reverse complement strand
AGTGGACGCACCCGTTGGGTGTCTTATTGGCAGCCTCTGCCCCTCCATTCGGCCTCTGCGCCCGCCGCTCCAAAATCCGAAAAGATTACATCACCCCCTCCCGCAGAATATCGTGGATGTGGATAATGCCGCAGTAGGCCCCGTTCCGTTCCGGATCCAGCACCAAGAGCTGCGTTATTTTGTTCTGTTCCATCATCCGGAACGCTTTGACCGCCAATTCGTCCGCCGGAATCGTTTTCGGAGCCGCCGACATGATCTCCTGCGCCCGCACCGCCGCAATGTCCCGGCCGCTCTGGAGCATGCGCCGCAAATCTCCGTCCGTAATGATCCCCAGCAGTTTTCCCGAATCCGGTTCCACCACAGCCGTTGCTCCGAGGCGCTTGCCCGAAATCTCGATGATGACCTCGTTGAGCGTCGCTTCCGGCGCCACCTGCGGAGCCCCTTCGTCCGACATGAGGTCGCGCACCCGTGTGTAGAGTTTCTTGCCCAATGCCCCTCCCGGGTGGAACCGCGCGAAATCCTGTGCCGTGAACCCCCGCATCTTGAGCAGCGTCATGGCCAGCGCATCCCCCATCACCAACTGCGCCGTCGTGCTGGAGGTCGGTGCGAGGTTGTTGGGGCAGGCCTCCTCCGCCACTGTCGTGTTCAGAATCCGGTCGCTGTGCTGGGCCAAGAAAGAATCGAGGTTGCCTACCATCCCGATCAGCAGGTTGCCCATCTGTTTGATGAACGGCACCAGCACTTTGATCTCCGGCGAGTTGCCGCTCTTGGAGATGCAGATGACGATGTCGTCCGGCAGGATGATGCCCAGATCGCCGTGGATCGCGTCCGCCGCGTGCATGAAGACGGCCGGCGTGCCGGTGGAGTTCAGCGTGGCGACGATTTTGTTGGCGATGATGGCGCTTTTGCCGATGCCGGTGAGGATGAGCCGTCCGCGGCTGCGGAAGATCGTTTCGGCGATCTCGACGAAACGTTCGTCGATGTATCCTTCGAGCCGTTCGACGGCCGCACACTCCGTGCGAATGATATTCCGGGCGAAAGCGATGGTATTTTCAGGACTCATTTTCGGTCGATTTTTAGACAAAGGTAGTTGGATTTCGCGAAAAATAGCTACCTTTATTCTTGCAGCGCCGCTGCGCGACGGGCGCTGAAACCCCTTCGGGGAGGCCGTCATACCTTATATTATTTATAGCAGGAATAGACTTATGGTTCAACATCCGACATTCGACAGGCTGTACGAAAGTCTCAAGCGGCATTTCGGTTTCTCGCAGTTCAAAGGAAACCAGGAAGAGGTGATCCGCCATGTGCTGGCGGGGAAAGACACCTTCGTACTGATGCCGACGGGGGGCGGGAAGTCGCTTTGCTATCAACTGCCGGCCTTGATGATGGAGGGGGTGGCGATCGTGATTTCGCCCCTGATCGCGCTGATGAAGAACCAGGTGGATGCGATGCGGACCTTTTCGATGGAGGACGGCGTGGCGCACTTTCTCAACTCGTCGCTCAACAAAAGCGCCGTGCAGCGGGTGCGGGAGGATGTGCTCTCCGGGAAGACCAAGCTGCTCTACTTTGCGCCGGAGTCGCTGACCAAGGAGGAGAATGTCGAGTTTCTGCGGAAGATCAAAGTGTCGTTCTATGCGATCGACGAGGCGCACTGCATTTCGGAGTGGGGGCATGATTTCCGGCCGGAGTACAGGAGGATCCGGCCGATTATCGCCGAGATCGGGCAGGCTCCGGTCATTGCGCTGACGGCGACGGCGACGCCGAAAGTGCAGCTCGATATCCAGAAAAACTTGGGGATGCAGGATGCGCAAGTCTTCAAGTCGTCGTTCAACCGGCCGAACCTCTACTACGAGGTGCGGCCGAAGGCTCATGTAACGAAAGAGATTATCAAGTACATCAAGCAGCATGCAGGGAAGAGCGGGATTATCTACTGCCTGTCGCGGAAAAAGGTCGAGGAGTTGGCGGAGCTGCTGGTGGTCAACGGGATCAAGGCCCTGCCTTATCATGCGGGGATCGATGCGGCGACACGGGCGGCCAACCAGGACAAATTTCTGATGGAGGAAGTGGATGTCATTGTGGCCACCATTGCGTTCGGGATGGGGATCGACAAACCGGATGTGCGGTATGTCATTCACTACGACATTCCGAAGTCTTTGGAGGGCTACTACCAGGAGACGGGCCGGGCCGGACGGGACGGGGGCGAGGGGCGCTGCATCGCGTTCTACAGCTACAAGGATATTCAGAAACTCGAAAAGTTCATGCAGGGCAAGCCGGTGGCCGAACAGGATATCGGAAAACTTTTGCTGGGGGAGACGGTATCGTATGCCGAGAGTGCGATGTGCCGGCGGCGGATATTGCTGCACTATTTCGGGGAGCAGTACACGGCGCCGAATTGCGGCTGCTGCGACAACTGTTGCAATCCGCGCGAGGAGTTCGAGGGGCGGGAGTTCATGCGGTTGATGCTGCAGGTGCTGTCGGCGATCGGCGACGGGTTCAAGGCGGACTACTTGGAGGCGGTGCTGTTGGGCCGGGCGACGAACCTGATCAAATCCTACAAGCATCATAAATTGGAACTGTTCGGGGCGGGGGCGGATCACGAGGCGCAGTTCTGGAGTGCGGTGATTCGGCAGGGGTTGATCTTGGGGTTGGTCGACAAGGACATCGAAAATTACGGTCTGCTTTCGATCAGTGCGGCGGGGCGGGCCTACTTGGAGCCGGGGGGGGCGTTCAGCGTCAAGTTAGTGGAGGATCACCGATATGAGGAGACGGACGACGAAGATTCGTTAGCGGTGCACGGGGGGCGGGGCGGCACGGGCGGAGCGGCGGATCCGGTCCTTTTTGCGATGCTGACCGACCTGCGCCGGGAGGTGGCCAAGAAACACGGGCTGCCGCCGTTCGTGATCTTCTCGGAACCGTCGTTGGAGGATATGACGGTCCACTATCCGGTCTCGCTCGAGGAGATGCAGAACATTACGGGGGTGGGGGCGGGAAAGGCGAAACGGTACGGGGAACCGTTCGTGGAGTTGATCGCCCGGTATGTGGAGGAGAACGGGATCGAACGGCCGCAGGAGATGGTGGTCAAGAGTGTGGTGAACCGGAGCGGAAACAAGGTGTTCATCATTCAGGGGATCGACCGCAAGATGGATTTCGAGGATATTGCGGATGCGAAGGGGCTGTCGAGGGAGGAGTTGATGGACGAGGTGGAGGCGATCGTGGGGTCGGGGACGAGGCTCAATATCGATTACTACATTGCCGAAATGGTGGACGAGGACAAGGTGGCGGACATCATCGGCTATTTTTCCGAGAGGGCGGAGACGGACTCCGTGTCGGATGCGGCACGGGAGCTGGGGCCGGATTATACGGAGGAGGAGATCCGGTTGGTGCGGGTCAAGTTCCTGAGCGAGGCGGGGAATTAGCGAGGGCTGTTGGACTTTTTGGGCGCTTCGGCTTGGGTTAGCAATGCGCAGCATCGCCCTCCGCATTTGTTTGGGGTAGAGGCTGCCCGTTGCCCGCCGCGGGCACGCGGGGCCTGCCCGGCCCGAG
>JAFLSI010000141.1 GCA_022511025.1 Rikenella sp. | reverse complement strand
GTCTTTTGTTAGCCGCCTCTACCAGCGCTTGACGCCGGCGGAGGCGATCACGAGCCGGGCGAGTGGCGCCCTCCGCGAGGGGGCGGCGTCGGGCGCGCGACCAGAGGTCGCAGGTATTTATTCGGGTCGCAGCCTGCGGGGAACGCAACGTGGAGTTGCGGGCCTCCGCGGGGGGAGGCTGCGGCCCGCCCGACTCTGGCGAGTCGGAGATATTTTGGGGTGAGGTCGAGCGCGAGGCCGAATAAAGGGGTAGAGGCTGCCAGTAAAACACCCAACGGGTGCGGCGCAGGGGGGAGGCTGCGGCCCGCCCGGCTCTGGAGAGTCGGAGGTGTTGTAATCACAAGCGGCGAGAACCGCGATCCGTAAGGATCGCCGGCCTCCGCGCCCAGCGGCAAAGCCGCTCGGGGGGGGTGGGCGCAAGGCCGAATAGGGTAGAGGCGGCCCGATTGGAGTGCCCAGCGGCACCGGCTGACCCGAGCGACCGGAGGTCGCAGAGAACAACGAGGCCGAATTAGGGTAAAGGTTGCCAGTAAATTCCCATTGCAGACACGTTGAACCGAATGACAGAAATAGTAGCAAAATAAAAAGATCATATGGTAGAGAAGATACAGTGTCGAATTTCCGAATCGAAGACCGCACGGTGGCTCGTGCTGTTGATGGTTTCGCTGACCATGATGTGCGGTTATTTTCTGACCGACGTGCTGGCTCCGCTCAAAGGGCTGCTGACCGAACTGTTCCACTGGGACAGCACCGATTTCGGACTCTTCAACAGCGGTTACGGCTGGTTCAATATCTTTTTGTTGATGCTCATTTTCGGCGGGATGGTGCTCGACAAAATGGGAGCGCGGTTTACAGGCATTCTTTCCGTGGCCGTGATGTTGGTCGGGATCGGGATTAAATATTATGCAATCGGATTTATGCAGCCCGCCGATAAGGTCGAATTTTGGTTTTTCGGCATGCAGACCATGAAACAGCAAGTGCTGGTCGCTTCGCAGGGATATGCCCTGTTCGCTGTGGGGTATGAGACCGTCGGGATTACCGCCAACAAGATCGTCGTGCGGTGGTTCAAAGGCAAAGAACTCGCTTTTGCCTTGGGGATGAACGTCGCTTTTGCCAGATTGGGAACCTTTCTCGCCTTAGCCTTGCCGCTACCCCTTGCCAAAGCCTTCGGCAATTCCGTCAGCACCCCCGTTCTTTTCGGGATGATTCTGTTGCTGCTCGGTTTTCTGACCTTTATGGTCTATATCGTTATGGACCGCAAACTCGACCTCGAACAGGAACAGGAAGCGATGGGAGATGACGAACGGTTTCGGTTTCGGGACATTTTTTCGATTTTCCGCATCCGGGCATTTTGGTATATCGCCTTGCTCTGTTTGCTGTTCTATGCCGCCGTGCACCCGTTCGTCAAATTCGCCGTCGATTTGGTCGTTCAGAAATTCAGCGTCGTTGAAGACTATTCCGGATTGATCCCCTCGCTGCTGCCGGTGGGGACCTTGGTGCTGACCCCCCTCTTCGGGAACCTCTACGACCGGCGGGGAAAGGGAGCCTCGATGATGATCTGGGGAGCGATGATGCTGGTATTCGTTTATGCAGGATTCTCCCTGCCGTGGATAACCCACTGGGTGGCGGCGACCGTGCTGGTCGTCGTTCTCGGTGTGGCCTTCTCGTTGGTGCCGTCGGCCATGTGGCCTTCGGTGCCGAAAATCATTCCGGAACAACAGTTGGGGACGGCCTATGCGCTGATTTTCTGGGTGCAGAACTGGGGACTCTCCGGCGTGCCGCTGCTCATCGGCTGGGCGTTAGACAAGTGGGGAACACTGCCCCCTCAGGTGGTGGATGGAGTCGAGAAACCGCGCTTCGATTATACCATTCCGATGGTTATCTTTCTGATACTGGGTCTGTTGGCCCTCCTGTTCGGCCTGCTGCTCAAACGGGAGGACCGGCGGAAAGGGTACGGATTGCAGCAACCCAACTTGACGAAATAAGAGAGGCTGACGGAGTCTGACCGGCTGCTCTTTTGCCCGACCGCCCCCCTGTCGCTGCAGGATTACAAGAAAAAATTAATACGAATATTGATTTATTGGAAAATCCTTTCTACTTTTGTCGGGTAAGAGGCGGCATGTTTGTGGCGGCAGCCGCGAGGCACCGCTTCGAGCGGAGGTTGTGATTCCACATTAAAAAAAGATACACTTGATCGATATGAAACATCTATTACTCTCATTGGCCATGTTTTTCGTGGCGGTATCGGCTTGGGGCCAGGGGGGCGAGGTGATGCAGCCCGGCGTTTATCAAGACGGTATTTCCGTGAAAAAACAGAACGGGAAATACGGATTGATGGACGTAACCCAGCGGGTTTTCACGCCGATCATCTATGAAAGCATCTCGCCGTTCGTCGACGGGTTGGCCAAAGTGAAACGCGACGGGAAGTACGGGTTTGTGAATACGCTGGGGGTGGAGGTCGTGGCTCCGGTCTACGACTCGATCTCGCCTTTTCAGGACGGGGTGGCCAAGGTGAAACGCAATGGGTACTACGGCTTGATCAACCGATCGGGACGGGAAGTGGCGAGCGTGAGCTACGACGCGATCTCCGATTTCAACGACGGGGTGGCGAAGATTTGGAAACGCGGACAGTGCGGATTGATCAATATATCGGGGATCGAACTGGCTCCGTGTATTTATAACGCGATTGACGAATTTGTCAATAAAATTGCTTTGGTCTACAAAGACGGACGTTTCGGGATGATCGACAATGCCGGAAACCAGATCGCACCGCCAGTTTACAAAGAGATCGCTCCGTTCGACGAGAGCGGGTTGGCGTTCGCTTCGCGGGATGGGAAGTACGGTTATATCTCGTATATGGGGGATGAGATTATTCCGGTGCAGTACGATGAAATATCGAACTTTGTCGACGGGGTGGCCCGGATTTCCAAGAATGGACGGTACGGTTTTGTGAACACCTTGGGACAGGAGTTCATTACGGCGATTTATGACAGTGCGACGGTCTTCTCGAACGGATTGGCGGTGGTGGAAAGCAATGGTTTGTTCGGACTGGTGGATATTCAGGGTCGGACGGTCGTGCCGTGTAACTATGCTTCGCGCGAAGATGCGATTCGGGCTTTCGACAACTTGACTATCGTGAAGAAAGACAATAAACAAGTGCGCAAGGCGAAGTAGGGAAACGGAGAGGATAGTAGTGTGATATTAAGAATGGTGCCGACCTCCATATAAATGGAGGCCGGCACCATTCTTTTTGTATTGTTGTGATATTTCGGTTAGCGAACTTCTTTCGCCCGCCCACTGCATTTATTTGGGGTTAGAGGCTGCCTATTGCCCACCGCGGGCACGCGGGGCCTGCCCGGCCTGAGGGCAGTTCTCTCTTGTCGGGTATAGGCTGCCCGGTTCGTGTGCCGAGCGGCACCGCGCGCCGCGGATAAGGGAGAAAATCGTTCAAAAGCATGAATTGCTTTTGAACAGGATTTTCCCGGCGCGCGGGGCAAGAACGGTTTTCTCTTGTAGGGTATAGGCTTGTCGGGTAGAGGCTGCCAGTA
>JAFLSI010000140.1 GCA_022511025.1 Rikenella sp. | reverse complement strand
CTCGGGCCGGGCAGGCCCCGCGTGCCCGCGGCGGGCAAGGGGCAGCCTCTACCCCGAACAAATGCGGAGGGCGAGCGATGCGATACATTGCCAATCCACGCAGAGGCTGCTAACAAAAACTCCGACGGGCCAACACATAAGCTTTCAACCAAAAAGAGAGGCCTCAAATTATATTGAGGCCTCTCTCAGATAAACGATACTGTAATCGACAGTGTCTCCCAAGCTGCTGCTACAAGTTTGCGTTATTCGCTTCACCCTTGTCTTTTGCCGCAGCATAGCTGATCGACAGCGCATTCGCCCGCCGCAACTCCTGTTTGATGTCGGTAACCAACCCCATCTTGGTATTGGCATCGATCTTCAGGCTGACGGTCATATCCGGCCGGTCTTTTTCGCTGAGTTTGTCTCGCTCGGCCGCCACGAATTCCGTGATGTTGGTCAGCGTACTGTACGAACCGTTGAGCTGAATTCGCGGTGCGGTCCCGAACTGGGGTGCCAGCGCTTTCGTCGGCGGTCCGACATAAATGTAACTTACCAAAGATTTCTTTTCGAGCTTTTGCGCTTCGCTGGCTTTCGGAGAGTCGATCTGCACTTTCAGTTCCACTTCACGCATCGTGGTGGTGGCCATGAAGAAGAACAGGATCATGAACACGATGTCGGGCAGCGACGAGGTAGAGATCCCTGGGGCCCCTTTTCCTCCTTTCTTCTGAAACTTTGCCATGTGTCTACTTTCCTCCTGTCAGGTTACGCGGTTCGGCTTCCGAGATTTTCACCGGAATCGCTTTGTTGATCGCTTTCCGCTGTTCGTCGTTCAGATCGGAATAGGCCCGGCCGAACTTCTGCTGAGCCAAATCGTCTTTCACTTCGTTGTACGCCCGTGTGAGTTCGTTCTGCACCCGGAGATAGGTTTCAAAACTGGTCCCGCGGTCGTTCTGGAGCGAGATGATCCCTTTGCTCACCGGGAAATTGCCCAAGAGCGGGATTTCGGTTATCTCCTTTTCCGGCATGTTGGGATCGTTGGTCGGGTTGGTGATAAAGATTTTGGTCTTTTCACACAGTCCGCTGATATCCATCCGCTGCCCGGCCACCAGAAGTTGGTTGTTTCCGCTGACGAACACCATGAGGACGTTTCGCTCATGTGCGTCCATCCCGGGGTCGTTTTCCTGTTCGACCAGCGGGGGCAACTTCCGGGCGATCCCCGAATCGACGTTCATGGAGGTTGTCATCAGCCAGAAGATGAGCAACAGGAACGCGATGTCGGCCATGGATCCGGAGTTGATTTCTGGAACTTTTCTTTTCGCCATGGTTACGAACCGGTTATTTCTTGAAGACTTTGTAAACTTCTCCGAACAGAATGCTGAGGATCACTCCGGCGAAGGTGATGTAGGTCATCCACAGGGCCGTGTCGCTGAACTTCAGGTCGAACGTGTTGTCGATCACTTTGTTGGAAGCGAGTTTGATCGGGTCGTCGGTCGCCAGTGCGTACGAGATGAGGAAGACTACGACGAGAATCCCCAATCCGATCAGCGACCTCACAGCGCTCTTCGGATTCTGGAACACGGCGATGAGCGGCATGATGACCGTCAGTGCGATCGTGAGCAGCACGACGATCAGCGACCATACCAGCATCGTGTCCAGCGCTGCTCCTTCGCCCTGCACCATCCCGAAGATCAGCAGGATGGCCGATACGATGAGCAGTACGTATTTGATTATGGGTAAGTATTTCATAGTGGGTTGGTACTGGAGAGCACTCAATTATTTTTTCAGGTATTTGGTCAGGATATCCATCAGCGAGATGGAGGCGTCTTCCATCGAGATGACGATGCTGTCGATCTTAGCGAGCAGGTAGTTGTAGAACAGCTGCAAGATCACGGCTGCGATCAACCCGGCTACGGTGGTCAACAGGGCGATTTTCATCCCCCCTGCCACGATCGACGGGGCGATATCCCCCATGGCTTCGATCTGGTCGAATGCCGAGATCATCCCGACCACGGTACCCATAAACCCTAACATCGGAGAGAGGGCGATGAACAAAGCGATCCACGACATCCCGTTTTCGAGTTTCCCGGCCTGTACCGAGCCGTACGAGGAGACGGATTTTTCCACGGTATCCAGCCCTTCGTTCACCCGGTCGAGCCCCTGGTAGAAGATCGAGGCTACCGGTCCGCGGGTATTGCGGCAAACTTCTTTGGCTGCTTCCACGCCGCCGTTGTTCAGTGCTTCTTCGACTTGTTCGAGGAGTTTCTTGGCGTTGACGGTGGCCAAGTTGAGGTAAATGACGCGTTCGATCACGATCGCCAGACCGAGGATCAAACAGAGCAGCACCGGCGACATCCATTCTACGCCCCCTTCGATGAATTTCTGTTTCAGGGCTTGGTGCATGGGTTGTCCGCCGAGTTCGTTTTCGGCTTCGGCAGCGGCTTCCAGTTCGACCGGAGCAACGGCATCGGTCTGTTCGGTCTGCACTGCGGCAGCCGAATCGGCAGCATCTTGAGCGTAGAGTTTCGCGGTACCGAAGGTCAGCAGGCCGACCATAGACACGATTGTCAAAAGTTTTTTCATAATGACGGTGAAATTTGATTGGTTTGTTTGTTGTTCGTTGGTTTATCGTCGTTGGACGCTTGTCTAAAGACTTCTTCTAATCGGGTTTTCCTAACGGTTTTCTGTCGCTGCCTGACGGTTCCGCCAACCGGTCCAACTTTTTCTTTTCGGTCTCCGTCTTTTTCCTGCCGTTCTCCCGTCTCTCGTTTTATTCCGCTTCCTGCCGACGGCTCCGGCGCTGTCATCGGCCGCTGTGCGGAGGAAAAGGGATTCGAACCCTTGATACCCTTTTGAGGTATACACACTTTCCAGGCGTGCTCCTTCGACCACTCGGACATTCCTCCATGAAAATCGGACTTGCCACTCTCGACGAAATCTTTTCCTGCTGTGAATCAATTCCTTGCCGCCGCCTTGCCTGCTGTCGGCGGGTGCTGTCAAGAGCCATTTTTATGCGTTAAAGTTAAAATAAATATTTTTCACACACAAATTTCCGGTACAAATTTCTGCGGTTGGGTCTCCTTGGATGGCGCGTTGTTCTTTGCGACCTCCGGTCGCTCGGGCCAGTCGTCGCCACGCCGAGCGGCGCACACCCGTTGGGTGTCTTATTGGCAGCCTCTACCCCTCTATTCGGCCTCGCGCCCACCCCCCGAGCGGCTTCGCCGCTTGTGATTGCGACCCGCCGGGTCGCGCGCCCGACGCCGCCCCCATGCGGAGGGACGCACAGCGTCTCTTGCTGGCAGCCTCTACCCCAAACAGACTACGATCCGAAAAAATACCTGCGACCTCCGGTCGCTCGGGCCAGCCGCCCCCCTCACCGGCTGGCTCCGACACTCGGCGGTGCTCGTGTCTTCGCGCCGGGCAGCTGACCCGCACCCGTTGGGTGTCTTATTGGCCGCCTCTACCCCTACATTCGACCTCGTGTACTCTTTGCGACCCGCAGGGTCGCGCGCCCGGCGCCACCCCCTGCGCCGGCCGCAATCCCTCGCTTCGCTCGGTTGCGTCTGCGCTGGCGCCGCACA
>JAFLSI010000014.1 GCA_022511025.1 Rikenella sp. | reverse complement strand
AAGTCTTTTTGGTTCTTTTTCTTCAGAAAAAGAACGGTTCCATACCCGGCTCCAAAACACAAACAACAAAAAACGAACGGGTTATTGAGCTACCGAGACCACTGTATCGGGCAGCAGCGTGCTGATACGAGTTGCGATCGACACCATTTCTGCATGAGAGACCTTTTGCAGTCCATCCGCCGGCGTATTTCGGTCGATCGTATAGAGCATCACCTCCCGCGGTCCGATCCGGACGAGCGCATCGAGATAAGCCTCCACCTCCTCCGGCGTCGTATTGTCGATTCGGCAGCCCTTGTAATCGCCCCGGAGCCACATCGTCTGGATCGTCAGTTCGCCCCCGAAGCGTTGCAGCAGTTCGATGATTTGCGCCACCGTCCGGTTGTTTTGCGGTTGGTTGATGCGTCTCAGCGTAGCGTCGATCGCCGAGTCGAACTTCAGGATATTCCGGTCGACCCGCGACAAAGCCGCCCGTACCGCTTCGCGGTCGATCATCGTCGCGTTGCTCAGCACCGCCACCTCC
This sequence comes from Rikenella sp., assembly GCA_022511025.1. Taxonomy (GTDB): domain Bacteria; phylum Bacteroidota; class Bacteroidia; order Bacteroidales; family Rikenellaceae; genus Rikenella. The sequence goes on along the minus strand of JAFLSI010000014.1, from coordinate 25,519 downwards.
GTCTTCGGAGCATACCGGTCCCGGAGTTGCAGCGTAGCGTCAATGATCCGGTCGAAATCCGGATGCAGAGTCGGTTCCCCGTTTCCCGCGAATGTCAGGACATCCGGGAGCTCTCCCCCGTCCGCCAGCGCCCGCAACCTCTCCTCCAAGGCAGAGACCACCTCTTCGTACGGATTGAAGCCGCCCCCGCCGTGCGCACCGTTCCACCCGCACTCGCAGTAGATGCAGTCGAAGTTGCACAGTTTGGCGTTCGGGGCCAGCAGGTTCACACCCAACGACCGTCCCAGCCGTCGGCTGCGGATAGGACCCACGATGATGCTGTCGAACAAAAAAGTATCCATTCTCGTCAAACCCTTGTTTAGAGCGGGTCAGCGCCCCCGTGCGCCTCCAAGGCGGAGACGGCCGAAACGCATCCGCCGGAGAGAGTGCCTCATTCCCGCGGCACCTCGACCAATTTGAAAACCTTGTCGCCCCGGTGCACCGGTTCCGGAGTCCGGACCGAACAGTTCGTCCCCTGCGCAGCCAATTCCGTCGGCACGAGATTCACCCGAATCTCGTCCGGCACGAACTCTATCGCCCCCGTCGTCGCCCCCAGAAAGAGCAGCTTCTCCCCCGCCGCCAGCGGCACCGCCTCCACCGACACCTCCGCCACTCCGATCCGTTTGAAATAGTTCACCACCCGGCCTACCATCACCTTTTTGACCGTCGCCGCCGAACCGTAGTGTTCCGACCACTCGCCCAAACGCTGGCCCAAGTAATAGCCGTCCCAGAAATCGCGGTTGAAGACCGTCCGCAGCCGTTCTTTAAGTTCTGCCCCCAACTTGCGCGAAAAACGCCCCTCGGCCACCGCCCGCACCCCCGCCTTGTAGCACTCGCACACCCGACGCACATACTCGCCCGACCGCGCCCGACCCTCGATCTTCAGCACCCGCACCCCCGCCTCGATCATCCGATCCAGAAATTCGATCGTACAGAGGTCCTTGGGCGACATGATGTGTTCGTTCTCCACCACGAACCGGGTTCCCGTCTCGACATCCTCGACCCGGTACGACCGCCGGCACAGCTGTCGGCACTCCCCGCGGTTGGCCGACTTCCAAGCCTCGTGCAGACTCAGGTAACACTTCCCCGAAGTGGCCATGCACAGCGCGCCGTGGACGAACATCTCGATCCGCACCCGCTCGCCCCGCGGTCCCCGAATGTCGCGTTCGGCAATCTGGTCGCAGATGTGCCGCACCCGGTCCAACGTCAACTCCCGCGCCAGCACCACCACGTCGGCATACTGCGCATAGAATGCCACCGCCTCCGTATTGCTGACGTTCAGCTGCGTCGAGATGTGGACCTCCACCCCTTGCGCCCGCGCATAGTTCATGGCGGCCTGATCCGCCACGATCACGGCATCGACCCCCTCGGCCGCCGCCCGGTCGACCACCTGACGCATGTAGGGAATATCCTCGTCGAAGAGGACCGTATTCAGGGTCAGATAGGTTTTGATCCCCTCGCTGCGGCAAACCGCCACGATCCGGCTCAGGTCGTCGAGCGAGAAGTTGACGCTCGATGCGGCCCGCATGTTGAGTCCCTGCACGCCGAAATAGATGGAATCGGCCCCTCCCTGTATCGCCCCCCGCAACGACTCCCACGAACCCACCGGACACATCACTTCGATCTCGTCGGCGATCGTCCCGTGCGGTATGTCGCTCTCTTTCATGTTCGTTTCCGGATAGCTTTTCCGTGTACTACAGATCGATTTGTTCCACCCGCCGCTGGTGCCGCCCCCCCTCGAACCCGGCTCCGAAAAAGGCGTCCAAGATGGCTGCGGCCTCTTCGCGGCTCACGAACCGGGCCGGCAGCGAACAGACGTTCGCGTCGTTGTGCTGCCGGGCTAATGCGGCGATCTCCGGACACCAGCAAACGGCGGCCCTCACTTTGGGATGTTTGTTGAGTGCCATGCTGATCCCGTTGGCGCTGCCGCACAGCGACACGCCGAAATCGCACCGCCCGGCGGCGACTTCGCGACCCAAAGCGTGCGCATATTCCGGATAGTCGACACTCGCTTCGCTGTGCGTGCCGAGGTCTTCGACGGCATAACCTTTGGCGAGCAGATACCCGGCGACGAACTCTTTCATTTCGTATCCGGCGTGGTCGCTGGCGACGGCGATGTTCAAACTTTTCATGGCTTAGGATTTGTTACGCAGCCCCAAAGTTACGTTTTTTTGAACAGTTGTTTCGGACGGCCGGCCGGAACTTCGTCTTTTCGTGAAGAACAGGGGTTCCACCCGGCGCAACACCCGGTACCAGACCCACCCCCAAAGCAATCCTTCGGCAGTGCCGAGCAGAATGTCCACGGGATAGTGCACTCCGAGGTAGATCCGGCTGTAGGAGAGGAGTGCGGCCCAGCCGAACATCATCCATCCGAACCACCTCCGCCGGACCAGCAGGGTGGAGAAGAGGGCCAGTCCGAAGCTGTTCGCGGCGTGAGACGAGACAGTTCCGTACGGCCCTCCGACATAGCCGTTGACGGTATGCACGAGGGCCATAATCGGTTCGTAATGGGTCGGTCTCGCTTTCGGGAAACAGACTTTGGCCCAGGTCGCGGTCTGGTCGGTGCAGAGGATCAGCAGCGGGAGGGTCAGCGCGAACAGCACGAACATGCGCAACCCCAACCGACTGTAAACCAACCACAGGATCCAGATGTAGAACGGGATCCAGATCCACTTCCCGGAGATCGTGTACATGATGGCGTCCATCCCTGCTCCGCCGTCGAAGTTCAGGGCGAGCAGCAACTGCTGGTCGAATAAAAAGGGGGTAACGGGCATGGTCGGGTCAAAATTTCGTACTGTTCGTGTGTTTAGTTTATCCCACCGCTTGGCAGAGAGCGGCGATCCGCAAGGAAACTGCCGCTCGGAGAGCGGACCTTCCGCAGCCAAAGGCTTCGGCCTGCCCGGCTCTAACATGGCCTCTTTTCTTAGTTAGCCTCCTCCTAATGGGCATCGAGCCAGCTGGTCGCCGCCTGCGCCTCCACCACCAACGGCACCGCCAGCGACGCCGCCCCGGCCATGACACCGGAGACTAACTCCGTTACCGCCGTAACCTCCTCCTGCGGCACCTCCAAGACCAACTCGTCATGTACCTGCAACACGATCCTCGCCCCGCTGCCCCGCTCCCGCAACCGGCGATCCACCTCGATCATCGCCATCTTCATGATATCCGCCGCACTGCCCTGGATCGGCGCATTGATCGCATTCCGCTCCGCCAACGAACGTGTCATCGAGTTGTCCGACCGAATCTCCCGCAGGTAGCGCCGCCGCCCGAAAATCGTCTCCACATAGCCCCGCTCCCGCGCCTCGGCCACCACCCGCTCCATGTAAGCCTTCACCCCCGGATAGTGCGTGAAATAGCCCTCGATCAGCTCCTTCGCCTCCGTTCGCGGAATATGGAGCCGCGTCGCCAAGCCGAACGCCGAAATGCCGTAGATAATCCCGAAATTCGCCGTTTTCGCCCGCCGGCGCTGTTCGCGCGTTACCTCGCCGGGCGACACCCCGAACACCTTGGCCGCCGTCGCCGTGTGGATGTCCTCCCCGTCGAGGAAAGCCCGCTGCAACGCCGCGTCCCCCGACAGGTGCGCCATGATGCGCAATTCGACCTGCGAATAGTCCGCCGAGACGATCACATGCTCGTGGTCCGGCGCCGTGAAAGCCTTGCGAATTTCGCGCCCCGCCGCATCGCGAATCGGGATATTTTGCAGGTTCGGGTTGGTCGAACTGAGCCGTCCCGTCGCCGTAACCGCTTGGTTGAACGACGTATGGATCCGTCCCGTCGCCGGATGAATCAACTGCGGCAAGGCCTCGATGTAGGTCGAGAGCAGTTTCTTCAACCCTCTGTATTCCAGAATCTTGTCGATGACCGGATGCCTGTCCGCCAGCGATTGCAGGTACTCTTCGTCCGTGCGGTACTGCCCCGTTTTGGTCTTCTTGGGCTTCGGATCGATCCGAAGCCCCTCGAACAACGCTTCGCCCAACTGCTTGGCCGAGTTGACATTCAGCTCCGGCATGCCGGTCAGTTCGCGCACCTCGGCTTCGAGCCGCGCCGCCTCGACCGTCAACGTCCGCCCCGACTCGCCCAATATCGTCCGGTCCACGAATACGCCCGCCGCCTCCATCCGCACTAAAACCGGAATCAACGGCGCCTCGATCCGGGTGTAGAGTTCGGTCTGGCCGCTCTCCTCCAACAGCGGCCAGAGTTTTTGAAAGAGCCGGAGCGTAACATCGGCATCTTCGGCCGCATACTCTGCCACGGCCTGCGGATCGGCTTCGGCCATCGACCGCTGCTTCGCCCCCCGGCCGATCAGCGCCTCGATCGGCACCGGCTCGTAACGCAAAAAACTCTTGGCAAGGAAATCCATCCCGTGCCGCGCCTCCGGATCGAGCAGGTAGTGGATGATCATCGTGTCGTAGAGCGCCCCCCGCACCTCGATCCCCGCCGCATGCCGCAGCACCAACATGTCGAACTTGAGGTTCTGTCCGATTTTTCCGATCGTTTCCGACTCGAAAATCGGCTTCAAGGTCTGCAAAACGGCCGCGCGGCGCTCTGCCGTCGGAGTCGGAACCCAGCAGGCCCGGCCGGCCTGCACGGAAAACGAAAGCCCCACCAACTCCGATTGCAGCGGATCGAGTCCCGAGGTTTCGGTGTCGAAACAGAATTTTTCGGCCCGGCTAAGCTCTGCGGCCAGCGCAGCCAGCTCCTCCGGAGTCTCGACGATACGGTAGTCGTGCTCCGTCGTCTCGATCGTGGCATAGCCCTCCTCTGCTTCCGCCGCACCCTCCTCCACCAAAGCCGGCGTAGGCGGCACGGTCATCTCCGGCAGCGGTTCGTCCGTTTTTGCGGTCGCCCGGCCCTCGGTGTCGAACAGCGACATCTGACCGGCGAGCTGCGAATAGGGTTTCGGCCGGCCCGGTTTCTGGCCGCCGCTCAGCGAAGGCAATGTATCGGCCTGCAATGCGCTGCCGTGGAACAGCCGGCTGTCCAGATCCCGCAGCAGGAGGTTGAACCCGTGCTCGATATAGAGGCTCCGAAGCGCCGCATAGTTCGGCTCTTCGACCCGGAGTGCCGCCGGGTCGAACTCGATCGGGACATCCAGCCGGATCGTGGCCAATACTTTCGAGAGCCTCAACTGCTCTTGGTTCTCCAACACCGATGCCCGCAGTTTCGGAGTCAAAGCGTCGGCGTGGGCGATGATGTTCTCGACATCGCCCCACTCGGCCACGAGCTTTCGGGCCCCCTTTTCGCCCACGCCCGGCACTCCGGGGATGTTGTCCGAGGCGTCGCCCCACAAGGCCAGAATGTCGATCACCTGCTTCGGATCGGCGATGCCGTACTGTTCGCACACCCGGTCCAGCCCGACGATCTCGATCCCCTCGCCCCCTTTGGCCGGCTTGTACATGCTGACGTGCTCCTTGATGAGCTGCCCGTAATCTTTGTCGGGCGTAACCATGTAGACGTCGTACGCACCGCAGCACGAGGCCTTCCCGGACAAGGTCCCGATCACGTCGTCGGCTTCGTAGTCCGGCACCTCCAACACCGGAATCCGCATCGCCTCCAAGATCGCCTTGATGTGCGGCACGGCGGCGATGATATCCTCCGGCGTCGCATCCCGGTTGGCCTTGTAGGCGGGGTAGAGGGTCCGCCGAAACGAACCGCCGGGCGGATCGAACGCGACGCCGAGGTATTTCGGCTGCTCGCGGGCGATGATCTCGTTCAGAAACTTGGCGAATCCGAAAATGGCGGAGGTGTTCAACCCCTGCGCATTCCGCATCGGGCGGTTGATGAAGGCGTAGTGGAACCGAAAGATCAGAGCGTAGGCGTCGATCAAAAAGAGTTTTTCCATCTTGAATCTTTAACTTATTGGACCTCCCGACGGCTCACCGATTCTCTTCCGCCCGCCACTCGGCATGCGATTTTTCCGTCTCGTAGAGCTTCACCTCGACCAGTTCGACCCCGGCCGGCAAAGCCGCCTCGATCTCGCCGGCAAACCGGATGAGCAGTTGTTCGCAGGTCGGCTGGTAGTCCACCCAGCAGACCCGTTCCCACTTGTCGCGCAGCCGGTCGAGCAGCTCCCCGTTCTCCGGCGTCCGCCGCAGCACGAAAGCGTGGTCGTACCGGTCGACGATCCGGCTGTTCACGATGCGTTTCAACTCGCCGAAGTCCATCACCATCCCGTATTGCGGACTCGCCGGGTCGTCGCACGGCTCGCCGGCGACGGTTACGAACAGCCGGTACGAATGGCCGTGCACATGCCGGCACAGCCCGTCGTAGCCCTCCAAGGCGTGGGCCATCTCGAAACCGAATTCTCTGCACAAACGTATTTTCGCCATACTTTTTTGCGTTTTCGTCAGCCTGTTCCGTCAAATCAAGCGCACCGTCCGCGCCGCCTCCGTGAGCCGCATCGAACGGAAATCCACCCCCGTCAGCAGCACCGCCCCCGGCCGTTTGTCCCGCCCGAAACTGCCGATCTCGGCGTCGAGTCCCAGCGCCTGCGCCCCGCCCGCCGTAGCCCATTGCAGGATCGCCTCTAACGGGAGCGCCGGATTGTGGTCGGCCAACCACCGCATCTCGGCCGCCATCGACAGCGAGGTGTTCGACGAGAGGCTGTCCGTCCCGATCGCCACCCGCGCCCCCGCCTCGAAGAGCATCTGGGCCGGCGGAAAATCGGCGTCGATGTAGTAGTTCGACCGCGGACAGAGCACGAAGGTTACATCGGTAAAATAGTCGAGGATCCGTTCCATATCCTCGCGCTGCATCTGGGTGTTGTGGACCAGCACCAACCGGGCCTCCCGCGGCAGCGACCCGACGAGCCGTCCGGCATGCCCGCCGTAATGCAGGAAATCGGGTTCCCGTCCCGACGAAGCGGTTACCAACTCGTAGATCCCGCCCCGACATTCGAAAAAGTCCACCTCGGCCGGGGTCTCCATGAAATGGATCGACAGCCGCGGCGAACCGGCCCCTCGACGAAAAAGCCGCTCCGAGACGAAATAGGTCGAATGAGGCGTCGGCGTAACCGGCAGTCCCGCCGCCTCGCCGGCCGCCACGACGGGATCGACCGAGCGGCGGTAGAAGGCCTCTGCCTCCTCTTCGGCCGGCAGACCGAAATATTCGGCAAAGGTGTGGTAGCGGGTCCTCCCCTCCGCCCGGGCGCGCTCTTTGGCCGGGAAAGAGGTGGTGTCGTTGCTGATGTCTCCCACCGCCTGCACCCCCTCGTGCCACATCGCGAGGTCTTCCTCCATGGCCCGCGCGATCTGCTCCTCGCGCGAATAGTCGTTGCGCCGCGAGACTACGTTCCGGATAAACTCCACCATCCCAACCTGCTGCGGAATCGCCCCCCGGAAACAGGAGAGTTCCAAATGGCAGTGGGCGTTGACCATCCCGGGAATCAAAATCCCGTTGTGGTATTCGGTCATAGGCAGCGTGTCGATGCGGTCGCAGCGCTCGATGCCGAGCACGGTGCCGTCGGCGGCGAAACGGACCACGCCGTCGCGCCACAGGCTACCGTCCGGCGAAAGGAGGTACGGGGCGGCTATCGTCCGCCCGCCCGGTGCGGTGCCGGAGGGTGGTGTCGGTTGGCAATCGTTTGTCATTGTAGTAGCTCTCCAAGTCTTCGGGAAATCCGGTGATCTGCTGCTGGAGCAAAGCCCGCGCCCGGCTCGCCGGCAGCACGTGCACGAGCCGCAGGCCGGTCAGGTAGCAGGTGTCCGGCACGAGGTCTTTCCGGAGGGTCTCGGCCAGAAAAATCTCTATCGCTTTCACATCGCCGGCCACCACGATCTCTCCTTCGTAAGCGGTCGTATCCCGGGCGGTCGGCAGCCAAAGGGTGCTTTCGTTCGTCAGCCCGTTCTGCCGGATCCGCTTCGCCCGGACCGACTTGGTGTACGACCGGGCGTGGCTGCCGGTCGAGTAGTCGAATCCGATCCGGTAGGTCCCGGCCGGAACCACGGAGTCGCCCTCCACGACTTCGGTATAGACGAACCGCAGGCCGTCCAATTTGCCCCGCAGCACGGTGTCGCTCCGAAAGACTGTGTCGGCGGTGCGTGCCCGGGCGATCGAGTCGATCCGGAGCACTTCGCGGTACCGCCGCTCGACGGCGATGCGCGACACTTTGATCTCTTCCGCCACTTCGCTCAGGATATTGGCCAGCGGATTGCTCTTGCGCAGGGAGTACTCCCGGACGGTGTGCCGGAGGTCGGCCAGCGTATAGCCGTACCGGTCGAGGACAACGGTGTGGATATCGACCGAGTCGATGGGCAGCCGGTCGCTCCGTCCGGCGCGGTCGGTTTGCAGGACCGCTTCGCTGACTAACAGGTCGCGCATAACGGAGCGCAGGGTCTTTTCGGGTATGATCTGCGGCCCGCTGCGGCACGAGGCCAGCACGAGCAGGAGGCTCGACAGGATGATATGCTGAATCTGTTTCATCTTCGTTTCATCAATCCGGCGGCGGTGGCGGCGCTGATCGCTCCGCCGAGCAGCAAAACGCCCCCTGCCACCGCCGCGAGGTCGGTCCATGCGACACGGACGGGGTAGGCTTCCATCAAAAAGGCTTCGCCGGTCATGCGGATGAGGCCGAACTGCTGCTGAAGTCCGGCAAACCCCACCCCCAGAAGCAGCCCGATGACCACTCCGGCCCCGGTAATGGTCAACCCCTCCCACGCAAAAATCCGCCGCAGCAGCCGCGGAGTGCCGCCCATCGCGACCAAAATTTCGCGGTCGCGCTCCTTGTCCGCCGCCAGCATCACGACCGAACCGACTAAACTCAAGGCGGCGACCAGCACGACGAACATCAACAGGAGGTAAATGACCCATTTTTCCTGCTCCACCATCCGGTAGAGGGTCTCTTTCTGTTCGAAGCGGGTCTTCAGGTCGAACCGGTCGCTCCCGGCGAGGGCGGCCACAGCGGCCCGCCCCGCCTCCGGCGAAACGCCTGCCCGAAACCGGACACTGAGGGCGGAAATCCGCTCCCCGGCTCCGGCCAACTGCTGGGCCAGAGCGAGCGGAACGAACACACAGCGGGAGTCGGTCTGCTCGTCGAGGGCATAGATTCCGACCGGACGGACCTCTGCGGTGTGGTACAGCGCGGCGGGCAGGAAAGAGGTGTTCCCGCTCCCGGGCCGAATCGCATAGATCCGGAGGGGTTCGATCCGGGCGGTCTGCACGCCGAGGGCATAGGCGGCCCCCTGTCCGAGCACTGCCTCGCCGGGTTGCAGGCTGTACTTCCCTTGCACGATCAACCGGTCGACCGGCACGACGTGCCGGTAATCCGAATCGACGCCGCACAGCGTGGCGATCCACTGCCGCTCGCCATAAACAAGGAGTACGTGCTGTTCGAGGGTCGCCCCGACGGCCTCCACCTCGGGCAGCATTTCGATCTGCCGGCGCAACCGGACGGGGTCGAAAAACCGCCCTTCGCGCGGCGTAATGCGCAACTCCGGGTCGAATTCGCTGTACATCCTGCCGATAAAATCTCCCAATCCGTTGTGAAACGACAAAATCGCGGTCAGGGCCATCACCGGTACGGCGATGGCGGCGACGCTCACGCGGGCGATCAGGTTGACCACGGAGCGAGACTTGCGGCTCAGCAGGTGCCGGCGGGCGATATATAGCGACAGGGACATTTCCGATGTTTATTCGTTATTCGGGAGGCCGGTTCAGCCCGGTGTTTCGGTATCTGAAGCCCGACTCCGGCGGAGAAGCCGGGAGCCGTGGCGAAAGGCGCCCTCCGCCGGGGCGGCGTCGGGCGTGCGATATTATCTGTCGCCGATCGGGGTCGAGACGGCTTTGAAACGCCGGGACGCATCCGACTCGATCAGCGCCGCCAACCGCTCCAGCGCCTCCTCCTGCGGGATGTTCCGTTCCACCACCTCCCGCCCGCGGTAGAGCGTTACCACCCCGTTCCCCGATCCGACGTAACCGAAATCGGCATCGGCCATCTCGCCCGGACCGTTGACGATACACCCCATCACCGCAATCTTCAGCCCCGGATAACGGCCGAACCGCTCTTTGACCGCCCGCGCCGCCTGCTGCAACTCGAACAACGTCCGCCCGCAACCCGGACACGAGATGATCTCCGTCCGCGAAATCCGCGCCCGTGCCGCCTGCAAAATGGAGAACGAGAGCGAAGTCAGGTCGAAATCGGGCGTAACATCCCGTTCCGTCGCCACCAATCGGCCCTCCGCATCCTCGTCATACTCCGTCGTGAACACCTCGTTGACAATCCACACCCCGTCGCCGAAACCGTCGATCAACAGCGCACCGAAATCCGCCGCCGCATGCAGTTGCAGCCGCTCCAACGACCGCTCGCCGTAACAGCGGCTCATGACGACCGGATTCGTAATCCCGTGCCGCATGAGCTGCACGAAACAGGCCCGAATCTCCCCCACCCAGTGGGTATTCTCCGACACCAAGACCAGAATCCGTTCCGGATGGTGCTCCAACCACTCTAAAAACTCGTAGGTCAGGTGTTCCAGCGCACAGGCGATCCACCCCGCTCCGCCGTCCGCTCCCCGCATCGCCCGCTGGGGCGTGGTCAGGACAAAATCGTCCGGCGAGAAGTCTGCACGGCTCTCCCCGACAGTATTCCCGATCACCACCGGAGGGGCGCCCCCGCCGATCGAAACCCCGCGAAAAGAGACGGCGGTCGAAACCCGTCGGGAGTAACTGTACGGGTCGTACGGCACCGGATCGTCGTCCACCGGAATGTAGTTGTGCATCTCCCGTCCCCGAAAGTAGTCGGCCAGAATCCGGGCCGGCCGGATCTCATTTTCGGGCGCCTCGGTCAAAGAGACCCGAATGGTATCCCCTATCCCATCGGCCAAAAGCGCTCCGATCCCCACCGCCGACCGGATCCGCCCCTCCTCTCCCTCTCCCGCCTCGGTAACGCCCAAGTGCAGCGGATAGTGCATCCCCTCTTCGTCCATCCGGACGATCAACTTGCGGTAGGCCTCGACCATGACCCGCGTGTTGCTCGATTTCATCGAGACGACGATCCGGTCGTAGCCTTCGGCCCGGCAAACGCGCAGAAACTCCATCGCCGACTCGACCATGCCGTCCGTCGTGTCTCCGTAGCGGGACATGATCCGGTCGGAGAGCGAACCGTGGTTGACGCCGATCCGGATCACGGTGTTGTAGTATTTGCACACCTCGATCAGGGCCGTCAGCTGCACCCGCAGCCGCTCCAACTCGGCCGCATACGCTTCGTCGGTATAGCCCTGTGTCTGAAAAGTCGCCCGTTTGTCGATGAAATTGCCGGGGTTGATCCGCACTTTGCTGACGTACTGTGCGGCGATCAGGGCCGCTTGCGGATTGAAATGGATGTCGGCCGCCAACGGCACATAGCACTCCTGTTCTTCGATGCGCCGCCGGATGGTGAGCAGCCGTTCGGCCTCGGTCCGCCCCGGTGCGGTGAGGCGCACCAGTTCGGCTCCGGCGGCAGCGATGCGCATCACCTGTCGGGCCGAGGCTTCGACGTCGGCGGTGTTGGTCGTGGTCATGGACTGTACGACGACCGGCGCCTCGCCACCCAAAACCAAATGGCTGCCGATCCGGATCGGGTCGCTCCGGCGGCGGGTATAACTGAACAGATGGGGGCAGTAGCGTTTCATCGCAGGACGAAATGGGCGAATAATATTCTATGGACAAATTTACGAAAAGTTGCGATTCGGTCCGCCCCGGTCAGTAAACCGCCACCTCGTCCGCAAAGAGCCAGGCCGCCCCGCCCGCCCGCGGATGTCCCTCCGGCAAGGTCTTTCGGTTCGTCGCCCGAATCCGCACGAACCGAGCGGCGACCGGAGCCGGGAAACGAAGATCGAACGGCCGGATCACCGCCTCCGAATCCTCCTCCGGATCGACGGCGCGGTCTGCCGACACCGCAAAATTCACCCCGTCCGCCGACGTCCACACAGTCAAGCGGGTCGGCAACATCACCGAGGTCGTGGAGAGGTGCTGGAAAAACCGTATCCACACCCCGGCCACCGGCTGTTCGGACCCCAAATCCAGCGTCAGGTTCATGTCCGTTTCCCGGAACCCCTGCCAAGCCCGGTCGTCGCCCCGCTTGAACGCATACCGGTTGTCCACCAGCGCCGTATCGCCGCCGCCCGTATGGGGAGCGCTGTACGGCGCCGCATACAACACCGCCGCCCGCGTCGCCCGGTTCAGCAAACCGGGCACCTGCAACAGACACCCTGCCGGCCGCCCCCCCCGGAACGTCGCCGCCGTCAGCGTGGCCGGCTCCCGAACCACGATCGAGTCCGCATACAAATCCGACCGCTCCGTCGGCACGCTTCCGTCCAAGGTGTAACGGATCGGATAGCCCGACAGCTCCGCCGCCAACCGAACGACCAACTCCCCGTTTCCGTTGAAATGCTGTTCCGCGACGAACGGCGTAAGAGCGCTTTCGGCATAGTTCCAGCCCTGCGCGGCATAGCGGTCGAACTGCCGATCCATTTTCCGCCCGAAACGCCCCCAGTCTTTCGCCGCGGTATCCGTCCACAACGTCTCCGACAAGGCGGCCAACCGCGGCAGCAGCATATACTCCACATGCTCCGGCGTCCGGATGTTTTCGGTCCAGATATTGGCCTGTCCGCCCAGGATGTGATGGCGTTTGTCCGGTTCGACCTCCGGCGGCACGGGATCGAACGAGTAGACGCGCGGCAGACCGTTATATCCCCCCCATGCCTGCGGTTCGCAGGGATTCTGCCCCTGATAGTGGTCGAAATAGACGTAGTACAGCGGCACCATCACCGCATCGTGTCCGGCATTGGCCGCCCGAACCCCTCCCTCGAATCCGGTCCACGACATCACCGTGGCGTTCGGTGCGAGGCCTCCCTCCAGAATCTCGTCGAAACCGATCATCGCCCGGCCTTTCGAGTTGATATGGGATTCGATCCGGCGGATGAAATAGCTTTGCAATTCGTGTTCGTCGCGCAACCCCTCGGCCCGCATCCGCGCCTGACACAGCGGACAGGCGTGCCACTGCTCCTTGCCCACCTCGTCGCCGCCGATATGGAGGTAGGGCGAGTCCGGAAACAGATCGAGCACCTCGTCGATAATCTGCTGCAGGAAAACGAAAGTCGAGTCGTTCCCCGGACAGTAAATGCCGCTTCCGGGCTGTGCCGTCGGACACGCATACTCCGGATAGGCGAAAGTGGCTGCCTCGGAATGGCCGGGCATTTCGATCTCCGGAACGACGGTGATGTGCCGCTCCCGGGCATACGCCACGATCTCGCGCACCTCCTCTTTCGTGTAATATCCGCCGTAAGTGTCCGCGCTGTCCCGCCGGGACCGGTCGCTGAGTTCCAGCCCGATCCACGGGGCTTTGGGGTCTTTGACCCGGCGCCAGGCAGCCCGCTCGGCCAGAAGCGGATACCGGTCGATCGCGATCCGCCAGCCGATCCCGTCGGTCAGGTGCCAGTGAAATACGTTGATCCGGTGGTAGGCCAGTATGTCTATGTAGCGTTTGATAAACTCTTTCGGGAAAAAGTGCCGGCTGACATCCAAGTGCATCCCCCGCCACGGAAAGCGCGGGGCGTCTTCGATCTCGATCTCCGGAACGTACCCTTCGGGGTCTTTGATCTGCTCCAAGGTTTGCAGGCCGTAGAAGACGCCGGCTTCGCCGCCGCCGACCACCTCGGCCCCCTCCGGCCCGACGGTGAGCCGATACCCCTCCGGATTCGAGACCCGGCCGGTGTCGATCCGGGTGCGGATATCGCCGGCTCCGATCCTGAAACTGCGCTGACCGACGGTCATGCGGGCGGGTTGCGGGATCACGGCGATTTCGCCGGGCCGCGAACCGGAGGTGCAGCCGGAGGCCAAGAGGGTCAGGGCGAACAGCCCGGTGTAAATCAGTCGATACATAAAGCAAAATCTGAGTTGTTGCACTTGCAATTGATCCGGACGCAACTTCGCTCCGGTTTTCCGCTCCGCCTCTCTCTCCTACCCAATCGGACTCGCTACGACCGGTTCCCGAAAACCCGGCGCGCCAGCTCGTCCACCCGGTTGACATAGAGGATTTCGATCTCTTTCGGTGTCTGGCTCAGCACCTTGCGCGCATAGCCCGACACGACGATCGTTTTGAACCCCAAACGGGTCGCCTCCGAGACCCGCTGCTCTGTCTTCGCCGCCGGCCGCACCTCGCCCGACAACCCCACTTCGCCAGCGAAACAGATGTCCGCATCCAGAGCCACGTCCAAACCCGACGAGATGATCGCCGCGATGACCGCCAAGTCCAACCCCGTATCGGCCACCCGGAAACCGCCCGCCAGATTCAGAAAAACATCCTTCGTCCCCAATTTGAATCCCAACCGCTTTTCGAGCACGGCCAACAGCATGTTGAGCCGTTTGTAATCCACTCCCGTCGCCGAACGCTGCGGCGTGCCGTAGGCCGAAGCGCTCACCAAGGCCTGGGTCTCGATCAGAAACGGCCTCACCCCTTCGATCGTCGCTCCGATGGCGATCCCGCTGAGCGGTTCGTCGTAGTGCGAGACCAGAATCTCCGACGGGTTGTCCACCTCGCGCAGCCCGTCGCTCCGCATCTCGAACACGCCGATCTCGTTCGTCGCTCCGAAGCGGTTTTTGATGCTCCGCAGAATCCGGTAGGCGTTGTTGCTGTCGCCTTCGAACTGAAAGACGACGTCCACGATGTGTTCCAGAATTTTCGGCCCGGCGATGGATCCCTCTTTGGTGATGTGCCCGATGACGAATACCGGCACTTGGGTCTCCTTGGCGTACTTGAGCAGCATCGCTGCGCACTCGCGAATCTGGCTGACGCTCCCCGGCGAAGATTCGACCCGCTCGGACCAGAGGGTCTGGATCGAGTCGATCACCACCAGTTCCGGAGTGTTTTCGGCCAGCTGGAGCAGGATGTTTTCGAGCGAGGTTTCACTCAGTATCAGGCACCGTTCGTTGCGGATGCCGATCCGGTCGGCGCGCATCTTGATCTGTTCGGGACTCTCTTCGCCCGAAACGTAGAGGATCGGGGTGTCGGCCATCCGGACGGCGATCTGCAACGCTAAGGTCGATTTCCCGATACCGGGTTCGCCGCCCAGCAGCACGAGCGAACCGGGAACCAAACCGCCGCCCAGCACGCGGTTGACCTCCTCGTTGAGCAGGTCGATCCGCTGCACGGCGCTCCGCTCGACGCGGTGCACGGGAACGGGCCGGTTCCGTTCGCCGCCGCTGCCCGAAACGCCGAAATACCCCCCGCCGCCGGCAGAGGAGGCACTCCGGGCCGGCACAACCTCTTCGGTATAGGTGTTCCACTGGCCGCATGCCGGACATTTCCCGACCCACTTGGGCGATTCGTTCCCGCATGCGGTGCAATAATAACTTTTCTTCAGTTTCGCCATCTCGTGTGTATGGTTCGGTTACTTCGAACAAACGGACCGGTTCGCGGACCGCTTTCACTCCATTCGGTCTCTAACCCCAAACGGCGACCGGAGGTCGCGCGCCCGACGCCGCCCCCACGCGGAGGGCGCCACTCGACCGGCTCGTGATCGCCTCCGCCGGCGCCGGACGCGAAGCCGAATCCAATGAGGGTATTTATTGGATCACCTCTACCCTAATATAACCCGTTCAGAGCAGCGGGTAGAGTTTTTCGAGCGCCATGCCGCGCGACCCCTTGACCAAGACCAAGGCCCCGCGAATCGCCACCTCGCCCCGTTCGATCGCCTCCGCCAACGCATCGACCGACAGGAACGTCCGCATCACGGATGCTCCAGAACCCGCAACCGCTTTGGCCGCCGCCGAAAACTCCGGCCCCACTCCATAGCAGACCACCCCCTCCCCGCCAATCCCCGCCAACCGCTCGACCACCGCCCGGTGTTCCGCCGCCGAAAACTCGCCCAATTCCCGCATGTCCCCCAGTATCAACACCTTTTCTCCGGAAGCCGGCCACGCCAAAAAATGGTCCAGCGCCGCCGCCATGCTCGACGGATTGGCGTTGTAGGCATCCATGTAGAGCCGGTTTCCCGTCCCGTTGGCCGACTCCTCCACTTGCGACCGGTTGTTGTCCGGCACGTAAGCCGCCACCGCCCCCAGCGCTACCGGCAGAGAGACTCCGAAATAACGCCCCACCGCCAATGCCGCCGCCACGTTCGCCACGTTGTAGGCTCCCGTCAGCTGCGTCCGCACCTCGCCCGCCGCCGTCTGCAAAGTCAGCCGGCCGCCCCCGCCGTCTGCCGCCGAGAGACCGAAATCCGCCGCCGAATAACCCACGGCCGACGCACCGCTCTCCTCTCCCGAAGCCGCCGTAAACCGCTCCGCCGCCATCGCCGCCAAAGTCGCATCATCGGCCGCATAGAGCGCCGTCCCTCCCTGCTCCGCCAAATAGTCGAAAAGCTCCCCTTTCGCCCGCCGAACCCCCTCCGGCCCGCCGAACCCCTCCAAATGCGCCCGCCCCACGTTGGTAATCAACCCGATGTCGGGTCGCGCGATCCGGCACAGCGCCGCAATCTCCCCCGGATGGTTCGCCCCCATCTCGACCACCGCCACATCCTCCTCCGTCCCGATCGAAAGCAGCGTCAGCGGCACCCCGATGTGGTTGTTCAGATTGCCCCGCGTAGACGCCACCCGGTATTTGGTCCCCAAGACCCGCGCAATCAGCTCCTTCGTCGTCGTCTTGCCGTTGCTCCCGGTCAGCGCAACGACCGGCAGCCCCAACACCGTCCGGTGGTAGGCCGCCAGCTCCTGCAGCGCCGCCAGCGTATCCCCGACCACGATGTACCTTTCGGCCTCGTCCGAGTCCGCCCGCACCCCCCGCGGCAGCCGTCCCTGCACCACCGCCGCCGAAGCGCCGTCGGCAATCGCCCGGACGGCATAGTCGTTGCCGTCGAAGTTCTCCCCCTTGAGCGCAAAGAAGATCGGAGCGGACAGCCCCGCCACCGCCCGGCTGTCCGTCGTTACGGAACCGCCGCTGGCGCAATACAGCTCGTAGAGCTTAGACAAATTCTTCCCCAAACCGGTATTTGACATCTTCCACGTAATTTCGGATATGCTGTTCGTTCTCCCTGCGGCAGATCAGGAGCGCATCGTCCCGTTCCACCACCAAATAGTCCTCCAACCCCTCGACCACGGCGATCTTCCCGGCCGGAACGTGAATCACCGTTCCGCTCGTACCGTAGGTCAGCACCTCTCCCCCGCCGCCGACCGCATTGCCCTGTCCGTCGCGCACGGCATGCTGGTAGAGCGACCCCCACGTCCCGATATCGCTCCAGCCGAAGTCGCCGCACCGCACGTAAACATCGGGCGACTTCTCCATCACGCCGTAGTCGACCGAGATGTTTTCGCACGCGGGGTAGATGGAGTCGACAAAAGGCTGCTCCGCCGGTGTGCCGTACCGGTCTCGGCCGGCGGCAAAGGCGGCCTCGACCTCGGGCAGGTAGGTGCGCATCGCTTTCAGGATGCCCGAAACCGACCAGACGAAGATCCCGGAGTTCCAGAAAAATTCGCCGCTCTCGACGAAAATCCGGGCCATTTCGAGGTTCGGTTTCTCGGTGAAAGTCTTCACCTTGCCGATTGCGCCCCCCCCTCCTTCCGACCCTCCGGCGGTGTCGACTTGGATGTACCCGTATCCGGTCTCCGGCCGCGAGGGTTTGATGCCGATGGTGAGCAGCTTGTCCGTCCCGGCCACGAAGTCTAACCCTTCGCGCACGACGGACTGGAAATCGGCCTCGCCGGTAATCAAATGGTCGGAGGGGGAGACGACCATATTGGCCTCCGGATCGGCGGCGGCGATCCGGGAGGCGGCATAGGCGATACAGGGTGCGGTGTTCCGTCTCACCGGCTCGGTCAGCACCTGATCGGGCCTGAGTTCCGGCAGGTGCTCCAGAACGAGGGACTTGTACTGTTCGCTGGTTACGACCAAGAAATTCCCGGCGGGAACGATCGGGACGAACCGCTCGAAGGTGCTGCGTATAAAACTCTTCCCCGTCCCCAATATGTCGAGGAACTGCTTGGGCATCCGGTTTCTGCTCAACGGCCAGAAACGGCTGCCGATCCCGCCGGCCATAATCACGCAATAGTTCTGTTGCTGGTTCATCGCTCTTGTCGTCTGTCAGGTTCGTTTTCGACGGCGCGGCGCGCCGCTCCATTTCTGCCCAAAGATACGGCTTAAATTCCCATTTTCACTATCTTTGTCTGATTCTTCGGTTTTCGCCGCCGCCGGCTGTGTGCGGGGCCGAGCCATCGGAACAACAACGAAAAACGCGAAATGGGGATATTCGACTTATTTAGAAAACGGGACGAGGGAGCGAGCCAGCGGGCCAATTTGGAGAACGGATTAGAGAGGAGCCGGACCGGCATTTTCAGCAAAATTTCGCGCGCCGTAGCCGGGAAATCGCGCATCGACGACGAGATACTCGACGAGTTGGAAGAGATTTTGATTACGGCCGACGTCGGGGTCGAGACCACCGTCCGGATCATCGAACGGATCGAAGCCCGGGTGGCGCGGGACAAATACATGGGAGTCGCCGAGCTCGACACCCTGCTGCGCGAGGAGGTCGCCGCTCTGCTGGCCGAAGCGCCGTCGGCCGGCGCTTCGGCCGGTGCAGAGATGCTGTTCGAGAAAGACAGCGAGGGCAACCCTTTCGTCCTGATGGTCGTGGGGGTCAACGGGGTGGGTAAAACCACTTCGATCGGGAAGTTGGCGTCGCGGCTGTCGGCGGCGGGAAAGCGGGTGTTCCTCGGGGCGGCCGACACGTTCCGGGCGGCGGCTATAGACCAGCTCGAAGTGTGGGCCGAACGGGCCGGCGCCCGGCTCGTCAAGCAGCAGATGGGGGCCGACCCGGCCTCGGTGGCCTTCGACACCCTCTCGGCGGCGAAAGCGGCGGGAGCGGATGTCGCGATTATCGACACGGCGGGACGGCTCCACAACAAAATCAACCTGATGAACGAACTGACCAAGATTCGCAACGTGATGCAAAAGGTGGTTCCGGGGGCGCCGCACGAGGTGATGCTGGTCTTGGACGGCTCGACGGGGCAGAACGCTTTCGAGCAGGCGAAGCAGTTTGCGGCGGCGACGCAGATTTCGTCGCTGACGATCACCAAATTGGACGGAACGGCCAAGGGAGGGGTGGTGCTCGGCATTTCGGACCGGTTCCGCATTCCGGTCCGGTACATCGGCGTGGGCGAGGGGGTGGACGACTTGCAGGTTTTCGACCGGGAGCGGTTCGTGGCGTCGCTGTTCGGCGGGGCGCCGCTCGGGGGGTCGAAGTAGAGGCAGCCGACAAAACGCACGAAAGGTACGGTTGTCGCCCGACGGCGCCCCCCTGCGGAGGGCGCCGCTCGCTCGGCTCGACTGCGCCTCCGTCGGCATCGGGCGCACAGAATTGGGGGCAGAGGCGGCCCATAAAACACCCGAAAGGTGCGAAAAACAGCACCGCTACAAGGAATTGTGAAGCGGAATCCCTATTTTTGTCTGTTCCCGCACCCGCCGGAGCGGGCGACCGACATCGGAACATGACTAACCACAAACCATACCAAATACTTTTATGAACCTAATCCATCGATTTTTAGGGACCATTTTGGGCGTCGGACTCCTGTTTTCATGCACCGCAGGACAGACCCCTCACGCCGATTACCGGATCATTCCTCTGCCGCAGCAGATCAACGGGCAGAGCGGCGAAGGATTTACGTTAGACGCCAGCGTCAAGATCCTTTACCCCGCAGGGAACGACACCATGCAGCGGAACGCCCGGTTTTTGAGCGAATACATCGAACAGATGACCGGACTGCTCTTGGAGACCGAAGCTGCGGCGGAAGACCGTCCGACGGCCCTGCACCGGATCGAGCTCGCTCTGGGGTTGGAGGCCGAAAATCGGGAAGCCTACCGGCTGACGGTGAACGGCGACGGCGTCCGGATCGTCGGAGCCTCGGAAGCCGGCGTTTTCTACGGGATCCAGACCCTGCGCAAATCGCTCCCGGTTACCCGCGGCAAGGTATTCCTGCCAGCCGTCGAAATCGACGACCAGCCCCGGTTCGGTTACCGCGGCGCGCACTTCGACGTGAGCCGCCACTTCACCGGCCTCGATTCCCTCAAGCGGTTCATCGACATCTTGGCCCTGCACAATATCAACCGTTTCCACTGGCATCTGACCGACGACCAGGGCTGGCGGATTGAAATCAAAAAACGGCCGAAACTGACCACCGTCGGATCGCAGCGCAAAGCGACCGTCATCGGGCACAACAGCGGCCGGTACGACAGCATTCCCCACGGCGGGTTCTTTACGCAGGAAGAGGCGCGCGAAATCGTCGCTTATGCAGCCGAACGGTACATCACCGTCATTCCGGAGATCGACCTGCCGGGCCATATGCTGGCCGCGCTGACCGCCTATCCCGAGCTGGGTTGTACGGGCGGACCGTACGAAGTGTGGGGAGAGTGGGGAGTGGCCGACGATGTGCTTTGCGCCGGGAACGACTCCACCTTGCAGTTCATCGACGACGTGCTGGGTGAGATCACCGAAATTTTCCCCGGCGAATACATCCACATCGGGGGCGACGAATGTCCGAAAATACGGTGGAAAGCCTGTCCGAAATGCCAGTCCCGGATCCGGGCATTGGGCATCCGGGGCGATGCGAAACACACGGCCGAAGAGTATTTGCAGAGCTATGTCATCAACCATGCCGAGCAGTTCCTGAACAGCCGCGGACGGCAGATCATCGGCTGGGACGAGATATTAGAGGGCGGACTGGCGCCGCACGCTACGGTGATGAGCTGGCGCGGCGTGGAAGGCGGCATCGAGGCGGCGCGTCAGAAACACAAAGTCATTATGACGCCGAACATCTACCTCTATTTCGACTACTACCAGAGCAAAGAGACGGAGCAGGAACCGATCGCCATCGGGGGATATGTTCCGGTCGAGATGGTCTACCGCTACGAACCGGTCTCGCCGCTGCTGACACCCGATGAGGCGAAGTATATCATCGGGGTGCAGGCGAACCTGTGGACGGAGTACATTCCGAATTTCCGGCAGGCGGAATACATGGAGCTGCCGCGGATGGCGGCTTTGTCCGAAATTCAGTGGACCGATCCGAAACTCAAGGATTACGACTCCTTCTTGGCACGGCTGCCGCAGTTGGTGCGGATCTACGACCTGTTGGGGTACAACTACGCAACGCACGTGTTCGACGTGAGCCTCTCTTTCTCGCCGAACACGACGGAAGGGGTGTTAGACGTGGCGATGCGGTCGATCGACGGCGCGGACATCCACTATACGACCGATGGAAGCGAACCGACCGCCGCTTCGCCGAAATACACGGATACGGTCAAAATCGCCGAACCGTGTACGCTGAAAGCGACCGTCGTCCGACCGAACGGACACAGCCGGGTCCTCTCGGAGGAGATCACCTTCAACAAGGCGAGCATGAAACCGATCACGATGCTGCAACCGATCAACCCGCAGTACAAATATGCGGGGGCGGGAACCTTGGTGGACGGCCTGCGGGGCAACAGGAACTACAAAACGGGACGGTGGATCGCGTTCTGGCAGAACGACATGGAGGCGGTGATCGACCTGCTGGAACCGACCGAAATCTCGCAGGCGCAGATCGAAACCTGCGTGGTGAAGGGGGACTGGGTGTTCGACGCACGTTATTTCGGCGTGTCGGTTTCGGACGACGGCCGGACTTTCCGCCCGGTGGCCGAAGCGGAGTATCCGGTGGCGGCCCGGACCGACCGGGACGGCGTCTATGAACATGTGCTGACGTTCGAGCCGACGACGGCACGCTACGTGAAAGTAGTGGTCAAACCGGAACCGCACATGCCGGCCTGGCATCCGAGTGCAGGGAATCCGGCCTACATCTTCGTCGACGAAATCGGTTTGAACTAAGTTTCCGGGGGCGCACGGCCCCGGCCCGGCTCGGGTAAAACAACATAGGACAGAAAAACATGAAAACGCCTGTTTCCCTCCTCCTTGCGGCAGCGGCTGCAATCGTGGCCGGGTGCCGCTCCGGCGACATCAAAGTCTCGTCGATGGGCAAACCCTACGAAATGTTCGTGATCGCTCCGACCGAACTGTGGAAAGGGGCCGTCGGGGACAGCATCCGGGCCTACTTGGCCGACGAGGTGGAGATGATCAACCAGCCGGAACCGCGCTTCACGCTCTACAGCATGACCCCGGCCGCTTACCAAGCGACCCCGAACAACAACAGACACCGCAACATCCTGATACTCAAAACAGGGGGTCAGTATGCACATTCGGACATGACGGCCCGGTACGACACCTATGCCGAACCGCAGTTGGAGGTAACGATCACCGCGCCGTCGACGGATTCGATGGCCGCGTTCCTACACCTTTACGGAGCCGACTTGGTGCACCTGTTCGAGATCACGGAGCGGGACCGGCTGACGGTGCGGGCCGACAAATTCAAAGACCCGAAAATCCATGCGCTGATCCGGGAGAAGTTCGGATTCGAGATGAGCATCCCGCAGGGCTACCGGGTTCGGCTCGACACGACGAATTTCCTCTGGATTTCGTACGAGCTGCCGTTAGCGAGCGTAGGCTTTACGATCTACACCTATCCGGCCGACCCGGTGGAGGCCCGGAACGAGACCGCCGGCCGTATCATTGCGGCCCGGAATGCCGCGGTGATGCAGGTGCCGGGGCCGTCGGCGGGGAGCTACATGACCACCGGCACCGCTTTTCTGCCCGATCAAAAAATGCTGACGGTCCACGGACGGCGATGGATGCAGGTGCGGGGATTCTGGGATGTGATGGGGGATTTCATGGGGGGGCCGTTCATCAACTACACGACCTGCGATACGGCCCGGAACCGGATGGTGGCGATCGACGGCTATGTCTACTCGCCCTCGCCGAACAACAAGGTGCCGATGCGGAACTACGTGCGGCAGATCGAAGCGATTTTCATGACGGTCCGTCTGCCGGAGTAGAGACTCCGGCAGACGGCCAAAGAGGCTGTACGGCTGCGCCGGCGCCGGGTCGAACCGTGCGCCGGAGGCCGTCTGCCCGACACACGAATCCTTCCAAACGAAGATGGTACTACTCGTTCTACTGGCAATCTCCATCGTGTTGCAGATATTCGCCGCCGGGATCGCCATACGCTTGACCCGCACCACCAAGTTCAACTCTTCGTGGATCCTGTTCACCATCGCCCTCGTACTGATGTGCGCCATGCGTTTCGACGAATTCGCCCGGCAACTCGACCAGCTCACCGGTGGACGGACCGGCACCATCGTCATGCGGGACGGCTACTACGTCTGGGTCGGGGTCGTTACCTCCCTCTGTTTTGCCGTCGCCGTGTTCATGATCCAGAAGATACTGAACTACATCACCTTGCGCGAAGAGCAGCGGCGAAACAGCGAAAAACGCCTCTTGAGCGCCGTCATCCGCGCCGAAGAGAACCAGCGGCAGATTATCTCGAAAGAGCTGCACGACGGGCTGGGCCCCCTGCTCTCCTCCGTGCGGATGAGCATCTCGGCCCTCTCGACCCAGTCGGTGAGCGACACCCAGAAAGAGATCCTCGCCAATACCGAATACGTCATCAACGAAGCCGTCAAAAGCCTGACCGAAATCTCCAACAACCTGAGCCCCCATATCCTGAACAACTTCGGCGTTGCCCGCGCGCTGAACACCTTTATCCACAAGCTCCAGCCGATGTGCCCCTCCACGCGGATCGAGTTCGGAGCAGCCGGGATGCGGGACGTGCGGTTCGATCCCGACAAGGAGGTCATTCTCTATCGCGTAGTTTGCGAGTTGATCAACAACGCCTTGAAACACGCCTCGGCCCGGCGGCTGACCGTCGAGATGCAGAGGGAGCGGGAGTGGATCACCGCCACCGTGCAGGACGACGGCTGCGGATTCGATCCGGAAGCGACCTCGGACGGCATGGGTCTCTCGAACATCGCATCGAGGATCAGTTCGATCCGCGGCGAGTGGACGCTCGACAGCCTCCCCGGCGGCAGACGGGGGACACGCGCCGTCGTGCGGATCCCGGCCCAATAACGGATTACCGACTTGATTAGACACATACGATATGCTGCTGATTGACAACGCCCGGCTCTGCAACGAAGGCCGGATGTACCGGGGGTGGCTCACGATAGAGGGCGACCGGATCGGAAAGACAGGCGAAGGCGACTGTCCGCCGGAGGTCGGCGACAGCGCGACAGAGGTGTTTGACGTCGCGGAGGCTTTGGTCATGCCCGGTGCGATCGACGACCAGGTGCACTTCCGGGAACCGGGGCTAACCGAAAAGGCCGAGATAGAGACCGAATCGCGTGCGGCGGCGGCCGGCGGCGTTACCTCCTATATGGAGATGCCCAATACCCGGCCGCCGGCCACGACCCTCGAACGGCTCGAAGCGAAATATCTCCGTGCGGCGGAGGTGTCGGCCGTGAACTATTCGTTCTACCTCGGCGCGACCAACGACAATCTGGCCGAGATCGAGCGGGTCGATCCGCACCGGATTTGCGGCGTGAAGGTCTTCATGGGTTCTTCGACCGGGAACATGCTGGTGGATAACGAGGAGACGCTGGCCGGCATTTTTCGGCACTCGCCCGTGTTGGTGGCGACCCACTGCGAAGACGACGCAACGGTTCGGGCGAATCTGGCGGCGGCCCGAGCGGCGTTCGGGGAGTCGATTCCGGCCGCGATGCACCCGGTGATCCGGAGTGCGGAGGCCTGCTACCGTTCGACGGCCCATGCGGTGGAACTGGCCCACCGGTACGGCGGGAGGCTCCACGTACTCCATCTGAGTACGGCGCGCGAACTGACGCTGTTCGAGCAGGACAAACCGGTCGAAGAGAAGCGGATTACGAACGAAGTGTGCGTGCACCACCTGTGGTTCAGTGCGGCGGACTATGCGGAGCGGGGAAACCGGATCAAGTGGAACCCGGCGGTGAAGTCGGTGGCGGACCGGGAGGCGCTGCGGGCGGCGGTGCGCAGCGGACGGGCGGATGTGGTGGCTACGGACCACGCGCCCCATCTGCTGGCCGAGAAACTGAACCCCTACCTGACGGCGCCGTCGGGGGGGCCGTTGGTGCAGCACTCGCTGCCGGCGATGCTGACGCTGGCGGGCGAGGGGGTGTTCACGATTCCGCAGGTGGTGGAACGGATGTGCCATGCGCCGGCTCGGCTGTTCCGGATTCGAGAACGGGGATTCCTGCGGCCGGGCTACCGGGCGGACATCGCGGTGGTGGAGTTGAACCGGCCGTGGACGCCTGCGCGGGAGGAGAACGGATCGGGCGAACGGATTCTGTCCAAATGCGGCTGGTCGCCGTTCGAGGGGCTGACGCTGACGGCTCACGTGCGGGCGACGTTCGTGAACGGACGGAGGGTCTACGATGCGAAAACGGGTATCGACGAGACGGTACGCGGCGAACGACTGCTTTTCGACTGAAACAGGTACGGTTTTTGTTGTTCGTTTCTTTGTGTCGGGGTATGGAACCGTTCTTTTTCTGAAAAGAGGTTCGTCCGGTTGCGCGCCGCGAGGCGCGGCGGGCCGACGCCACCCCCGGCGGAGGGCCGCAACC
>JAFLSI010000139.1 GCA_022511025.1 Rikenella sp. | reverse complement strand
TTCTGGTTCTCTTTGTTCACAAAGAGAACAGTACCCTCCCGTCGCCAAAGAACGAGATCATGAAAAGCAAGGAGTTATGCACAAGTTATTGACAATTGTTGTAGCCAGCGGTCGAGGAGAGCGGATGGGGGGGCAGGTTCCGAAGCAGTTTTTGGAATTGGGAGGCGAGCCGATAGCGATGCGCACCTTGCGGAGAGTGAGCGAGAGCGTCGACCGGTTTTTAACACAACGTTCACA
The DNA here is from genome assembly GCA_022511025.1 of Rikenella sp. Classification (GTDB taxonomy): domain Bacteria; phylum Bacteroidota; class Bacteroidia; order Bacteroidales; family Rikenellaceae; genus Rikenella. The sequence continues at coordinate 3,486 of JAFLSI010000139.1, read as the reverse complement.
ACATGTGGATGGGGTCGTGGATAAACAGGCCGGGGGCAACCGCCGCATACAAGAAAATGTGGGTAACTATGTGCATAAAATCCTCCTCGTGCTGCCCGAAAGCTATATTCAGTCGTGGAGAACCTTGTGCGAAAAACACCGGTTCCGCGTGCCGCACACCGTGGTAGCCGGCGGCGAGACCCGGTTCCACTCCGTGCGGAACGGGCTGGCGGCAGAACCGGAGGCCGAGATCGTGCTGGTGCATGACGGCGTGCGGCCGTTCGTCGACGACCGAACCGTCGCAGCTGTGATTGCAGCAGCAGAGCGCTACGGAGCCGCCGTGCCCGTCGTGCCGGTAACCGACTCGCTACGGCGGATCGAAGGGCCGAACGGCACAGCGAGCCGGGCGGTCGACCGAACGGAATACCGGGCGGTCCAGACCCCGCAAGGCTTTCGGGGCGACCGGCTCCGGCAAGCCTACACCGCCCCGTACGACGAACGGTTCACCGACGACGCTACGGTGGTGGAACTGACCGGCACCGGCCGTATCGTCTGGGTCGACGGCGACCCGGCCAACATCAAAATCACCACCCCGACCGACCGGATGATAGCGGAAGCCATGCTGGGCCGTTGATTTTTCGGTACAAACCTTGGACCTGCCGCAGGAGCTTTCTCCGGGAAAAGTTATATTTGCCGACAAAGCCGTCATCAGGACGGCCCTCATCTGTTCTCCCCACTAAAACCGAACGACCATGATCCGAATCCTCGACCAGCAAAACTCCATCCTCTCGCGTTACGTAGCCCAGCTGCGCGACGAAACGATCCAGCGCGACCCGATGCGTTTCCGGCGCAATCTGGAACGGACCGGCGAAGCGATCGCCTACGAAATCAGCAAAACGCTGAATTACAAGCAACAAACCGTCGTAACCCCATTGGGCGAAGCCGAGATGATGCTGCCGTCGGACGAAATCGTAGTCGCCTCGATCCTGCGGGCCGGGATTCCGATGCACAACGGCGTCCTCAACGTACTCGACAACGCCTCCAGCGCATTCGTGTCGGCATTCCGCAAATACAGCAAGGACGGCACGATGAAGATCATCATGGAACAGGTAACGACACCGGATCTGGAGGGGAAAGTGCTGATCGTGGTCGATCCGATGTTAGCGACGGGGGCTTCGATCGAGACGGCCTACTATGCCCTGTTGGAGAAAGGCGGCGTCCCGTCGCACACCCATTTGGCCGCCGTCATTTCGTCGGCGGACGGCATCGAATACATCCGGAAGCGGCTGCCGATGGATCACATCACCCTCTGGACGGCGGCGGTGGACGAGGAGCTGACCGTCAAATCGTATATCGTGCCGGGCATAGGCGACCCGGGCGATCTGGCCTACGGCAGAAAGCTATAACCCCGGCTCCGGCGATTCCGGAGCCGCCGGAGTTGTCTGCTCCCGGCGCACGCCCCATCCGGCCCACGCAACCGCCAATGTTACGACCGGACTGAGCCAGCAAAAGAAGGTGAAAGGCAGATAGACCCATGTCGGCACCCCCAGAATCGTGGCCTGCGTCGCCCCGCAGGTATTCCACGGCACCAAGACCGACGTCGCCGTGCCGCCGTCTTCGAGCGTCCGGCTCAGCAGCCGGGTCTGCAATCCGTTCCGTCGAAAGGCATCGACGAACATCTTGCCGGGAATAACGATTGACATATACTGGTCGCCGGAGGTCAGGTTGAAGAGCAGGCAGCTCCCTGTGGCCGTCGTTACCAACCCGCCGGCCGACCGGACGCGGCTCAGCACGGCCGTCGTGATCCGCTCCAAAAACCGGCCGGCCTCCATCACCCCGCCGAAAACCATCGCCGTTACGATCAACCAGACGGTATTGAGCATTCCGGCCATCCCTCCTGTCGCGAGGAGGTCGTCCACCGCGGCATTGCCTGTCTGCGGGGCGGTCTCGCCGTACAGCGAACGGGTCAGCACTTCGTATCCGCTGCCGAGGGTCAGCCTCCCGCCGGGGGCAAGAGAGGCCAGCAACTCCTGCTGGAACAGCGCGGCGGCACCGACTGCCAGCAGCGAACCGATCATCAAGACCGGAACGGCGGGAATCTTCTTCACGATCATCCACACGGCCAATACGGGTATCAGCAGCAGCCACGGTGTAATCCGGTAGGTCGAGGCGATCGTCTGCTGAAAGGTTTCGACTCCGCCGACCGTCTCCCTGCCGCTCCCGCCGGTCAGGGTCAGCACGGAGAAGGCGGCCAAGGTTAACAAGATGGAGGGTACGGTGGTCTGCATCATGTACCGGATGTGCACGAAGAGTTCGGTGCCGGTTACGGCCGAAGCGAGGTTCGTGGTATCGCTCAGGGGGGAGACTTTGTCGCCGAAATAGGCGCCTGAAATGATCGCTCCGGCGGTCATGGCCATATCGAAGCCGAGGGCCTGCCCGATCCCGATCAAGGCGACACCGATCGTGGCGATGGTGGACCACGAGCTGCCGGTAGCCACGGAAACGGCGGCCGAAATCACGACGCAGGCGGGCAGAAAAAAGGCGGGCCGCAGTATGTCGAGGCCGTAATAGATCATCGTGGGGATCACGCCGCTGATCATCCAGCTTCCGGAGAGCATGCCGACCATCAACAGAATCAGAATGGCGGGCAGCGAGGCGCTGATGGTGTGGATCATGCCTTGCATGATGTCGGTCCACCGGACTCGGTTCCAAACGGCGATCCCTGCGCCGACGGCGGAAGCGACGAGCAACGAGAGCTGGTTGGAACCGGCCAGAGCATCGGCTCCGGTGCCGAGAACGGTGATCATAATGAGTCCGAGCAGCACGACAATCGGAATGAGGGACTGAAGAATGGTGGGCGGTCGCTGAGGCATGGGTCGTTTATGAGAATCGGTTGGGCAAAAATACGATTTTTCCGGTTGAGGGACCGTTTTTTGCTTCATATAGGGAATTGCTGTTTCGCGGCCACGGTCTCGGCTTCAATCTCGGTTCGGTTTGGGTTCGATCTGGGTTCGATTGCGCGCCTGATGCTGTCTCAAGCATCTGAAAAGTGCGGGCAGGCGCCAGCGGTGGAGCGCCACTCCGCCTTGCTTGTGGCTTCTCCGCTGGCGTCAAGCGCTGGACAAAGGCAGCCTACAAAAGACGCAACACCTCCGGCTCGAAGAGTCGGACGGGCGGCGCCGCACCCTCCGGTCGCTCAGGCCAGCTACCACCCTATTCGGCCTCGCGCCCACCCCCCCGAGCGGCTGCGCCGCTGGGCGCAGAGGCCGACGATCCTTACGGATCGCTGTTTTCGCCATATTTGATCGCGACCCTATGGGTCGGGCGGGCCGCAGCTCCCCCCCGCGGAGGGACGCACAGCGTCTCTTGCTGGCAGCCTCTACCCCAAACGCAACTTGCGACCCGAAAAAATACCTGCGACCTCCGGTCGCTCGGGCCAGCCGCCCCCCATCGGCTGGCTCCGACACTCGACGGTGCTCGTGTCTTCGCGCCGGACGGCTGACCCGA
>JAFLSI010000138.1 GCA_022511025.1 Rikenella sp. | reverse complement strand
GTAGTTTATTTATGTTTTTCTTTCATTAGTTTCTTTTGTTTGTATTTTGTTTGACTCGATTTTTAATAAGGAATGGTTTCACACTTTCTTTTTTACACAACCTGTCTTTCGCGGAGTCGGAGGGACCAAGCTAATTTTTCAGAGTATGAAAAAATTAATGATTCTTTTTGCATTTATTGCGGTATGTTTGGGATTGCCGGCACAAGCAGAAAAGGAAAACAAAAAAGACTTCGATCCTTCATTTGTCGTCAACAACCTGTCTGTTAGCGAAATTGTGGAGAGGATAGTAGAAAAAACGAGTAAACCTTACAAAGTGAAAGAGCAAAATGCCAGCATGGGTTTCCTGCTGCTCTCACGAGGGGTTTCATTTACCAGTTGGGGTGCAGAATTTCCTATAATTGTACATAAAATCTCGGATTCACAATGTATCGTCAGGGTAGATTTTGAAAAGAAAGTGCGTAAGCAATTAACGGGAAACGGACAATATCCTAAATGTGTGGAGTATTTGAAACGCATGTTCGACGAATAGAATTTTGTATGCAAATCCTCGCCACAAATCGCATGGGTGAGGATTTGCATTTTTAGGCTTCCTTGACCAAAGCTGAATTTCTTCGATTGCATCGCCGACATTTTTTCATACCTTTGTGTCCGAGTGGCGCGCAATTTGCCATATCTGCGCACCGTTATACAAAATCTATCTCTTGGGGCTGACCGGTTTTGACAGCGGGTTCAGAGTCTTGAGGTAAGCATGCCGAGGGTTGTAAGGGACCTCGTTAAACGGAACTTTCAAACCATAAATGGCGATAACAGCTATGCACTCGCTGCGTAATCTCACCAAGTGAAATTACCTTAATCCGCCCGGCCAAGGAGTCGGGCCGACGAGTACCCGTCGGAAAGGGACCGCTTTTAGCCCGTTTCGGCTATGGGTATCATTCAATTAAAAGATAGTTTTCCGGCTGTCCGGACCGGGAAGCGAAACTCAACGGACTAAGGATTCGGCTCGGGTGTCTCCCTCCTGGCCGTTTCCCGACAATCAAGCGGAGACTAAGCATGTAGAAAGCTTCGGGGTTCCTCGTTTGGACGAGGGTTCGATTCCCTCCAGCTCCACGGATCGCTGTAAATTATTATTTTACAGCGATTTACAAAAATCGTTCTGCGGTTAATCCGGTGCATTCTTGGATAATCGCTGATTGGCTGGTTCCAGCGGCTTCTGTATTCTTGAGTATGGGGATACTTCAAAAAACAGATGCCTTATGAGAACTCGGAATTTTAGAAGGGTGGAAATTCTCCTCCCGAAGGTTTCCACTTTCAAGGGACACTTGTGCGTCCTCTACTCGGTCTATAATCCCCGTACGGATCGTATGGAACGATACCGGATCGTGCGCGGATTCAAAGCGTGTGCGGACAGACAGGAAGAAACCAAACTGGCCGCCAAAATCATCAAAGAATATACGCTCAAGCTCCGGGCCGGTTGGCGGCCGTGGGCGGACGACGCGGTCATCTACTCAGACGAGATCGAATATCATACTATTGCCGGGATGTTCGGCACTCGACGACAGGACGGATCGCATATCCGGCGGCATGTCTCGAAATTCATCGAAGAGAAACGACTGTCGCTCTCAAAGAAGTCGATGGAGAGCTATGTTTCCAAGCTCCGAATCTTTGTGCTTTGGCTGGAGAAAAACGACCTGCTTGACCGGCGAATATATGAAATCGACGATGCGATTATCAATCGTTTCGTTACCTATCTGATTCAGGAACGACAGCTGGATCGCTTGTCTATCGAAAAGTACCAGCAGAATCTGAATCAGTTTTTCAAATACTGTTTATCCCGAAAACTGATCGACCGCCTACCTACTACTACCATTCCGAAACCTCCGAAGCGTCAGGACATGGCCGCCCGGCCGATCGCCGATTGCGACATGCAGAAGCTGCTGGCCTTGGTGGCCAAAGAAGATACACAGTTTTTTGTGGCCTGCATGTTCGAGTTCTTTCTGTGTTGTCGGCCGGGAAACGAACTCCGGCTCTTAAAAGTGGAAGACATCAATCTTTTCACACAGACCGTCCACATCCGGGCAGCGAACGGGAAAACGGGAGCGCGGAATATCACGATGCCGGAAGCTTTGATCGAACTGTGTCAGAAGTACCGGATTACCGAGTATCCGGCATCGCATTACGTTTTCGGTAACGAAGGCGAGCCGGGGCCGATCCCGTGGGGCAAAAACTACTTCAGTCGTCGGTTCCGGGAGTTTCGGGAACGACTTCACCTACCATCGGGTTATAAATTCTACTCACTGAAGCACACGGCGGCCGGTAAACTGCTGGAGTCGGGCGCGTCGATCGTCGAGGTGCGGAATCATCTTGGCCATCGCGATTTCGAGTCTACGATTCATTACATCCGCCGTCATTTCGGCGAACGATCGGAAAAGGTAGTGAACTTCCGACCGGACTTTTTGAAAGGGTTATAATTCGGGAATAAAAAATATTTCTTTTTTCATTGTTATTGCGCAGCGCGCAATTATGTTTGTTGTGTCAATAATATTTAAAACAAATGAAAGAATCAATTGGTATACTCATTTCTATTTTGGGTCTTCTTTTTCCAATTTTGAGTCTTCTCTTTCCAATTTTGAGTTATCTTCATGCACGCAAGCAAAGAAAAACCGCGTCTTTATGTTGTAAATTCCAGTATCATGGTCAAGGAAAATATGTCTTAGATATCCAAAATAAGGGACAAGCAGAAGCACGAAATGTTAGACTGCAAGAATTGCAGGGAGCGGATATTATTGACGAGGATTTATTCCCTTGCAACTGTCCATCTCAAGGAATGATCCCAATACCATTCTATCTCACGAAAGACATTTGTCCCGACATATTAAAAATCCGAGTAACTTGGGATGACAAGGATAAGAAAGGTAAACGGATGGACATAGTTTTTGAGCCATAAATCAACTATCATTCTTTTCTCCAAGTCCTCCATGCGGCCCAAACGAGGGAGACGAGGATGACTCCGACAAGGAGCCACGGGAGGCTACTGGGTCGGGATTTCTTTTCGCTTTCCAGCTCGACGATCGTCTCGGTTTGGGATTCGCGGCGGATGCTGTCTCGAATTGTTATCTCGGTCTGTTGCTTGAGCGTGTCGGACGTCTGTTGGCAGATGTTGGTCGCGCGGTACCGACGGTGGTCGGTAATCGTGATGCGTTTGATGGGCGGAAGGCTGGTGGTCGAATCGGCAGGCCGGGTCGTGTCAAACTCCAGCTCGATCCGGCAGGTCTCCTCGGACTCGGCGGTGGAGGATTCTGTTTCGGTGTGTGCGATCGCTTCGGTGATCTCGCGGGATTCCGCATGCAGATCGGTCTGCTCGGTGGTCGCGGAGGTAGCGTGCAGCGTGTCGTGCACGCGCTTCGAGGTCGAGCAACCGGCCAATACCAAACCGACTGCAGCTATACTATAAATGAGTATTCTTTTCATTTCAGGTGCAGAATTTTGTTTCGGTTCCCCTCGGTTCGATAGGAAATGTGTATCCACTTGTAGTTCGACTCGTCGATCAGCTGGTCGAACGCGATCTTTCCGGCCCTCTGCATCGCGATGATCCGGTCGAACAATCGTTTGTTCTCCGCCGGCGTGCCGGCCGAGATGTCCGCCGCCTCGCCCCGGAGGTGCTGGGAGGTCGAGACACCCCCCACCGCCGCATTCAGTGCCGGGCAGCGGTAGCCGCTGTTCACCGCGATCGGACTCCCCCACTCCGCCCGGA
>JAFLSI010000137.1 GCA_022511025.1 Rikenella sp. | reverse complement strand
CCAGCGTCCGACGCCGGCGGAGGCGATCACGAGCCGGGCGAGTGGCGCCCTCCGCATGGGGGAGGCTGCGGCCCGCCCGATTCTGCGAATCGGAATGTTGTGAACGGTACCGGACGTCTCATCCCGCCAATAGTTTGAACGCCATCGCCGCCAGCATCGCCACCCCGTAAGGCAGCGCCCGTTCGTCCGCCACGAACGCTCCGTTGTGGAGCGGCGCCTCGCTCTCCACCCCCCAGCGGAAAAAGAGCGACGGATAGCGCACCGAATAAAAACCGAAGTCTTCGGCCGTCATCCTTCTCGGAATCTCCGCCAAAGCCCCGGCCCCGAACGTGTCGCACACCGTCTCCCGCGCCAGTGCGGTCAGCCGTTCGTCGTTTTGCACGCACGGATAGCCCACCTGAATCCTGACCTCTGCCCGGCATCCGTAGGCCGCCACGGTCTGTTCCGCCACCTCGCCGATCCGCCGGTGCGCCTCCTTGCGCCACGTCTCGTCCATCGTCCGGAAAGTCCCCTCGACCTCCACCCGGTCCGGAATGACATTCGTCGCCCCGTCGGCAATCACCCGCCCGAACGACAGCACCGACGGAGTGAAAGCATAATTGTTCCGGCTCACGATCTGCTGCATCGCCACGATCATGGCCGAAGTCGCCAGCACCGGGTCGTTCAGCAGATGAGGCAGCCCCCCGTGCCCCCCCCGGCCGTGAACCGAGATCAACACCTCATCCGTCGAGGCCATGAATGTCCCGCCGTGCAGTCCGATCTGTCCCACCTTCAACTCCGGCGAGACGTGTCCGCCCACGAACGCCCGCGGCTCCATCCCGTCGAACGCCCCCTCTTTCAGCACGACCGAGGCTCCGCCCGGCCACAGCTCTTCGCCCGGCTGAAAAAGCCCCAGCACCGTGCCGTCGAACCGGCTGCGCTGCTCCTGCAACAGCACCAATGCCCCCAGCAGCGCCGCCGTGTGCAGGTCGTGCCCGCAGGCGTGCATCGCTCCGTCCGGACAGGCGAACGGCAGACCGGTCGCCTCCGCGATCGGCAGGGCATCCATATCGGCCCGCAGCACCACCGGATGCTTCGGATCGGCCCTGCGCCCGTCGATCCGGGCCAGCACCCCCGTTCCGGCCACCTCGCGGTACGGAATCCCGTGTTCATCCAAAATTCGGCGGACAAAAGCCGATGTCCGGTGCTCCTCGAAAGAGAGTTCGGCGTTCCGGTGTATCTCGCGCCGCCACCCGGTCGTCTGCGCCGCGAGTCTCTGCGCGGCCTCGAATATCGCATGCGTCATAACATCGGCCAAGATACGCAAATTTTCGGATCGAACCCCGAAAAAGTCCGTACATTTGAGGGTATGAAAATCGTAATCGACGACAAAATCCCTTTTATCCGCGGGGTGTTCGAGCCGTATGCCGAGGTGGTGTACCGTCCGGGCGGCGAAATCGACACCCGAACGGTGCGCGAAGCGGATGCCCTGATCGTCCGGACGCGGACCCGGTGCGACAGGGCGCTGCTCGACGGCAGCCGGGTGCGGATCGTGGCGACGGCGACCATCGGATACGACCACATCGACCGGGACTATTGCCTGCGCCGGGGGATTCGGGTCGCTACGGCAGAGGGGTGCAATGCCCGGGGGGTGTTGCAATGGGTCTTCGCGGCGCTGGCGGCATGGGGGGTCGAACCGCGGGGGACAAGGTTGGGGATCGTCGGAGTCGGCAATGTGGGGGAGGCGGTGCTGGAGATGGCGCAGGCGGCGGGGTTCGAGGCGGTGTGCTGCGACCCGCCGCGGGTCGAACGGGGAGACCGGGGGACGGAACATTTCGTGTCGCTGCCGGAACTGCTGCGGCAGGCCGACATCGTAACGGTTCATCTCCCATTGGACGACTCCACGCGGGGCCTGTTCGGGACGGAGGCTTTTGCGGCGATGCGGCCGGGGGTCTTTTTCCTGAACAGTTCGCGGGGCGAGGTGGTGGACGAGGCGGCGCTGAAAGTCGGTCTGCGGAGCGGCCGGGTGGCTCGCGCGGCGCTCGATGTCTGGGCCGGAGAGCCGCAAATCGACCGGGAGCTGCTCGCCCTGACGTCGGTCGCGACGCCGCATGTGGCGGGCTATTCGTTACAGGGCAAGGCGATGGGGACGGCGATGTCGGTGCGGGCGGTGGCGGAGACGCTGGGACTGCCTTTGCCGCGGACGTGGTATCCGGCCGGGGCGCCGGTGCAGCACCCGCGTCCGACGCTCACATGGACGGAGATTTCGGAACACATGCCGGCCTACTACGACATTTTAGCGGACGATGCGGCCCTGCGGAGGGCGCCGGAGCGGTTCGAGGAGCTGCGGAGCAACTACCGCTTCCGGGAGGAGTTTTTCTAATTGTACGAACCGAAGAAAATTTATGGTAAGCATCGAATTGATTACGGTAGGCGACGAACTGCTGATCGGGCAGGTGGTGGACACCAATTCGGCCTGGATCGGACAGGAGCTGGGACGGATCGGGGCGCAGGTCGACCGGATCGTATCGGTTCACGACACGGCCGAAGCGATCGGGGAGGCGGTGCAGGCCGCACTGGAACGGGCCGACGCTGTCATTATGACCGGCGGATTGGGGCCGACCCGGGATGATCTGACCAAAAAGAGGCTGGCCGAGCTGTTTTCCGGTGGGCGGTTGCAACGCGACCCCGCAGTTTTCGAGCATGTCCGCCGGATGACTGCGGAGCGCGGTCTGGCGTTCAACGAACTGAATCAGGCGCAGGCCCTTGTGCCGGAGGGGTGTATCGTGCTGCCGAACCGTTTGGGAACGGCTCCGGGGATGTTGTTCGTCCGGCCGGCGGCGAACGGATCGGAAAAGCTGCTGTTTTCGCTGCCGGGGGTGCCGTTCGAGATGAAGGAGCTGATGACGGAACAGGTCATTCCGCAGATCCGGAATCGGTTCGCCCTGCGGTCGGTCGTCCACCGGACGGTGCTGACTTTCGGAGTGGCCGAATCGGTACTGGCCGAGCGGATCACTCCGTGGGAGGAGGCGCTGCCCGAAACATTGCATTTAGCCTATCTGCCCAATGCCCGCGGCATCCGGCTGCGGTTGTCGGCCTACGATGTGGAGGAGGGGGAGGCCGTGCGGGAGATCGAGAGCCGGTTTGCCGAACTCGAATCGTATATCGGCCCCTGCTTATTGGGATACGAACCGGCCAGCGTGGAGTCGGCGGTGGCGAACATCCTGACGGAGCGGGGTCGGACGTTGGCGGTGGCGGAGTCTTGCACGGGCGGTTCGATTTCGGCCCGGATCACTGCGCTGCGGGGGGCCTCGGACTACTATGCGGGCGGGGTAACGTCGTACAGCAATGCGGCGAAGGTGCAGCTCTTAGGGGTGTCGGCGGCGGATATCGAACGGTACGGGGCGGTGAGCGAACCGGTGGCCCGGCAAATGGCGGCTGGGGCGGCGGAACGGTTCGGAACGGACTATGCCGTCTCGACGACGGGGGTGGCCGGACCGGACGGAGGAACGCCGGAAAAACCGGTCGGAACGGTGTGGATGGCCCTGGCGTGGCGCACGACGGAGGGCGGAATCGAGACTTCGGCCCGGTCGATGCGGTTCGGCGAACTGCGCGAACAGAATATCGAACGGGCGGCAACCCATGCACTCAACTGGCTGCGGTTGCACCTGCTGGGGGCCGAGAAGGAGGCATTTCAACAAACGGGAATGCTCTGACCAACCGTACTATTTTTTGCATACTCTGTTCGTTGGGAACAAGAGGGTACCGTTCTTTTTC
>JAFLSI010000136.1 GCA_022511025.1 Rikenella sp. | reverse complement strand
AGTCTTTTTGGTTCTTTTTCTTCAGAAAAAGAACGGTTCCAGACCCGGCACAAAGCAAACATACAATAAAAGAGGGGGATTATTTTTTGAGAGCAGAGCGAGCTGTTCCGACGATTTTGCAGATCGACATGGCAAAATGCGTAAAGAGGATTCGAGCATTTCCATTTTGTCGGATTTGCGCCAAGAGCCGTTCGAACTCCGCCACGAACGTCTCCACCGTGATGTGCGACACATACGGAGCGAAATTGCGGCAGAACAGCGCCCGTTCCGGATCCGAATAAGCGATATTCTCCAGTCCGATCCCCGTCAGGTAGCACTCCCGCACGATCTCCAAAGCAGTAGTGCAAAACTGTTTTTGCGCTTCGCGTCCCAACGGCGCCAGCTCCTCCGCCCAGTCGAAAAGCGCCAGATATTTTTCGCGGTAGCACAGCCGCATCAGTTGAATGAACCGCTCCTGATGCTCCGTTGTCGTCCGGTTCGCCCCCTCCTGCGTCATCCGCAGCGCCGCTCCCCAGCTTCCCTGCGCCAAATGGGCCACCGCCTCCGCCCGTTCCGGTTCAATCCCCCGTCGCGCCACCAACTCCCGCGCAATCACCTCGTCCGCCACCCCCGGCAGCGCCACGATCTGCGTCCGCGACCGGATCGTCGCGAGAATCCGCTCCGGCTCCGCACTGACGAACAGAAACAGCGTCCGTTCCGGCGGCTCCTCCACCAACTTGAGCAGCGTATTGGCCGCCGACTCGTGCAGCCGCTCCGGCAGCCACACGATCACCGTTTTGTAGCCCCCCTCGAACGACTTGAACCCCATCTGCCGCACCAATTCATTCGCATCGTTCTTGTTGATGATCCCCTGCTGGTTTTCGATCCCCAGTTCGGCATACCACTCCTGTTCCGTCAGGTATCCCCCCCACCTCGGCACCGCCTGCCGCCAGAGGTGGACAAACTGCTCGCTCCGCGGTTTCTCGTCCGCCCTCCCCGTCGCGACCGCCTCCTTCGACGTATTGACCGGATAGATATAGTGGCAGTCCGGATGCTCCATCCGCTGCATCCGGTAGCACTCCGGACACTCGCCGCAGGCATCCTCCTCCGTCCGGTGGCGGCAGTGCACATACTGCGCATAGGCCAAAGCCAGCGGCAGCGCCCCCGTCCCCTCGCTCCCCGTAAAGAGCAGAGCGTGGCTGATCCGTCCGCTGCGCACCGTTTCGCGCAGCCGCTCTTTGATCTGTTCGTGTCCGATGATCTCACTGAATAGCATATCCGGATAGGGTGCCGCAGAAAAAGCCGGGCGGCGACAGACGAAGATACGGAAATTTTGTCTATCTTCGTCGTTCGCACGGAAAGAACACAATCACACATACCGATAGAACCATGAGAATAGCAGAGTTGCTCGCCTCCGGCGAGCGAAACGTCGACGTAACGGCCAAAGGATGGGTCCGTACCAAGCGCGGGAACAAAAACGTGGCATTCATCGCCTTGAACGACGGCTCGACTATCCATAACATCCAAGTGGTGGCCGAGACCGCCGCTTTCGACGAAGCGCTGCTCAAGCGCATCACCACCGGAGCCTGCCTGAAGGTTACGGGGCGATTGGTCGATTCGCCGGCGTCGGGCCAGCCGGTCGAGATTCAGGCCCGACAGATCGAACTCTACGGGGCGGCCGATCCGGAGAGCTATCCGTTGCAGAAAAAGGGGCATACGCTCGAATTTCTGCGCGAAATCGCCCACCTGCGGCCGCGGACCAATACTTTCGGGGCGGTGTTCCGGATTCGGCATGCGATGGCTTATGCCATCCACAAATATTTCAACGACCGGGGGTTCTACTACTGGAACTCGCCCCTCATCACCGCGTCGGATGCGGAGGGGGCGGGGGCGATGTTCCGCGTAACGACCCTCGAACCGGGGCAGACGGACTTCAGCGAAGACTTTTTCGGCCGGCCGACCAACCTGACCGTCTCCGGACAGCTCGAAGGGGAGCTGGCGGCATTGGCACTGGGGCAGATCTATACGTTCGGGCCGACATTCCGGGCCGAAAACTCCAACACGCCGAGACACTTGGCCGAATTCTGGATGGTGGAGCCGGAGATGGCCTTCTACGAGATAGAGGACAACATGAATCTGGCCGAAGATTTCATCAAATACTTAGTCGATTACGCACTGGAACATTGCGCGGACGACTTGGCGTTCCTCGAAAAGATGTACGATCCGGAGTTGACGGAGCGGCTGCGGTTCGTTACGGAGAACGATTTCGTGCGGCTGACCTATACGGAGGGGGTGGCGATCCTCGAAGAGGCACGCGACAAAAAGGGGGTCGAGTTCGAGTTTCCGGTCTTCTGGGGGGCGGACTTGGCGTCCGAACACGAACGGTACTTGGTGGAGCAGCATTTCAAGCGGCCGGTGATCATGACCGATTACCCGAAAGAGATCAAGGCGTTCTACATGAAGCAGAACGACGACGGACGGACGGTGCGGGGGATGGATGTGCTGTTTCCGAAGATCGGGGAGATCATCGGGGGGTCGGAACGCGAGGCGGATTACGACAAGTTGGTGGCGCGGATGGCGGAGATGGGGGTGCCGGCCGAGTCGATGCAGTGGTATTTGGATACGCGGCGGTTCGGAACGGCGCCGCACAGCGGATTCGGACTGGGTTTCGAGCGGTTGGTGCTGTTCGTAACCGGGATGGCCAATATCCGGGACGTAATTCCGTTCCCGCGGACGCCGAAGAACGCGGAGTTCTGATCCTCAATTTTTCGCCGCCGTCAGCTCCGGTTTTCGGGGCAGCTTATGCCCGTTTTGCGGTGCCGCCGGACACCCGCGCACCCCGCAGCGGCCCGATTACAACTCCAGCGCTTTCAACCGGTCGTCTGCCGCCACCTTGTCGATGATCGCCTTGACCACCTCGTCCAACCGCCCGCCGGACGAATAGTCCGCGGGGGCCACGAAGTTGACCCGGTGCTCTTCGACCAATTGGCGCAGCGAATGGCCGACCTCTTTGTCCGCGGGATTGTAGACGGCGATCGAGTGGCCCTGCTTCTCTTTCACCAACCGCATGCAGGGTATGTCCGTCGTCCCGTCGCCGATGTAGATCATGTGGGTGAACGGAACGGGCCGTGTCTCCTCCGGTACGAAACGGTTCACGGCTTTGGAGTCGTACACGCTGTCGATCCCTTTGCTGATCTTGAATATGAACTGTGTCTTGTTCGTGTAGTTCACGGCGACTCCCGGCCAGTAGGCTACGCCGTCCACGGAGTAGAGAAACGAACTGGCGAAGATTTTTTTGAAATGCCTGGCGATCGGCGTCCCTTCGATCATTTCGCGCAGCCCGGAGGAGTTGATGTAATGCACGACTTGCACCCCTTTCCCCTGCCCGTACCGGTTGATGCGCCCGAACCACGATTCGACTCCTTCGTACAATTTCACTTTCCGACCCGACTCGGCAAATGCTTCCCGCCGCAGCGAAATGCTGTTGGCTGTGGCTTGCCGGATCATTTCGTTCATGTAGGTCAGAATCGGGTCGGCGTCGTTCTGCCGGGCCATCCGGTTGCAGTTGTCCCAAAACTCGCGGTTGTCTTTCCCGATGGCGGGAATAAAGTCGTATTCCTGCATATTTCCGGGCGATAACGTCCCGTCGAAGTCGTAAATCAACGCTAATGTCATAGTTGTATTTTATTCATTTTCTTTGTGTGCGGGAGGGTACCGTTCTCACTAACTGCGCTGCGCTTGTTTTCCTCCTCGCCGCTCGGCAAAGCCCGCGAGCGGTC
>JAFLSI010000135.1 GCA_022511025.1 Rikenella sp. | reverse complement strand
CGCCCGCGGGAATTTCATCTCGCTTTGCTCAAGCAAAGACGAGCGAAATTCCTCTTTATGCGAGCGGGCGACGGGTCGGCAATAAATCATTCTTGCCCCTCTATCCGTGGCGCGCGGTGCCGAGCGGCACCCGAAACGGGCTGTCATACCCTACAAGCCTCTACCCTACCTGAGAAAACCGCCCTCGGGCCGGGCAGGCCCCGCGTGCCCGCGGCGGGCAAAGGGCAGCCTCCGTCCCGAAGCCTGTAAAAGCCCCGCAAAAGCCCCACAAAAACCTCAACGACAAAAATCCCCCGCTACCGTGCCCGGCCACGCCGACGACGCTTGTTCCCCCGCCGGCGCGACGAACCCCCGTTCGCCGCCCGAAGCGCCTCAGCCGCCGACGCCCCCGCACCCTCCCCCGACACCGCCGGTTCAGGCAGCCGGTCCAGTTGCCGCGTGTGGAAATCGATCGTCCCCACCATCTCGAAATCCAGCTGTTTCCGGATCAAATCCGCCCGTTTGACCCGAATCCGCACCTCGTCCCCCAGCGTAAACCGACGTCCCGTCGTGTGCCCCACCACCGCATAGTTCTCCGCATCGAAAGCATAGTAGTCGTCCGTCATATCCCGCAGCGCCACCATCCCCTCGATCTTGTTCTCCGTCAACTCCACATAGATCCCCCAGTCCGTAACCCCGCTGATCGACCCGTCGAACTCCCGGCCCACCTTGTCCTCCATGAACTCCACCATCTTGTACTTGATCGACGCCCGCTCCGCCTCCGTCGCCCGGATCTCCATCGCCGTCGAGTGGTCGCAGAGCTTTTCGTATTCCTCCCTCTCCTCCGACCTGCCGCCGTCCAAATAGTGTTGCAGCAGCCGGTGCACCATCATGTCCGGATAGCGGCGAATCGGCGACGTGAAGTGCGTATAGTAGTCGAACGTCAGCCCGTAGTGGCCTATATTGGTCGTCGAATAGACCGCTTTGGCCATCGAACGGATCGCCAGCGTCGAAATCAGGTTCTGCTCCTTCTTCCCCTTGACCGCCGTCAGCAGCCGCGTCATCTCCTTCGCCACCGCCCGCCCCTTGTCGGCCTTGAACTCGTAGCCGAACCGCGTAATGAACGACTTGAAGTTCGCTAATTTCTCCTCGTTCGGTTTGTCGTGGATCCGGTAGACGAATGTCCGCTCCGTGCGCTGCCCCGGCCGTTTGCGTCCGATGAACTCCGCCACCTTGCGGTTGGCCAGCAGCATGAACTCCTCGATCAGCTGGTTCGAATCCTTGATCTCCTTGAAATAGACGCTCAGCGGTTTGCCCTGTTCATCCAATACGAACTTCGCCTCGTCCCGTTCGAAGCCGATCGAACCGTTCCGGAAGCGGGCCGCCCGCAATTTCTTGGCCAGCCGGTCGAGCGTCAGCACCTCCCCGCGCAACGGCTCGTCCTGTGCCTCCGCCCGCCCCTCGATCACCGCCTGCGCCTCCTCGTACGTAAACCGCCGGTTCGACAAAATCACCGCCCGCCCGAACCATTCGTTCAGCACCTGCGCCTCCTCGTCCAGTTCGAAGATCGCCGAAAAGGTCAGCTTCTCTTCGTTCGGCCGCAGCGAACAGAGGTCGTTGGAGAGCTTCTCCGGCAGCATCGGCACCGTGCGATCCACCAAGTAGACGCTCGTAGCCCGGTTCACCGCCTCGGTGTCGATCGGATCGCCCGGCCGCACATAGTGCGTTACATCCGCAATGTGCACCCCGACCTCCCAGTTTCCGTTGTCAAGCTGCCGGATCGAGAGTGCGTCGTCGAAATCCTTGGCGTCGGCCGGGTCGATCGTAAAGGTCGCCACCTCCCGCATATCCCTGCGCCGTTTGATCTCCGTTTTCGTAATCCCCGCCTTGATCCGGTCGGCCGCCCGCTCCAGCTCCTCCGGGAAGTGATAGGGCAGGTCGAACTCCGCCAGAATCGCGTGCATCTCGGTATTGTTGTCGCCCGAATCGCCCAGCACCTCGACCACTTCGCCGGTCGGATTTTTCGCCGTCTCGGGCCATTCGACAATGCGGACGATCACCTTCTGTCCGTTCCCGGCCCCGTTCACCGACCGCAGCGGCACGAAGACATCGGCCGGCATCGTCCGCGAGTCGATCACCACGAAGGCATACTTTTCGGACACTTCGATCCGCCCGACAAAGGTCCGTTTCCCCGCTTCGAGTATCTCGTCCACTTCGCCCTCGATCCGTCCGTCGCGCCGCCGCCCGACGACGGCCACCCGCACCCGGTCGCCGTGCATCGCATGGTGGGTGTTCCGCGGTTCGACGATCATGTCCTTTTCGCCCTCGGCCGCATCGTCGGGGATGATGTAAGCCATTCCGCTGGCGGTCATATCCACCCGGCCGGTCCGGGTCGGCAGCTGCTTGCGCACCAAGCGGTACTGGCCCGCTCCCACCTTCTCGAACACCCCTTCGGCGGCCATCGCCCGCATCAGGTCGTGCACCATTTTCCGTCCGTCGTTCCCCTGAATGCCGATCTGTTTGGCGGCCATCTTGGAGTCGTAGATCCGCGACGGGTGGTTGGCGAAGGCCTCGAACAACATCCGTTTGATCTCCCGCACCGCCACTGCCGGCACATCGGGCCTTCCCGCTTCGGCGGCACCGGACGGCGCTGCCGTTTTCCGTTTGCCGCTCCGAAGCTCTAACTTTTTCTTCAGCTTCTTTAACATCTTTGTCTCGTTCTCCTGTTTTTTACCGGCCCAAAGATAGCGATTTATTCGCTGGGGCGGGGATCGCACGAAACGAAATTCCGGAAAGCCTCTCTTTTCCGGCTGCGGCAAAAATCATCCGTCCCGACGGAAACAAGGTGTTGCTATTGTCTTTAGAAATTACCAATTTTTCGGTCTCGTTTATAATGCCTACTTTTGTCCGGGCCGGCCGGGAATTTGCCTGTGCGGCCGGCGCGGAGAAACTTAGCCGAACGAAACGTCATGAAACTTTGCAGACGGGCCACGGAGCTCGCAGGATACCGCGGTACGGTGGGATTCGTCCCTACTATGGGGGCGCTCCACGAAGGACACCTCTCGCTCGTGAAAAAGTGTCGCGAAACCTGCGACACCACGGTGGTCAGCATCTTCGTCAATCCCACGCAGTTCAACGACCCGAAAGACCTTCAGAACTATCCCCGGACCGAGGCGCAGGACCTTGAACTGCTGGCGGAAGCGGGGGTCGATTTCGTCTTTGCACCAACTGTGGAGGAGGTCTATCCGGAGCCGGACACGCGGTGTTTCGATTTCGGAGGGCTGGACCGCATCATGGAGGGGGAACACCGGCCGGGGCATTTCAACGGGGTGGGGCAGGTGGTGTCGAGGCTGTTCGAGGTCGTCAAACCGCACAAGGCGTTCTTCGGCGAGAAGGATTTTCAGCAGCTGGCGATCATTCGCTATATGGTGGCGCAAACGGGGCTGCCGATCGAGATCGTGGGGTGTCCGATCGTGCGGGACAGGGACGGCTTGGCGCGCAGCTCGCGAAATATGCTGCTCTCACCGGAACATCGGGCGGCGGCACCGCGCATCTATGCAGTCCTGTCGGAGGCGGCCGAAACGCTGCGGGGAAGGGTGCCGGTAACGGAGGCCAAACGGATCATCGCGGAGCAAATCGACGCGGAACCGCTGCTCAAAACGGAATATGTCGAGATCGCTTCGGCGAAAACACTCTCTCCGGCGACGGGGTGGGGCGAACGGATCGGCGACTTGCGCTGCTTCGTGGCGGTACATGCGGGTCCTGTCCGACTCATCGACAACATCGCTATTTAATACCGTTCGTTTTTTTGTTGTTTTGTTCTTTGGTGATGGGAGGGTACTGTTCTCTTTGTGAACAA
>JAFLSI010000134.1 GCA_022511025.1 Rikenella sp. | reverse complement strand
TCACAAAGAGAACAGTACCCTCCCGTCGCCAAAGAACAAAACAACAAAAAACGAGAGGGTTTATTTTCGGCAGATTGTTCGGAAGTTGCAGAAAGCGCAGGATTGGTCATATTTTGTTTGGGAGAACGGGACAGAAGGATCGAACATCGAATCGAACAGAATTGACAGTTTCGAGAGGAGCGCCGTTTGGAGTTCCGGGTCCAGCCATTCGACACAGCCCTCCTCCCCCCGGCTCACCGGGAAAGGCGAGAAATCCGGCGCACCCATTTTGCGCGCCGCATAGAGTGCCGGCGCCACCACCGCCCGTTCCGCCTCCCCGAAGACCAGCCCATACAACAGTGTTTGGAGCACCGCCCCATTGTGCGCCTCGTAAGTCAGTTCCCCGTCCCGCGTAACCTTCTCGTTCGAGAACAAGCCCTCCACCGAAGAGAAATCCATCTTATCGCCCCCGCTTTTGTAGTCCACGATCCTCAGCGCCCCGTCTCCGAGCCGGTCGATCCGGTCCGCCACCCCCGCCAGCACCACCCGCCGGTCCCCCAGCACGAACCGATGCTTCACCTTTCGCTCCAGCCCCTCCACCACGAACAGCCCCCCCTGCTGCGCATCGTAGCGGACGATCTGTTCGACATAGCGCCGCACCACATTCTGGAGGAGCAGCATCCGCCCGCTCAGTTCGATTTGCCGTCCCCGGTCCCCCAACATATCCACCATCGCCCGCTCCACCGCCCCCGTCAACCGCTCCGGCGTCAACTCCGCGATCCTCGCCGCCGCCTCCGGCAGCCCCACCAACGGTCCGTAGAGCAGCTCCATTGCCCGGTGGAGCGTATTTCCCACATCCAAATGTGTAATCTCCCCGTCGGTCTGCTCCGGCGCCTCGAGCCGTTCGACATCCGCAAAATAGAACTTCAGCGGGCAATCGATATAGCGGTTCAGTTTCGACGGATAGAACTCCAGATTCTCCAAGCGCCGCAGGATATCCGGCGACTTTTCGATCCGGATCGGCTCCACCGGCCGGTAGTCGATCCGCAGGTTGACATTGGCCCGTTCGACCCGGTGAGGCGACTCGTACTCCAATTGATAGATATAGCGGCTCTGTTCGCCCGTCCGCCGGTCGTCCGCCGCCGAGCTGTACATCATCGTCAGCCGCCGGCACCGGGCGATCAGCCGGTAGAAATAGTAGGCATACATCGCCTCGTGGTCCTGCGGCGTAGGGAGTCCGAAAGCCTGCCGCAGGTTGAACGGCACGTAGGAACTCCCCTCGCGGTTCCCCGGAAAGGTGTCGTCCGTGAGCGAGAGCAGGATCACATTGTCGAAGTCGAGATTCCGCGTTTCGAGAATCCCCATGATCTGCAAGCCGCTCAGCGGCTCCCCCTCGTACGGCACCCGGCACCCCGCGAGCGACTGGCGCAGCAGAGCGATGTAGATCCCCATCGGCAGCCCGATGTCGCACGCCCGAATCGTATTCCCCAACCGGATCACGTGATCCAGCAGGGTGAAGATAAACTCCTTTCGTTCCCGTGCCTCCTCCGAGTCGGAAGCCACCGCCCCCAGACCGGAAAAGACCGTCTCGATGTACTCCTGCATCTGCTCCACCCCCGCCACCGGCCGAAAAATGGAGCGCAAGAGATCGTTCTCCGCGAAATAGTCGGGCGGCACCCACACCGTCTGCCACGTTTCGATCCGCTCGGCCACCGTCCGGGCCGCCGACGACGCCCGCTCCGCCACATAAGGATGGGCCAGAATCCCCGCCACATCGGCCTGGGCGAAGCATCCCTCCCGCACATGGCTCTGGAGTTGCAACAGCCTCTCCAACAGGATATAAGGCACCGTATCGGACAACGGATAGCCCATCGTAACGTTGAGTTGTCCGACCACCGGCGGAATGGAGTGCAGCACCGGCAGGAGCAGCGATTCGTCCGTCAGTACGATCGCCGTCTCCTTGTCCACAAAACCCTGCCGGGCATAAATCTCCTCCAATTCGCGGTAGAGCGCCTTGCACTGAAGCACGTCGGAGGGTGTGGCGACCGCCTCGATCTCTTTCGTTTTCAGGAAGTTGTCGCGGTCGAACGCCCCCGCCGGAGCGTCGTCGCCGAAACGCGCCACATTCCGCCGGATGAACCGTCCCGCCTCCTGCTCCTCCGACCGGTAGAAATAGTTGTCATAGTCCCAGTAGAAGCGCCCCGCCCCCGTCTCCTTCAGGTAGGCGAAAAGGCGCTGTTCGCAGGCATTCAGGGCGTTGAACCCCACGAAACAGAATGTCCGTCCGTCGAATCGGCCGTCCCGCTCCGGAGCGGCCGGATCGAGACTCTCGGCCACGTCGCGGTAGATCATCCCGCTGTAACCGATGCCCAACTCGCGCAGCCGGGCTTTGTATTCGGTATAGATCCGGAAAAGTGACCGCCAGATTTTCAGGAACTGCTGCTGCTCGACCGACTGCACGCCGCGTCGGTCGAGCGCCGTCCAGAAGCCGCGCACCAAGGCCATCGCCTCGTCGTTCCCGGCAAACAGACCGCCGAAACGATCTTCGATGTCGCGCAGGTCGCTGATGTTGGCATACAGCGCTCCGGCGTCGATCAGGTATTTGTCGAGGGTGTCGAAGTCCGCGAGCAG
Source organism: Rikenella sp. (assembly GCA_022511025.1). GTDB lineage: Bacteria > Bacteroidota > Bacteroidia > Bacteroidales > Rikenellaceae > Rikenella. The sequence goes on along the minus strand of JAFLSI010000134.1, from coordinate 1,241 downwards.
CATCTCGCCCCAGCGGAAAAAACGGTCGAACGGCTCCGGATGATAACGGTTGCAGATTTTGTACAGTTCGGCCACGAGCCGCAGCCGGTCGCCGGTTTCGAGGGGGGTGAGGCTGCGGACGAGGTCGTCCATCGAGAGGTACCGGGGCTGCCACAACGGCCGGCCGCCGACGATCGACAGCAGGGCTTCGTTGAAAAAGAGCCGCGCCCGCTTGCCGGGAAAGATGATGTGCAGGTCGGAAATCCCGTCCCCGTACTGTTTCCAGAGCGTTTCGGCGGTCTCGGTCAGAAACTTTTTCATCGGTGCGTCTCGGTTGGTTCGTCGGTTGCGCTTCAGGCGTTGTTGCGCGCGTCCACGCCCCACAACAGTTTGTTCCGCAGGGTCTTGTAAAACGAATGGCCGGCCGGCCGGATCACCCGCAGCGGCTGTGCGGCACGGGTCAGTTCAAAAGAGGTGCCGTCCGCTACGGAGGATTCGCGGTTGTCGACGGTGGCGATCGCGTGCCCGCCGCTGCGGGTCGCTACGCGCAAACGAACCCGGCTCGTATCCGGAATCACCAACGGCCGGATATTCAGGTTGTGCGGAGCGATCGGCGAGAGAATCAGGCTCCGGCAACCGGGCGCGAGAATGGCGCCGCCGACGCTCATGGAGTAGGCGGTCGATCCGGTCGAGGTCGAAACGATCACGCCGTCGGCCCAATAGGTGGCTACGGGTTCGCCGTCGATCCCGATCTCGACCGAGATCATCGAGGTGCCCTCTTTCTGAACTGCGAACTCGTTGACGGCCAGCCCTTCCACTCCGCCGCACACTTGCAGCAGGGTGCGCTCTTCGACGGTATAGCTCCCGCTGCACAGCTGGTCCAATGCCTCGCCGATCTCGTCCTGTCCGACGGCGGCCATAAATCCCAACCGGCCGGAGTTGATGCCGAGAATCGGAAGGGGCTGTGCGCCCATCTGACGAACGGCGCCCAAAAAGGTGCCGTCGCCGCCGAAACTCAAAGCGACATCGTAACCTTCGGGACTCCCGGGATTCAATCGGTAACAAAACCCTCTCTGACTCAACTCGCTGGTCAACCGGGGCAGACCGGAATGGTCGGCTCGCGAATACAACGCTATCTTCATCCCTTTTTTACTATCTTTGTGCTCCCTTGAAAATTCATTTCGTTTTTGTGCGGTTTGTTCTTTGGGACGGGGTCTGGAACCGTTCTTTTTCTGAAGAAAAAGAACCAAAAAGACTTTCGG
>JAFLSI010000133.1 GCA_022511025.1 Rikenella sp. | reverse complement strand
GGCGGTGCTCGTGTCTTCGCGCCGGACGGCTGACCCGGTGCCGCTGGGCACTCCAGCCGATTTGTTTGCTCGGAACAACTTCTGCCGGACGGCTGACCCGCATCCGTTTAGGCACAAGATGAAATGGGGCAGGCGTCGGCTCGACGGAAAAAACAAACGGACCTATTGAACGATCCGTTTGCGCAAATTCGGCGTAGCGTAGACCCCCAGTGAACCGTCCGGCTCCCCGAAAACCAAGTAACCCTCCAATTCCGGATGACGGGCCAGGAGCTGTTTGCTCTTGTCTAATCCGATCACCATGCAGACCGTCGCATAGCCGTCCGCCACCGCCGATGTCGGCGCGACGATCGTCGCCGACAGCAGGTTGTGCACCGCCGGCCGCAGCGTATGCGGGTCGATCGTGTGGGTAACTTTGTTCCCGTTCTCATCGAATGCGAACTTGCGGTAGTTTCCCGACGTAACCAACCCCCGATCCGAGATCGTCAGGATCGTTTGCAAATCCTCGCCCGGCACGACATTGCCTTCGACCGGCCGGTCGATCCCCACCCGCCAGTCGCCCCCGCCCGGATTTTTTCCCTTGCACAGGATTTCGCCCCCGATCTCGACCAAATAGTCCGCAATGCCCAACGAATCGAACAGCGCCCCCATCAGGTCCGCCGAATAGCCCTGCGCGATCGCGTTGAAGTCGAGCGCCAGCCGTGGATCCTCCTTGATCAACCGTCCGCGTTCGATCCGCACCTTCCGGTAGCCCGTGAATGCCCGGATCGAGTCGAGTTCGCGCGGCGAAAGGAGGTGCGGTGTCTCCTCCGTCCCGATGCGGTAAGCCGAGATCAGCGGCCGCAGCGTTACGTCGAAAGCTCCCTCCGTGTCGTCGCTGATCCGGCGGGCCAGCTCCAGACACTCCGCGATCCACCGGTCCGGCACCGCCGCCGGATCGTTCCCGTTGAGCCGCGACAGGAGCGAACTCGGATTGTAGACCGACATCGAATTGTCGATATCCTCCAGCAGCTCTTCGATCGGGGTCCGCAGATCGCGTCCCTGCGGGTCGTTGTAGACGATGTGGTACGTGCTGCCCTGCGTAAAACCGTCCACCGTAGCGTAGGACGGCGGACCGGACAGCGCCGGCCCGCACCCTGTCCCCCCCCAGGCCGCCAAACCGGCGAGCAGCAGAACGATATGCGTTTTCATCGGGTATGGGTCTGTTGTTTGCGTTTCAGAATCTTTCGGACGGCCCGGGCATAGGCTTGGGCATACGCCTCCATGCCGAGGTCCGACGGGTGGATGTAGTCCACCATCCCCTCCTGCGGCATGCCGATCGCTTCGCGCGAAAGGTAGTGCAGCCCCTTGATTCCCTCGCGTTTGAGATCGGCATAGGCCCGCCGAAGTCCGGCGTCCGTCCGGTCGTCTTCGGAGCGTCTGTTGCGGTTGGTCTCGCGGTTGGCGTATCCGGGATGCTCCACTAACAGAATCGGTGTCTCCGGCCGCAGCCGCCGGAACTGCCGCACCGCATTCACCGCCCGCTTGTAGACACTGTCCTCCACGGCATACATGTTCGGCATGCAGTCCACTATGTAGAGGGCCGCCGGAACCGAAGCCACCCAGTCGATCACCTCGGGTTCGAGCCTCCCGTTGCCCGAAAAGCCGAAGTTCACCACCTCCCGGCCCGTCAGCCGGTGCAGCCGGTTTGTCCACGCCATCCCCGGCCGCGATGCGCACGCTCCCTGGGCGATGGAGGTTCCGTAGACCACGATCGGTCTCTCCTCCGCAAAGGTCGTGTCCGCCGGAACGAATCCGAACGATGCTCCGTCGCGCACCCCTATCTCCAACTGCTTCACCGTGTTGTAGAGGGGCAGGTAGAGGGTGTAGGTCGTTCCTCCCTCTGTCGTCTCCTCCAGCGCCCGGTAGTTGTAGACGATCGGCTCTCCGAACGAATAGTCCCCCCAGCACCGCTCTCCCCGGCCGTTGTAGAGGTCGACGCCGCTGACTCCGGTCGCCGGCATGTGCGGCATGGCGTGCGGACCGGACACCGAGTAGCGGACGGCAATGTCGGGCGAATCGGTGGTGAAGGAGAGGTAAAGCCCGGCGCTGTTGCGCGAGAGGTTCCATAACGGCTCCCGAACGGTATGCCGGGCCGACTCCGGGAGCCGGGTGTAGTCGTTCAGTGCGAATCCCCGGCCGTGGACATAGCTCGCTCCGGCTGCAACGGCCTCCCGGATCGGGTCGTGCCAAACGATGCCGTCCGGCTGCGCCCCGGTCGTTCCGATCCCTGCGGCCAAAAGACTCAGCAAGGAGAAAAGTCGATGTTTCATCATGGTATTATTCGGTGTTTTGAAAGCGGTCGGGAACCTTAGCCGAAGAAGGTCCCCACTTTGCCGATCGCGCTCGGCAGGGCGAATACGACCACGCGGTCGTGGGCCTTGATCTCGACGTCGCCAGTCGCGATCATCGCTTTGTCGCCCCGCACGACTCCTCCCATGATCGCCTCGCGCGGGAAGTTGATGTGTTTGATCTTTCCTTTCGTAATCGGGCTGCCCGGCTTGACGATAAATTCCAGCACTTCGGCGTCGCATCCGTTGAGGCACTTGATCGCCTGCACGTCGGTGTTCATCGTGAAGCGGAAAATCGAACTGGCCGTGATCAGTTTCTTGTTGATGATGGTGTCGATGCCGATGCTTTCGGCCAGCGAGATGTAGTTCATGTTTTCGACCTCGGCGATCACTTTTTTGACTCCCATCCGCTTGGCTAACATCGCGGCGAGGATGTTGGTCTCGGACCGGCCTGTCAGGGCGACGAAGGCGTCCATCTTGTCCAACCCCTCTTCGGTCATCACTTCGCTTTTCCGGCCGTCTTCGGCGATGATGAGGGTCTTGTCCAACATCTCGGCCAATTTGTAGGCCCGCTCCGGATTGTAGTCCACCAGTTTGATGTTGATCTCGTGCTGCAACTCTTTGGCGATCCGCCACCCGATCCGGGAGCCGCCGAGGATCATGAGGTTTTTCACCTCGATGTTGGGTTTGCCCGACAGTCCCATGACGGCTTTGACCGATCCGCGCTCCGCCACGACGTAGATCATGTCGTTCTCTTCGAAACGGTCTTCGCCGCGCGGAATGATGGTCCGTCCGTCGCGCGAAATGGCGATGGTGCGGAACTCCAACTGTTCGTGGTCGCGGGTCGCTTCGATCAGGGTGCGCCCCACCAACGGCGACGACACGTCGAGCCGAAAAACCACCAGCGAAAGCCGCCCGCCTGAAAAATCGACGTATTCCGAGGTGGAGGAGTGGCCCAGCAGGGTGATGACCTCCTGTGCGGCGACCTTCTCGGGGTAGAACAGGTAGTCGATCCCCATGTGGATGAATACCTCTTTGTTGTTGGGCCGCAGGTATTCGTCGTTGTCGATCCGGGCGATGGTCTTCCGGGCGCCCAACTGCTTGGCCAGCACGGCCGACAGGATGTTGGTGTTCTCTTCCGGGCTGACGGCCATGAAGAGGTCGCAGCGCTGCACTTCGGCCCGCTGCAAAATCTCGAACGAGGTGATGTCGCCTTCGATGGTGAGGATGTCGGAGGTGGCGGCCAGTTCGTCGAGCCGCTTCTCGTCGTCGTCGATGATGGTGATGTCGTGGTATTCGTTGCTGAGCATCTTGACGAGGTGGCTCCCCACTTCGCCGGCTCCGGCGATCAGTATCTTCATCTGTCTTGAGAGGATAATGCGAGACAAATTTACAGCTTTTTTACACTATTTTTGCCCCGTCCGGTCGTTATTGATCGGGAAAAGCCTTCGTCGGGTTTTTATGGGGTGCCTTTGCCAGCGTCCGACGCCGGCGGAGGCGATCACGAGCCGGGCGAGTGGCGCCCTCCGC
>JAFLSI010000132.1 GCA_022511025.1 Rikenella sp. | reverse complement strand
GACCTCCGGTCGCTCGGGCCAGCCGCCGCCCACCGGCTGGCTCCGACACTCGACGATGCTCGTGTCTTCGCGCCGGGCAGCTGACCCGGTGCCGCTGACACTTGAACCGAGCCGCCTTTACCAGCGTCCGATGCCGACGGAAGTTGTTCCGAGCAGACTAATCGGCTGGAGTGCCCAGCGGCACCCCTTCGAATCGCAACTAAAATGCAGTGAGAACCGCTCGACCGAGAAAGATTAAATGAACGAAAGCGATCTTTTTTACGCCGCATGTTCCCCGCAGGCTCGCACCGCCAACCGCTGCACCCACACCACGAACCCGCCGGTCAGGATCAGATTCAACACCAAAGTCAGCACCGACACGATCAACGCCGGCCCCCCGATCCCGTATCCCAAGGCGATAAAAATAATCCCGGCCCCCACCTCGCCCCGCGTAAACATCCCGACAGACAACGCCAACCGCTCCTCCAGTATCCGGTCGCGGTAGAAAAACAGCGGTACTAACTTCCCCCCGTTCGACAGCAGCGACACCACCACCACATGCACAGCGATCGTCCCCCACGGCAGCATAGGCTGCATCCCCAAGATCGACGGTGCCTCGCCCCCCCCGTCCGACGCAAACCCCGCCATCGCTCCGCTGCCGATGAAGTAGGGCATGCTCAGCCCCACGAGCAGCATGAACAGGAACGAAACGGCACTGCTCACCCGGTATTCGGTCCGGGTGTCGATGTGCCGGTGCCGCATCACCATCCCCAAAACGAACGCCGGCAGCAAGACTTCGATATGGATGTGGAACAGCCGATTGACGACCCACGTTGCGGCAATCACGCCCACGGAGTAGAGCAGAATCGCCCACCACGACTGCACCATGTCGAACCGGGCCAGAAAACGCCACCCGAAACCCAACAGAACGGTAACGACCGCCAGAATGACGATTACTTCCACCCGGAATCCCACCATCATGATCTGCAGCGGAATCATCAGGAGGATGGTGTCTAAGTCGTCGAAAATGGCGAGCACTTGGATTTTTCGATAGATCCAGCTGCGCCGCAAGCCGATCGCCGCAAGCATGGTGAACAGGATTCCGGCCGAAGTCGGCGCGGCGAACCGGCTCAGCAACAGGCTCTCTTTCCACGCCCCCCAGTCGCCGTAGCAGCTCTCCGGCAGCAGCACGAATACGTAATAGACGGCCACCAGCAACCACGGCAGGGCGGCGGTCGCCATGGCGATGAAATAGTCGCTCACATAGCTCCGCCACTGAGGTTTTTCGACCTCGAACTCCCGCCCGACGTTGATCATGATGAATGCTAAACAGATATACAACAGGGTGTCGGTCGCTTTCTTGAATGCGGCATAGCTCTCGGCACCCATCCGGTCGGGCAGGGTCTGCGAGGCGATCAGGCCGAGCAGCAGGAAAAACGAAAACAGTAAAATCTTGCGCATCGGTGGTGTGGTATTTCTTTATATTATTATGCAGTGCGGTTGGTCTGTTCAGCGGCACTGCCGCCTGCAGGATTCGCAGCCCGCGGATCGGCCGATCGAAGAGGGATTGGCGACTCTCTGAGTCGTCGGGCCAGCCCCGCCCCACGATCATCGCTTCACTCCCTCCCTGCCTCCGTCCGCACTAATCCCTCGGCCGCCGCTATCTGTTCCATCAGTGCGTAAGCCGCCGCATACTCATTGGGAATCTCGCCGTCGAGGATCGCATTTTTGATCCGCTCCTTGATGATCCCCACCGTCCGGCACGGCGGGATGCCGTAGGTCTCCATGATCAACTCCCCTGTGATCGGCGGCTGGAAGTTGCGGATGTGGTCCTTCTCCTCGATCTCCCGCATCTTGCGGCGCACCAATGCGAAATTCGCCAAATAGCGGCGCACCTTCGTATCGTTTGCCGACGTAATGTCCGCCTCGCACAGCGTCATCAGGTCCTCCACATCCTCTCCCGCCTCGAACAGCAGCCGCCGCACCGCCGAATCCGTTACCTCCTCCTCCGCGAGGATGATCGGCCGCAGGTGCAGGAAAACCAACTTCTGGACATACTTCATCCGTTCGTCCAACGGCAGCTTCTGTTCGCGGAAAATTCCCGGTATCATCTTCGACCCCACCGCCTCGTGGCCGTGGAAGCTCCACCCCGCCCGGTCGTCCCAGGCTTTGGTCTTCGGTTTGCCGATGTCGTGCAGCAGCGCCGCCCACCGCAGCCACAGGTTGTCCGTCTGCGGCACGATGTTTTCCAACACCTTCAGCGTATGGATGAAGTTGTCTTTGTGTCCCCGTCCCCGCACCGTTTCCACCCCCTTGAGCCGGTCGAGCTGCGGGAAGACCGATTCCAACAGGCCGCATTCGTCGAACAGCTGCCAACCTTTCGACGGCCGCGGCGAACGCATGATCTTTTCGACCTCTGCGGCGATCCGTTCGCGCGAGATGATGCCGATCCGCTCCCGGTTTCGCCGGATGGCTGCGAAGGTCTCCGCTTCGATCCGGAAATCGAGCTGCGCGGCGAACCGGATCGCCCGAACCATGCGCAGCGGATCGTCCGAAAAGGTGGTGTCCGGGTCGAGCGGCGTACGGATCAGCTGCGCCTCCAAATCCTCCATCCCTTCGAACGGATCGACCAAACGGCCGAAGGTGTCGCCGTTCAGTCCGAAAGCCATGGCGTTGATCGTAAAGTCGCGCCGGCGCTGGTCGTCCTCCATGGTTCCGTCTTCGACGATCGGTTTGCGGCTGTCGGCGCGGTACGACTCGCGTCTGGCTCCGACGAACTCGACCTCCCACGCCCCCACCCGCAGCATGGCGGTGCCGAAATTCCGGAAAACGTTGACTTTGCTTTTCACCTCCCGTCCCAGCTCTTCGGCCACGGCGATCCCGCCTCCTGTTCCGCCTCCGACGATCACGATGTCGATGTCGGTGCAGGGCCGCAGCAGGAAGGTGTCGCGCACGTAACCGCCGATGGCATAGGCCTGCACGCCGCGCCGGTCGGCAATCGTGCCGATCCGGCGGAACAGCGGGTCGCTCAGTGCTTTTCGGATGATCGCCTCCATAAGGGTTCGGGTTATCGGTCTGTCGTGTGGCGCAGTTTCTGCCGGTAGAGCCGCACGGTGTTTTCGAGTCCGAGGTAGAGGGCTTCGGAGATCAGTGCGTGGCCGATCGAGACCTCCAAAAGGCCCGGAATCCGGTCGGCGAAATAGGCTATGTTCTCCAAACTCAGATTGTGGCCGGCGTTCAGTCCCAAGCCGCAGTCTGCTGCCGCTTCGGCTGCTGCGACGAAAGGTGCGATCGCCCGGGCCGGGTCGGTTTTGTAATGGGTGGCGTAGGCTTCGGTGTACAGTTCGACGCGGTCGGCGCCGATCCGGGCCGCCCCTTCGACCATCCGGGGGTCGGCGTCCACGAAGATGGAGACGCGAATCCCGCTGGCCTGAAACCGGGCGGTTATCTCTTCCAGCAACCCGCGGTGGGTCGAGGTGTCCCACCCGGCGTTGGAGGTGATGGCATCCGGCCCGTCGGGAACTAATGTTACCTGTGTCGGCCGGACTTCGTTCACCAACTCGACGAACCGCTCGCCGGGATACCCTTCGATGTTGAATTCGGTGGTCAGCAGCGGCTTCAAGGCACGAACGTCGGCATACCGGATATGACGCTCGTCGGGACGCGGATGGACGGTGATCCCTTGTGCTCCGAATCGCTCGATATGCTGTGCGGCGACTAACAAGTCGGGCTGGTTCCCGCCTCGCGAATTCCGCAAAGTGGCGATCTTGTTGATGTTGACGCTTAACTTGACCATTTTTTTACCTACTTTTGCTCTTGTCTGTTCTTTCGTTTTTTGCTGTTTGTCTTTTGGTGTCGGGAGGGTACTGTTCTCTTTGTGAACAAAGAGAACCAGAAAAACT
>JAFLSI010000131.1 GCA_022511025.1 Rikenella sp. | reverse complement strand
GAACCAAAAAGACTTTCGGGAATGCTTGCGCATTCCATGACCGTGCGCGGTGATAGGCTTCGCCCTGTCTTTGGGTTGGGGTAAGGGAGCGCTTAGGGAGAAAAAACACATTTAGCGCTCCATTACCCCAACCCAACACAAAGACAAACATAGGTCCGAGGCTGCCATAGCGATACGCAGTATCGCCTAAAGTTTTTCTGGTTCTCTTTGTTCACAAAGAGAACAGTACCCTCCCGACACCAAAAAACAAAACAGCAAAAAAACGAGCGGTTATTTAATCAGGTCGAAGCCCGTGTACGGTCTGAGCGCTTCCGGGATCACGATACCCTCCGGCGTCTGGTTGTTTTCGAGCAGAGCCGCCACGATCCGCGGCAGAGCCAGCGAACTGCCGTTCAGGGTATGGGCCAGTTCCGTTTTCTTTGTTTCCGCATTGCGGAACCGGAGTTTCAGCCGGTTGGCCTGGAACGACTCGAAGTTGGAGACCGACGAAACCTCCAACCACTTGTCCTGCGCCTCGCTGTAGACCTCGAAGTCATAAGTCAGCGCACTGGTGAAGCTCATATCCCCGCCGCACAGACGCAAAATCCGGTAGGGCAGCCCCAGCCGCTGCACGATTCCCTCGACATGGGCCACCATTTCGTCTAACCGTTCGTACGAGTCTGACGGGTGGGCCACCTGCACGATCTCCACCTTGTCGAACTGGTGCAGCCGGTTCAGCCCCCGCACATCCTTTCCGTAGGATCCCGCCTCGCGCCGGAAACACGGCGTATAGGCCGTCAGGCGGATCGGCAGCTTCTTTTCGTCGACGATTTCGTCCCGGAAAATGTTGGTTACCGGCACCTCGGCCGTCGGAATCAGGTAGAAATTATCCGCCGTCGCGTGGTACATCTGCCCCTCCTTGTCCGGCAGCTGCCCCGTGCCGAAGCCCGAAGCCTCGTTCACTAAGATCGGCGGTTCCACCTCCTGAAAACCCGCAGCCGTGTTGAGGTCCAAGAAGAAATTGATCAAGGCCCGCTGCAACTTGGCCCCTTTCCCCTTGTAGACCGGGAAGCCCGCCCCGGTGAGCTTGTTTCCCAGCTCGAAGTCGATGATGTCGTACTTTTTCGCCAGCTCCCAATGGGGTAAAATTCCCTCTCCTTTGAGCTGTTTCGCCTCCGGTCCGCCGGTCTTCACAACCAAGTTGTCGGCGGCGCAGCTCCCCTCCGGTACGATCTCCGCCGGACGGTTGGGCAGGGTAACGATCGCGGCCTCCATTTCGGCCGCCACTTCGGCCTGTTCTGCTGCCAGCGCGTTCGACTGCTCTTTCAGCCCTGCCACGCGCTCTTTCAATGCCTGTGCCTCGGCGGTCTTTCCTGACTGGAACAGTCCGCCGATCTCTTTGGCGATTTTGTTCTGTTCGGCCAAGTTGCCGTCCAGCTGCTGCTGGATCGCTCTGCGGCGGTCGTCCAACGCAAGGATCCGGTCGATTGTCGGTGCGGCTTCTACCCCTTTCTTGGCCAACCGGGCGACGGTCAGTTCGCGTTCGTCCCGGATTTGTTTCAGTGTGAGCATGTTATTCAGTCTGTTTAATCTTTCTCCTGTCATTCTGCCGCACACGTTCTGCGGTACGGCCGTTCAAAGTTACGATTTTTCGCAAAAAAGAGGCGTTCCGGGCTTTGCAAAAAGCCCCGGAACGCCTCTTTTTATGGTACAAGCAGAGGAGCCTAACTACTACTCCGCCACCGGAATAACCGATACGAACGATTTCCCTTCAGCTTTCTTCTTAAAGCATACGGTCCCGTCCACCAAAGCGAACAGCGTGTGATCTTTCCCCATCCCGACATTTTCGCCCGGATTGTGCACCGTCCCGCGCTGCCGCACGATGATATTCCCTGCCTTGGCCACCTGTCCGCCGAACAGTTTTACCCCTAAACGTTTGCTTTCCGATTCGCGGCCGTTCTTCGAACTACCTACCCCTTTTTTATGTGCCATGACTTGTCTCCTTTTTTCTTCGTGTTGCGCGAACTCCGACAGAGTATGTCGAAAGAGTTCCCTAAGCGATGATGTTCTTAATTTCGATCTGGGTCAAGCATTGTCTGTGCCCGTTCATCTTCTGGTACCCTTTTCTCCGTTTCTTTTTGAAGACGAGCACTTTGTCATCTTTCAGATGTTTGATGACGGTCGCTTCGACCTTGGCGTCTTTTACTGTAGGTGCGCCGACTGCAACCTTTCCGTCATTGTCAATCAACAGGACTTTGTCGAAGCTGACGCCGGCGCCTTCGGCGTCGGCAAGACGGTGAACATACAGCTTGCGACCCTTTTCAACTTTGAATTGTTGCCCTGCAATTTCTACGATAGCGTACATATCCGTTTCGCTTGTTGTGTGTGTTTGGAACCGCAAAGATAGGAAATTTTCGGTCTGCTGCAAAAAATCGACAGTTTAATTTCGGAAAGTTTATACTTTTGACCCGGTATCGAAACCTTTCTTGGAGGAAAATCACTATGTCTACGGAAGGAAAAACACGGGCCGTAACGACGTTCCGGCTGGCTGAAATGAAGGCGCGGGGCGAAAAAATATCGATGTTGACGGCTTACGACTACACGATGGCGGGGATTATGGATGCGGCGGGGATCGATGTGATCTTGGTGGGGGACTCGGCGGCCAATGTCATTGCGGGCTACCAGACGACGGTGCCGATGACGCTCGACGACATGATCTACCACGGAAAGGCGGTGGCGAGGGCGGTGGAACGGGCTTTGGTGGTGGTCGACTTGCCGTTCGGGAGCTATCAGGGGAATTCCAAGGAGGCGCTCAACTCGGCGATCCGGATCATGAAGGAGACGGAGGCGGATGCGGTGAAGTTGGAGGGGGGGGCGGAGATTATCGATTCGGTCCGGCGGATCCTTTGCGCGGGGATTCCGGTGATGGGCCATTTGGGGCTGACGCCGCAGTCGATCAACAAGTACGGTACGTATGCGGTGAGGGCCAAGGAGGAGGCGGAGGCGGAAAAACTCTATGCGGATGCGCTGCTGCTGGCGGAAACGGGCTGTTTCGGGATTGTGCTGGAAAAAATCCCGGCGGTGCTGGCGGGACGGGTGGCGGAGGCGGTGAAAATCCCGATCATCGGCATCGGGGCGGGGAACCGGGTGGACGGACAGGTCTTGGTCTGCTATGACATGCTGGGGATCAACAACGGTTTCTCGCCGCGCTTTCTCCGCCGGTACCTGAACTTGCACGAGCAAATCATGCAGGCGGTGGAACGCTATCACGAGGATGTCAAATCGGGCGATTTCCCGAACGAGAGTGAGCAGTACTGATTTTTCTTAGGAGTTGTAGCGTGTCGGGGGATGTTTGCTGGCAAGTCTTTACCTCGATTCAGGCCGGAGCCGGCGGGGACTGCTTGCAGGCCTCCGCGGGGCGAGGCTTCGGCCTGCCCACTCCTGCGGAGTGGACGCACAGCGTCTTTTGCTGGCAGCCTCTACCCTCGATGAATGTTGTGGGTCGTCGCCAGCGGTGGGAGCCACAAGCTTCGTCGAAGTTGCGCCCCGCCGCGCGGGGTGGCGCACCCTTCGGGTGTCTTATTGGCAGCCTCTACCCCTCTATTCGGCCTCGCGCCCGACGCCGCCCCCATGCGGAGGGCGCCACTCGCCTTGCTTATGGCTTCTCCGCCGGCGTCAAGCGCTGGTAAAGGCGGCCAACAAAAGACGCAACGCGTCCGACTCGCCAGAGTCGGGCGGGCGGCGCCACCCCCTGCGCCGGCCGCAATCCCTCGCTCCGCTCGGTTGCGTCTGCGCTGGCGCCGCACACCCTTCGGGGGTTTTACTGGCCGCCTCTGCCCTTATTCGGCCTTGCTGTTCTTTGCGACCTCCGGTCGCTCGGGCCAGCCGGTGCCGCTGGGCACTCCAACCGATTAG
>JAFLSI010000130.1 GCA_022511025.1 Rikenella sp. | reverse complement strand
GTCCGATGCCGGCGGAGAAGCCACGAGCTGGTCGAGTGGCGCCCTCCGCATGGGGCGGCGTCGGGCGCGCGACCCAGCGGGTCGCAAAGAGTAGCACGAGGTCGAATGTAGGGGTAGAGGCTGCCAGTAAAACACCCAACGGGTGCCAGCAAAAGCCCCGATCAGAACAGAATCATTTCGCCGAATGCGTAAGGAATCGTATCTTTGAAGCATGAAAAAGAGAACCGTTAAACGACTTATATTCATACCCCTCGGTACAATTATCGGTTTGGCAGCCCTTGTTTTGGGAGGCGCCCTTCTGTTGCTCACCCCCGAACGGCTCACCCCGCTTGTGGTTCAGATGTGCGACCGGTATTTGGATGCACAAGTGCGGATCGACACCGTCGACGTTTCATTGTTTCGTAATTTTCCGCACATAACCCTGCAATTGCGCGGGACAGAGATCATCTCCCACGCCTTCGACCGGTTGGACGACACCACCGTTCGGAAAAGTCTGCCGGTTGAGGCCGACACCCTCGCCCGGGTTCAGCGGTTGGAGTTGTCAGTGAACGCCTTGCCATTGATCCGCGGGCGCATCGATATACGGCGTATAGCGCTCGAACAGGCCCATTTGCACGCCTGCATCGCCCCGGACGGGACCGCCAACTGGGATATTTACCGGAGCGATTCGACCGAGACGGAAACCGAAGCCGACTCGACCGCACTGGTCGTCAATATCGACCGGATTTCGATTCGCAACGGCCTGCATATCGTGTACGACAGCCGGCCCGACGACTTTGCCGGACACATTGAACTGCAAACCCTGTTTGTGCGCGGACGGCTTTCGAGCGAACTGTTGCAGAACGACATTCGGCAGCTGCGGCTCCGGCATGGAACCATCGCTTGGCAAAGCGGCGGGCAGATCCATTCGGCCGTTATCGACAGTTTGACCGTAGCGGGGCGGCGGCAAGTCGATTATACCTTGAATCTGAGAGGGCGGGAAGTGGTTCTGGACAACGTCCGCTGGCTCGACTCCTTGCAGTTCGGTACCCGGTTGCAGTTTCGCGGGAAAGACCACAAAGACCTTGTCGTCAGCGATTTCGGTCTGCGGATGAACGACATGCACATAGCTGCTGACGGTCAGGCGGCGTTTCGCGACGACAGCATTTACACCCGGTTCGGAGTGCACACCCGCGGGCTGCGTTTGGCCAGCCTGCTGCGCGCCGTGCCCGCCGAGATTTTGCCGCTGGCCCGCGACTACGAAACCGACCTGACCACCGATCTCGATTTGCAAGTCGAAGGGCCGTTCGTCGCCTCGGCCGGGATTCTGCCCGATGTTACTGCCGACTGGCGCATACCGGCCGGTTACCTCTATTATACGAAAGACCGCCACGGCAGCCGGATCGATACGCTGGCCATAGATGCGACCCTGCGCTACCGGCCCCGGCAGCCCGACTCGACCGGAATCGAACTGCGGGATCTCCGCGTGTCGGGGATCGGACTGAAATTGGCTGCCGTCGGCCGGGCCGACCGGCTGACCGGCGATGCCGGCTTTTCCGGCCGGATGAGCGGCGATCTCTCGTTGGATTACCTGACCCAGCATTTCCCGTCGTCCAAAGGGACGACCGTCCGCGGGCGGATCGCGTGGGACCTCGAGGGAGAGACCCGGCTCAGCCAGCTCGATTTGGGACGCATCGGCGGGGCGCGCATCAGCGGCCACCTGACCGTCGACACCCTGTTGGTGGATATGCCTCAGGAGGAGATCCACCTGATGGTCGGCCACGGGCGGGTGGGAGCCGGAACGGGTCAGACCCGGACAGACTCTTTGATGGTACGGGGAACGCAGGCTGTGGGGGCGGCTCTTTCGGTGGATACCATCGATATGGATTTGGGACAGGCTTACTGCCTGACCGGAAAGAACATTCGCCTGCAGGCAGCGACCTCGGCCAAAGCCGTCGTCCGGGACACGACGGCCGTCCATCCTTCGCAAGGCGTTTTGTCGGCGACCGGCCTGCGGATCGATCTCGGCGATTCGACCGTCTTTATCGGCCGCGGGTTAGAGAGTCAGTGGAGCATTCGGCCGGCGGCGGATGATGTCCGGATTCCGCGCCTCGCGCTGCAAATGCAGGCTCGGCGGTTGTCGTTGCGGGAGGCTGCGAACCGCTTCACGATTCGGCAGGGGAGCGTGGGGATCGAAGCCACGCTCTACCGGCCGGACAGTACTCAGCTCCAGCGGCGGGAGCAGCGTCTCGACTCCTTGCAGCGTCTCTATCCAGAGGTGGCGCGGGATTCGCTGTTCGCCTATGTCCGCACGCTGCGGGGCGACCGGCAGCGGACCGACAGCGGATTCTCGGACAGCGACCTCGACCTGCGCGTCTCGTCGGATTTGGGCGAGGTGTTGAGGCGCTGGCAGGTGAACGGCGAAATCAAGGCGCAGTCGGGGCGGATCGTAACGCCTTATTTCCCGATGACCACTACGCTGCGCGATGTGGACCTCGGATTCAGCACCGACGAAATCCGGCTCAACCGGACGTTCGTCAAGTCGGGCCAGTCGCAGATGGTGCTGACCGGCGATGTGCGGGGATTGCGCCGGGCGATGTTGGGGCGGGGCGGTCTGCAGGGGAATTTGACCGTGGAGGCCGACACGCTCAACTTGAACCAGATCGTTCGGGTGGCCCATGCTGGGACGGAATTGGTGGCGCAAGGAGGGGTGGATCACGCCGAGAGCGACGAGGTGTTCGGGGAGCGGTTGGCTGCGTCGGCCGATACGACGGCTGCGGAGGGGGCTTTGCTGCTGGTGCCGGGCAATATCGACATGACGTTCGACATGACGGTTCACCACGGCGTTTACGCGAATCTGGCTTTGGACAGCTTGGCGGGCGAAGTGGTGGCGCGGAACCGGGTGCTGCAACTCTCGAACCTCGTGATGCGGAGTAATGCGGGGACCCTGCGGATGACGGGGCTTTACGCTACGCGGACGCCGCAGGATATTCAGGCGGGGTTCGATTTGGAGATGGAGAAGATGCAGGTGGCCCGCTTGATCGAGCTGGTGCCGGCGATCGACACGCTGATGCCGATGCTGCGGTCGTTCGAGGGGGTGGTCGACTGTCAGATCGCGGCGGCGGTACGGTTGGACAGTGCGATGAACATGCTCCTGCCGACCCTCAATGCGGCCTGCCACCTCGACGGCGACAGCTTGGTACTGATGGACGGCGAGACCTTTACGGAGATCTCCAAAAAGTTGATGTTCAAGAATAAGAAGCGGAATTTGATCGACCATATTTCGGCCGAGGTATTGGTGCGGGATTCCCAGATAGAGATCTTTCCGTTCGTCGTGGAGATCGACCGCTACCGGGTGGCGGTGAGCGGTGTGCACAAGATGGATATGACTTTCAATTACCACATTTCGGTGTTGAAATCGCCGATTCCGTTCCGGTTGGGGATCGACATTTTCGGCGATTTGGACGATTTCGATTTCAAGATCACGCGGGCGCGTTACAAGAGTGCGGAGTTGCCGACGCGGGTGGCGTTGATCGAGGATACGCGGATGAACCTGCGGAATTATATCCGCGAGGTGTTCCTGCGTGGTCCGCGGACGGAGGACCGGGCGCGGCTGCGGATTACGCCGGAGACGGTTTCGCCGACGGATCTGCTGCCTCCGGCCGACTCGCTCGGGGCGGAGGAGGCGGCGCAGTTGCAGCAGTTCGATCCGGTTGTGCTGGAGGAAAAGGGTGGGGAATAGGTTGTATATTAGTTTGTTGCGGATCTACCGGTAAAAATTTGTGAATTTTTATCGTCCGTTTTTTTGCGGATTGTAAAAAATCCGTACCTTTGTACCGCAACGGGGCAAGGGAGCTTAGCTCAGTTGGTTCAGAGCGTCTGCCTTACAAGCAGAGGGTCGGGGGTTCGAATCCCTCAGCTCCCACACAGAAAAAC